>JANWJP010000001.1 GCA_025451895.1 Robertmurraya sp.
CCCTTTTATGATGCGATTTCTTTAGGTGATCCCTGTTTTTGGGATATAATCAAAGTATATTTGCGGAGGTGAGATTTGTGTTTATAGTTCAGCAAGAAATCAATTTTCGTGAGGAGCATCCTTGTCTCATTGTCGGTCTTTATGAAAAACCCGTCAAATTTTCCGGTTGTTTGGAAAAACTTGATGAGCTTTTTTCCGGGTATTTGACTGAGTTGGTCAAGGAAGGAGATTTGTCAGCAAAAGAGAAAAGAATTTTTAAAATGCCGGCATTTAAGAAAATCGGGGCCAAGCGTCTGATTTTTGTCGGCTTGGGCAAGGAAAAGGATGCGACATTTTCAGGAATTCGGGAGGCATTCGGGAAAGTTTTTAAAGAAGTGAAAAAGGCAGGATTGGAAGAAGCGGCTGTTTATGTGGACAGCTTTGTTTCCGAAAATATTTCCCCCGTCGATGCGGCCTATGCATTAAGTGAAGCACTGCCTCTGTCTACATATGCGTTCAGCGGCTATAAGCAGAAGAACGCTCCTGATAAACAACTCGGAGGGCTCGTTGTTTACTGTCAAACAGCCGAACCGGAAGAACTTAAGTCTGCTTTAACAGTCGGATATATTCTCGGCAAAGGCACCAATTCGGCCCGGGATCTTGTAAATCTGCCGGGAAATATGCTGACAGCAACAGATCTGGCTGATTATTCCCGGAAACTTGCGGAAAAGTATGACTTTGAAGTGGAGATTCTGGAAAAAGAGGATATGGAAAAGCTGGGAATGGGCGCAATTCTGGCTGTGAACCAGGGATCCAAAGAGCCACCGAAAATGATAGTTTTAAAATATCAGGGGAAAGATGAATGGAAGGATGTCATCGGCTTGGTCGGAAAAGGGATCACCTTTGATACAGGTGGATATTCCATAAAAACAAAGTCCGGGATTGTCGGAATGAAATCGGATATGGGCGGAGCGGCCGCCGTCCTTGGAGCAATGGAAATCATCGGCGAATTCCGGCCTGAACAAAATGTGGTTGCTGTCATAGCAGCAACAGATAATATGATAAGCGGAAATGCATTAAAACCAGATGATGTCATTACATCCCTGAGCGGAAAAACGATTGAGGTTCGTAATACAGATGCGGAAGGGCGTCTCGTTTTGGCAGATGCGGTTACCTATGCAAAAATGCATGGAGCCTCTTTCCTCGTTGATGTAGCTACATTAACAGGAGGAGTGATCACTGCCCTCGGAGTGAAAACAACAGGAGCGATGACAAATAATGAGGAGTGGTTCGAACAGGTTCTGGAAGCTTCAGCCGAGGCAGGAGAAAGGATTTGGAGGCTGCCGATCTTTGAAGATGATTGGGAACGTGTTCGCAGCAGTGAAATTGCTGATTTAAATAATTCACCGGGCAGGGAAGGACATGCAATCATGGGCGGAGCGTTTGTAGGCGAGTTTGCGGAAGATACTCCCTGGGTTCATCTTGATATTGCCGGTACGGCTACATCAGACAAAGCCACGGACTTGGGGCCAAAAGGGGCAACAGGGGTAATGACAAGAACTTTGGCTCTTTTAGTCGAGAGATTTTCGAAGATCAATGAGAAAGTAGAGCCTGTGTCTTAAAAGAAGAATAGAGGATATTTTGAAATTTATTTCTTTTTACGGATAAACCGGAACCTTTAATAAATAAAGGCCGGCAAAAACAAGCCCGGATCAAAACGGGTTCTGTCTTGAATGATTTTTACTGCTGGTCAAAATGTAATGTTTCGGGTAAATGCAACAATAACAATAAGGTTTGTGTATCAGCTGCAATTTTTTTCTTATTTACCTGTTTAAGGCTGACCGAACTCTTTATAAATTGGATGCTTAGCCCATTCAGCCTCCTTATTGCTGCATAGAATATAGTGTAGATGACCAGTTACGATGAAGGAGGTTGCCCGGAGTGAATATGTACAGAGGTTTGCCCCCGGTTGATCAGCGCTTTTTTCTTTTTGGCGCCCCGCTTGTGGGCGGGTTTTTAGGCGGTTTGGCGGGCGGGGTGATTGGAAGCGGCTTCGGACGTCCGCGTCCATATCCGGTTCCATATCCTTACCCGTATTATCCGCCTTATCCATATGGTTACGGCTACGGTCCTTATTATTGACCGGGTTTTGATTAAACTTAAAAAATATCTGCCGCAAAAGCTCTCATTTGTTTTAATGAGAGCTTTCTTCGTTGGCGGCAAAGCGGTTTGTGATTGAGGTTTCGGACAGCAGCGGGCCCTTTTTTTAATAAAAGGACAGCTGCTATACCGCTGCAAGTGACAGTGGATAAGAGACATATTCCGATATTAATCAGACACTGTTAATTCCACCTCAGCTGCAGGGTCAGATGACAGCACTCCACTTGATTGTCTATTGAAGTAAAATAAAGATTCAGACCGTCCGGGTTGTAGGTGATTTTTGGAACGAGTGAAATGCCGGCTCCCTTTATTATAGTTTCAACTTTTTGCTGGTTGGATTCTTGTGCCGCAGACATCAGATCAAAGGCAAATTTCCATGAATCAGCCATTTTATTTAACAGTGTGCCTGCGTCTTTTAAGAGCGGTTTCATATGCTTTGCCGAAGACATAAAAATGGCAGGATCTACTTCCTGGTATTGGCGCCGGAAAGGGTTCACCAAGGGATAATAATAAAAATAATAATAAGGAACAAAACCCGGCCCGGACCAACCGGCCCATGAACAAGATGGGAAGGGATAATGTGACAGCATGGGAGTTCTCCTTTCATATTACTGCTTTTGACAAAGAGCAAATGCATACGGGCACGTATTGTCTTTGTTATCATATGTCATTCGAAGCCCGGCTGATAACGAACTTTTTTTTGGAAAAAAATTTGTTACAATTTAATTATTAAGGAAAGAAAAGGTAAAATGTGTTCTGCAGCAATGTTTTCTTGATTTTTTTAAATAAGGAGAAGAGCCGAATGGGACTCGATTTCATATTAAATATAATAGAAAATGCCGGCTATTTTGGTTTGTTTTTATATCTTTGGGTTAGTGTGATCGGTGCTCCCGTGCCGAATGAAGTGATTGGAATGCTGGCCGGTGCTGCAGCAGCGCAAGGAGTATTGCAACCTTTTTATACTTTTATTACTGTGTATGCGGGGATACTTGCGGCGATTACGACTGTATATTTAATAGGAAGAATGATTGGCAGCAAACTGTTACCGATCCTGCAAAAAAGAAAAAGATTTCGAAAAACCATTGCCAAATCCGTGAAGATGATCGGAAAATATCATAAGTATTCTTTATTATTCAGTTATTTTTTTCCCGGATTAAGAAATTTTGTTCCGTTTTTGTATGGACTCAGCGGACTTTCTTACCGTTCGTTTGCTCCTTTTGCTTACACGGGGGCGTTTACATGGCTGATGATTATTTTTAATCTGGGGTTTTGGTTTAAAGATAATCAAGAAAAAATATCAAAACTTGAAACGGAGGTTTTTGTCCTCACCGGAATAGCAGCATTTGCTTTTGTGCTGGTTATTTTCATCAAGAAAAAGCATAGCCGCAAAGCAAGGTAATCTTTGAGTTGAGAGGAGATGAACATCGTGTATAAAAATACATTGCTTGAACATTTAGGAATAGAATTTATAAAAAACGATAATGGATATGTGGTGGCAACCATGCCTGTTGATAACAGGACGCGGCAACCGTTTGGTCTTCTGCATGGAGGTGCTTCCGTTGCTTTGGCAGAATCTGTGGCTTCCCATGGTTCCTTCGAACTGATCGATAAAGAAACGGAAGCAGTTGTCGGTTTAGAAATCAATGCGAATCATGTCAGGGGAAAACGGGATGGCATAGTTACAGCAACAGGAACATTGCTGCACAGGGGCAGAAAGACGATGGTTTGGGATGTTCGAATTACCGATGAAAATGGCCGGTTGATTTGTGTTTCAAGGTGCACGATGGCCATTATTCCGTTGGAGAAGTAATTTCAGCCAAAAATGAATGATTTTGCAAACAAGCACTACGAAATAATGATTAAAATTGTGAGAAAATCATATATGCCGGAATGTAAAATAATATTGTTATGCTATTGTTCAGACAGAAAATCCGGTTACGATTGTTTCTAAGTTTTTAAGATTTTATTTGTAGAACGACGGCCAAATAAAAAGGCAGAGACTAAAAAGACAGTCTCTGCTTTTTTGATGTATCAGAGAATAACGAAAAGGATGATAAAGAACACAACCATTGTGATCAGTCCAACCGGCACACCAAAGCGGGCCCATTCTTTACTTGTAATGTTAAGCTTTCCGGCGGCAATAATATTTGGAATATTTCCGGGGATAAGCATTCCGCCACTAATAATAAGCCCCAGCAACACCGCCCGGAGAGTTTCCACAGGCATCAGAGGGCTGACTTCAGCCGCTGCAAGGGTTGCATTATCCAATACTGCGGAGATCATATTAATCCAGTAAAGCAACATCGGATGCAGATCAATAATATATGCATTAATAAACGGTTCAAAGCCGTGGCCGAGGAAAGTTAAGCCCATTACAAACAAATAAATTTTAGCCGCCCGGATAATAATTTCCATATAAGTCTCAGAACCATTGTTTCCTTGCAAACTGTCAGTTGTATTCAAAGGCTTCACAAAAAATAAGGTTAAAACCCCAAAAACAATGACGGATAAAATAACTTCCCAACCAATCAGTTCTATCAAATAGAAGAAGCTTTCATCCAGTTTACTGACGGTAATGGTGGACAGCGGTTCACCCAGAGGAGTTAAGGCTGCACCCATTCCAATCGAATAACAGGCAATAATCGTAAAGCGGATTTGTGATTTCCGTTCAAGAGGCAGGGCATTGATAATCATGACAAGAATGATTGCCGCGATAATTGCAGTGATGATGCTGGAGATAAGCCCCAATATGATTACTGTCAGGGCGAAAAATATCCGTGGTGACAATGCCCGGTTAAGGGATGAAATTGATCTTTCCAAAGGTCCTTGCAGCCATTTTGTCAGAAGGCCGGCCAAAAGAACCGCGAGGGTGATATTTATCGGATCGATGAGGGCTTTTTCTATTAAAGGCCACTTCATCATACCGCTTATGGAAGCAGCTAATATCCCCATAATAAATAAGAAAACTTCCAAATTGTGTTCAACTTTTTTTACCGTAAAAGGTAAGAAAAGTACAAGGATTAAAATAACAATTAGTCCAATCATTTCTATTTCCATTTTTCAAATACACCTCATTTTTTGAATAAACCGGTTGGAACCTGTATTATCCTCCATTATACTTTGATTTTCTCTGACAGAAAAAATAATAGCATATTTTGCTCTGATAGTTAAATGGTACCGGTAAAAAAAAACTTACCAAAAAGTCACTTGGCAACATGAAAATGTCCCAAAATTGTAACATTTTTATTCCTTCATTCTGGCTTTTAAGTCCTATAATTTGATCAGATTTAAAAAAATTCTAAAGAGATTGGTGAAAAAAAGTGATCGGAAAAGAACATCCTCACAGACATGGACATGGTCATGGACACGGAATCGGAAAAAGTATTGATTATAACAAAAATCCGTTTATTGTAATTTGGGAGGTAACAAGAGCTTGCCAGCTAAAATGTGTGCATTGCCGTGCTGACGCACAACTGAAGCCGGACCCGAATGAATTAACCCATGAAGAAGGGCTCCGTCTTATTGACGAAATATATGAAATGGATAATCCGATGCTCGTCTTTACCGGCGGAGACTGTATGATGAGGGAAGACCTTTTTGAACTCGCCGATTATGCCATTAAAAAAGGAATGCGGGTTTCAATGGTTCCCAGTGCCACAGATAACGTAACCGTTGAAAAAATGATTAAGGCAAAGGAAACGGGCTTATCTCGGTGGGGTCTCAGTCTTGACGGTCCGACACCGGAAATACATGATTTATTCAGAGGCACTCCCGGCTCATTTGACCTGACAATTGAAAAAATCAAACAATTAAATGAGTTAAATATGCCATTGCAGATTAATACGGTGATTTCCAGATATAATTACGACTCACTTGAGACAATGGCGGAGTTAGTAAAAGAGTTAAAAGCGGTTATGTGGTACATCTTTTTGCTTGTACCGACCGGCAGGGGACAATTGGATGCATGTTTGACTCCTGCAGAGCACGAAAAAGTGTTCCTTTGGCTTTATGAATTAAGCAAAACTGCTCCATACGACATTAAAACGACGGCTGCCCAGCATTTCCGCCGCGTCGTTCTTCAGCAGAAAATGCGGGAAAATAAGATAGCCAAAGGGGAAATTGATTACCAGGACTCAATCACCGGAACTCATGCCGAATTAGTCGACGGCCTGAAACGGGCACCCAAAGGCGTGAATGACGGAAACGGATTTATTTTTGTCTCCCATATAGGAGAAGTCATGCCGAGCGGTTTGCTTCCGATTGTGGTAGGAAATGTAAAAGACAAGCCGCTAAAAGAAATATACCGTGAATCCCCGGTTCTTAAGGAATTGCGTAATCCGGATCTTTATAAAGGAAAATGCGGGGTTTGCGAATTCCGCTATGTGTGCGGAGGTTCCCGCTCCAGAGCTTATGCGGTCACCGGAGATTATTTGGAAAGTGAACCATTTTGTGTTTATATTCCGCAGGCATTGCGAAATAAATAACAGATTTTCTTCAATTCTAAGAATCCCCTCAATTTCGAGGGGATTTTTATTTGTTTGAAAGATCAAAAAAAGCATTAAATTTCTATTTAAGAATTAAAAATATTCTCCTAAATCATGGTATAATGGTAGGTAATGAACGGGTCAGTATGCTGGCCGGAATGTAGGAAAGGCTTCTGTTTTTTGTTCAGGCAGAGGTAATTTTTCGGAAGGAGGGTGTGAAAATGAGTGAGGACAGTCAGCATTTATTTATAGATTTTGAATTTACGATGCCGGAGAAAACGGAGATGTATCGCGGATTTTTCCCTGAGATTATTGAAGTCGGCATTGTAGCTGTCAAAAATAATCAAATTTATGAACAATTTTCTTCTTATGTAACCCCGGTTAGCTTCCCTATTTTGTCAAAACGCTGCAAATCTTTTTTAGGTATTTCACAGGAACAAGTGGATAAAGGCATGTCTTTTTATGATTTGGTTAAGAAGTTTGAAGAATTTAA
>JANWJP010000002.1 GCA_025451895.1 Robertmurraya sp.
AGGTTATGGATTTGTGAAAAAACTGTCTATACGTGTTGTGGATAATTTGAAAGTTTGTCGAAAGTTATTCACAAGAGGATAAACAAAGTGCGGAATAGTGTCAGAAAAGGATTATTCTTTTATCCGGGGGCCGGTTTCAGGAGAAAAAATTGGTCAAAGAGGAAGAAATTTTTTTAAGTCATGGAAATTTTATTGATTGAGAGAATTGAAAAAATAGAGGAACTGCGGCAAAATTTTATAAAAAGCGGCAAAAAGAGGAACCGGAAACACCGGAAGATAAAATTTACTGCGGGTGTAAAAGCGGTCCGGGCAAAAGCAGGCGGCTGTTGACATTTTCATACACCGTTATTATAATTATACAGACTGTCTTAAAAAGCAAACCCATTCCTCGGGGAGGTGTCATATATGAAACGGACTTTTCAACCAAACCAAAGAAAAAGAAAGAAAATCCACGGTTTTCGCAGCCGTATGAGTACAGCAAACGGACGTAAAGTACTTGCACGACGCCGTCGCAAGGGAAGAAAAGTATTATCAGCATAGACCACTGAAATGTCAGTGGTCTTTTTTCTGAAAATGAACAGGGCTGGCGGATAAAGCCGGACGGCGTGAAAGAAAAACAATCTTTCATTATGATGATTGCCATGATTGAAAGCGGAATCAATGAGAGGCAGTTCAGGGGAAAAAAGATATTTTTGCAGCAGAATTGAAGGTGTGCCGGTTATGAAAAAAGCATACAGAGTAAAAAAGAATACCGAGTTTCAGGAGGTTTTTAAAAAGGGGCGTTCTTTTGCCAATCGCCAGTTTGTTGTTTATTCCTTAAAAAAACCGGGGCAAACTCATTTTCGAATCGGGATTTCTGTCAGCAAAAAGTTGGGCAATGCTGTGACACGGAACAGAATTAAGAGATGCATCCGCCAGGCTTTTCATGAACTCGAAAATGTCCTGGAGCATGAGTACGATTATATTATCATTGCCCGCAAACCAACTGCAGAGATGGGTTTTTTTGAGATAAAAAACAGCCTGATTCATGTTTTGAAACTTTCAAAAGTATTAAAGGGGAAAACTAATGAAATTCAGAGTAAAAACTAATTTTTGAAACTCGACAATTTTCTAAAGCAAACAGATAGAAAAGATGATACAATACATTTGGTTACACTGAAAACAATGGACCTTATAAATTTTTATTCATAGCAGGGAAATAGATTAGCGGGTAGTAAGGAGGAAAAAGCGTTTGAAGAAAAAATTAGCACTCGTTTTCGGATTGGTTCTTCTAATAACCCTCTTAACAGGCTGTACGGAATATGACCAACCGATCACATCTGAAAGCGAAGGATTTTGGAATGAATTTGTTGTCTACCCATTATCCCAGTTACTTATATGGGTTGCTGATATAGCGTGGGGCAGTTTCGGGATCTCCATTATTCTTGTGACGATCTTAATCCGTCTGTTAATTTTGCCGCTTATGATTAAGCAAACGAAAAGTACAAAAGCGATGCAAGCTCTCCAGCCTGAGCTGCAAAAACTTCAGAAAAAATACAGTTCAAAGGATGCAGTGACACAGCAAAAGCTGCAGCAGGAAACAATGGCATTATTCCAAAAATATAATGTCAATCCGTTGTCCGGCTGTTTCCCTATTTTAATTCAATTGCCAATTCTGGTTGGATTTTTCCATGCCATTACACGGACAAGAGTCATTGCCGAAGATCAATTTTTGTGGTTTGGCTTGGGAAGCCCGGATCCCATTCTTGCTGTCCTTGCCGGGATCACAACCTTCATTCAACAAAAATTGGCCATGGCAGGCGCATCTGCTCAAAATCCGCAAATGAAAATGATGCTTTATATTATGCCGGTTATGATCATGGTTTTTGCGTTCACCTTTCCGGCAGCCCTGTCTTTATATTGGGTAATCGGTAACTTCTTTGGAATTGCACAAACATATTTTATTAAAGCGCCAGAAATAAAAGAAGCTGGTAATGCAGGAGGAGCTAAAAAGTGAAACAAGTAACTGCTACAGGACAAACTGTCGAAGAAGCAGTAAATACAGCTTTAGCCCAGTTAAAAACAACAAGGGACAAAGCGGAAATTTCAATCATTGATGAAGGAAAAAAGGGTTTTTTCGGTTTTGGAGCGCGTCCGGCTGTTGTTAAAGTAACGATGAAAATTGATCCAATTGAGGAAGGAAAAAAATTTTTGATTGATGTCAGTGAAAAAATGGGTGTTCCGGTGGAAATTGAAGTCCAAAGAGACGGCAAATATGTGATTTATTTGCTTTCCGGAGAAAAAATCGCCCTTTTAATCGGAAAAAGAGGACAAACATTAAATTCGCTGCAATATTTGACGCAGCTTGTTATTAACCGTCATTCAGATCAATATCTGAACGTTATGCTGGATGCGGAAAATTATCGTAAACGTAGAAATGAAACATTGGTTAATCTTGCGGAACGGCTGGCGGAAAAAGCCGTGCGGACCGGTCATAAGGTTGTCCTTGAGCCGATGCCGTCTTATGAGCGCAAAGTCATTCATACCGCATTGATGAATCATGAACATGTAAAGACTTTTTCTGATGGTGTCGAACCGAACCGCCATATTGTTATTGCGCCGGTAAAGTAAACGGCCAATTTAAAAATTGCACATTTTAATCAAACAGCTGCTTCAGCCGGGGGCTTTTCCGGGTTGGGGCAGCTTTTTATTTTATAAAAATTTCCCGAGAAAAAGAGGTTAGTTTTCTATTAAAAAGAGCCAAACGCACGGATGCCGGCCGTCTTCTCTCCGTAACTATCCCAATTTGAATCCGGACTGTACTTTAATTCCGGCCATCTTTAAAAGTATTTTACGGGTCCCCGTTTGTCCGGCAACAAAAATAACGGTTTCTCCTAATAGTTTGATATTTTATAAAAAAGGCAGAAAAATCTGCAGCGCTCTTATAAGGATGTTGCCGTTCCCTTAGGGGGTTGCCTCCGTCTCTTTTCCCCGGCAGTTTTTGATAGGACTTTCAATTTTCCGTTCAAGGTACCAACTTTCGTCCTCTTCTTTGTTTAAAAATATCCACAATCGCCAATAATGAAAGAACATTGTTTGTGGATTGTGGACAGAATTGATTTCCCGTTATTGTTATTCACATGTGGATAAGATAAAATAAGGCATATTGAAGAAAATTGTGGATAATTTCAATGCTGAGAGCGCAGAAGGCTTTTTTAATAAAAAATGGTGTGTTATCTTAATAAATTAGAAAAATTATTTTTTAAAAGCAGAAATTGAAGAATTCCGATGAAGGAAGAAAGAACAGGCCAAAAATCAATGAGCCGTTAAAATAGAAAAATATCAGAAAAGGGGAAAGAGGTGAAAACGGTGGAGTTTGATACGATAGCAGCCATATCGACTCCGATGGGGGAAGGAGCCATCGGCATTGTGAGATTGAGCGGAAATGAAGCGATTGCCATAGCGGACAAGATTTACAGGGGGAAAAAAGGAAAAAGACTGAAAGATGTAGCGAGCCATACGATTCATTACGGAAAAATCATTGATCCGGAAACAAATGAAACGGCAGAGGAAGTAATGGTTTCAGTGATGAAGGCTCCGAAAACATTTACGAAAGAAGATGTTGTTGAAATCAATTGCCACGGCGGTCTCGTATCCGTAAACCGCGTGCTTCAGCTTGTTTTAAAAGAAGGAGCCAGACTGGCCGAGCCGGGCGAATTTACAAAACGGGCTTTCCTGAACGGACGCATTGACTTGTCCCAGGCGGAGGCTGTGATCGACTTAATCAGGGCCAAAACAGATAAAGCGATGAACGTCGCTCTGGGACAAATGGAAGGAAGATTATCGAAGAAGATCAGAAAGCTGCGTCAGGAACTGATTGAAACGCTCGCTCATATAGAAGTGAATATTGATTATCCCGAGTACGATGATGTAGAAGAAATGACGCATAAAGTGCTGATTGAGAAAGCACGTTACGTCCGTGAAGAAATCAAAAGGATTCTGCAAACATCCCAGCAGGGCAAAATTTTGCGGGAAGGTTTGTCAACAGCCATAATTGGACGGCCCAATGTCGGAAAATCCTCGTTATTGAACAGTCTCGTTCAGGAAAATAAGGCGATTGTCACTGACATTCCGGGGACGACCAGGGATGTCATCGAGGAATATGTTAACGTCCGCGGAGTTCCTTTAAGGCTTCTTGATACGGCGGGTATTCGCGAAACCGAGGATATTGTTGAGAGAATCGGAGTGGAACGCTCGCGGAAAGTGTTGGAGGAAGCGGATTTAATTCTTCTCGTTTTAAATAATGCCGAGGAGCTTACACCGGAAGATGAACGGCTTTTTGAGGCTGTGGAAGGAATGGATACAATCGTTATTGTCAATAAAACAGACCTCCCGCAAAAAATTGACATGGACAAGGTGAAAAAACTGGCTAAAGATCGCAGGGTAATTACCACCTCCCTTTTAAATGATGAGGGGATTGATGAATTGGAAGAGGCGATTTCCTCTCTGTTTTTCGCAGGATCCCTTGAAGGCGGGGATTTAACTTATGTCTCAAACAGCCGTCACATTGCTTTGCTCCATCAGGCTTTGCAGGCTGTTGAAGATGCCATTGCCGCCGTGGAAACCGGCGTGCCGGTTGACATTGTGCAAATCGATTTAACCCGTTCATGGGAACTGCTGGGGGAAATCATCGGCGACAGTGTTCATGAGAGTTTAATTAACCAACTGTTCTCCCAATTTTGCTTGGGAAAATAACAGCCAATGCCCGGGTGCACCGGGTTCGTTACAGATCAGTGATCAGTGCGGCTGGCTGAACGGTCAGTATTTTTAAAATAAGGAAACAGGATGCTCTTTTTGCAATATTTGGTGAATCTTTAACATATAAGACCCGGGAGTTTTCGGGCTGTTTGCGAGCGAAAATCACCTTTGCAGCAATGGTTATTTGAATCTAAACAGGAAAACGAAATTTTATCACCTCTGCAGGGAGTCAACAAGGAGGGAAACATATGGGTTATGATGCGGGAAATTATGATGTGATTGTTGTAGGTGCAGGGCATGCGGGCTGTGAAGCAGGTCTGGCCGCAGCAAGACTGGGTGCCAAAACATTAATGCTTACCATAAATTTGGATACGATTGCTTTTTTGCCGTGCAATCCTTCCATTGGCGGGCCGGCAAAGGGCGTAGTTGTAAGGGAAATCGATGCCCTGGGCGGAGAAATCGGAAAGAATGTTGATAAAACATATATTCAGATGAGGATGCTCAATACAGGAAAAGGACCTGCAGTGAGAGCGCTGAGAGCCCAGGCTGACAAAGTTGCCTATCAGCGGGAAATGAAAAAAACATTGGAGAACCAGGAGAATTTAACCCTTGTTCAAGGCATGGTCGAAGAGTTGATTGTGGAAGACGGCATTTGCAAAGGGGTCGTCACGAAAACCGGGGCAAGATATTACGGGAAGGCAGTTGTTCTTACGACGGGGACCTTTTTAAGAGGAGAAATTATTATCGGTGAATTGAAGTATTCGAGCGGTCCCAATAATCAGCAGCCTTCAATTAATTTGTCCGAACATCTGGAAGAGCTTGGTTTTGAGTTGGTGCGGTTTAAAACAGGAACACCGATGAGGATTAACAGCAATTCCATCGATTACAGCAAAACGGAAATTCAACCGGGTGATGACGGTCCGATTGCTTTTTCCTATGAAACCGTTGACTTTAAGACGGAGCAGCTGCCGTGCTGGCTCACATATACAACAAGTGAAACCCATGAAATCATTAACAGAAATCTTCACCGGGCACCAATGTTTTCCGGAATGATTAAAGGTACGGGGGCGCGCTACTGTCCATCCATCGAGGATAAGGTGGTCCGATTCAGCGATAAGCCGCGTCACCAGATTTTCCTGGAGCCGGAAGGAAAAAATACAAATGAGGTCTATGTGCAGGGGCTGTCAACAAGTATGCCGGAGGAGGTGCAGCATCAAATGCTGCGTTCTGTTCCGGGACTTGAGAATGCCCGGTTGATGCGGCCGGGATACGCAATTGAATATGATGTTGTCGTTCCAACCCAACTGTGGCCGACCCTGGAAACGAAGAAGATTGAAAATTTGTATACGGCCGGCCAAATCAACGGGACATCAGGTTATGAAGAAGCGGCCGCACAAGGCCTCATGGCCGGAATTAATGCGGTCAGAAAAATCACCGGCAAAGAACCGTTGATTTTAAAGCGTTCGGATGCCTATATCGGAGTGCTTATTGATGATTTGGTCACGAAGGGAACGAACGAGCCGTACCGTCTCTTAACTTCACGGGCTGAATACCGGCTGCTGTTGAGACATGATAATGCAGATCTTCGTTTGACAGAAATCGGATATCAGGTCGGTTTAATAAGTGAAGAACGTTATCAAAAATTTCTTGCCAAAAAAGAAGCCATTGATGCGGAAATTAAACGTCTGCGATCGATTATTATTAAGCCTTCCAAAGAAGTGCAAGAATTTTTAAGGAGTATTGGCAGCAGCGAGTTGAAGGACGGCATTCGCGCATCCGACTTGCTGAAGCGGCCTGAGGTTTCCTATGAACAGCTTCTTCAGTTCGTACCGCGTGACACAGAGATGAGTCCGGAAGCTGCAGAACAGGTGGAAATTCAAATTAAATATGAAGGCTACATTGAAAAATCACTTCAGCAAGTGGAACGCATGTTGAAAATGGAAAATAAGAAAATCCCGGAAGACATTGATTATGATGCAATCAACGGAATCGCCACGGAAGCCAGACAAAAGTTGAAAAAAGTCCGGCCGCTTTCCATTGCCCAGGCGTCGCGGATTTCAGGCGTGAATCCGGCAGATATTTCAATTTTACTCGTCTATCTTGAGCAAGGGAAAATTGCCCGAATTTCCTCCGGAGAAGAATGATAAGCCGTTCGGAAATGTCGGGGTTCAAGGAAGGATGACGGCATGAATATTGAAGAATTCACCGGCAAGCTCGGGGAACAAGGTGTTGAACTTACTCCCCGACAGCTGGAACAGTTTGAAAAATATTATGAGATTCTTGTCGAATGGAATGAAAAAATGAATTTGACGGCAATCACCGATAAGCCGGAGGTGTATTTAAAACATTTTTATGATTCGTTAACGGCTGCTTTTTATTATGATTTTACCAAGCCTCTGTCTCTTTGCGATGTGGGTGCGGGAGCCGGTTTTCCAAGTATTCCGTTGAAAATTGCATTCCCGGGGCTGAATGTAACCATTGTCGATTCATTAAATAAACGGATTACTTTTTTGGGACACCTTTCCCGTGAATTGGAGTTAGACCATGTTTCATTTATTCATGACCGGGCTGAGACTTTCGGACAAAAACGGGAGCACCGTGAACAATATGATGTGGTAACCGCCCGTGCGGTTGCCCGTATGTCTGTATTAAGTGAGCTTTGTCTTCCTTTGGTAAAAACAGGGGGCACCTTTATAGCTATGAAAGCAGCAAATGCCGCTGAAGAATTGGACCAGGGGAAAAAGGCGATTGCCGTTCTAGGAGGAAAAGTGGAAAAGATTCATTCTTTCACACTCCCTTTTGAAGAAAGTGAACGAAATATTATTATTATTCGCAAGAAAAAAGCAACACCGAAAAAATATCCCCGCAAGCCGGGTGTTCCGAATAAAACGCCAATCATATAAACATTCACGGCAGCCATTTTTATAAAAAGGGGCCTGTTTTCCGGATGAAAAAATGAAGAAACAGGCTGAATGAAAATTTCCTGATTTTCTAAAAATGGGGAGTTTCACATTATCCTATAATTGTGGCATAATTTTTATAAAAGAATTTTGGTGTCCATTACTGTGACAGGGAGTTTTGAGAGAGGTGGTGCAAGGGTATGAAGCAAACTTTCTCACGATTTTTTGGTTTCGGAGAAAAAAGTCAGCCCGAAGCGTTAGAGGGTCAAGAAAATACAGAAACGGAAAGTAAAAATGAGGAGATAAGAAATATCCCGGTTACTGATATTATTCCGAACCGTTTTCAGCCTAGAACCATTTTTGATGAGGATAAAATAGAAGAACTTTCCAGAACCATTCATACACATGGCATGATTCAGCCAATCGTAGTCAGAGAATATGATTCTGATAAATTTGAAATTATTGCCGGTGAAAGAAGATGGAGAGCAATTAAGAAATTAGGCTGGGATACAATCCCTGCAATTGTGAAAAAAATGACAGACACAGAAACGGCTTCTGTTGCTCTCATCGAAAACTTGCAGCGGGAAGAACTTACTCCCATTGAAGAGGCTATGGCTTATGGAAAATTATTGGAATTACACAATTTAACACAGGAAGCTTTGGCCCAAAGGCTTGGAAAAGGGCAGTCAACAATTGCCAATAAGCTTCGTTTGCTGAAGCTGCCGGAAGAGATTCAACAAGCTCTTCTTGAAAAGATGATTACAGAAAGGCATGCCAGGGCGCTGATTCCTTTAAAAAATCCTGAACAGCAAATCAAACTGATGAAAGATATCATCGAGAAAAATTTAAATGTCAAGCAGACTGAAGAACGGGTAGCCAGAATGTTGGAGGTTAAGAAGCCGAAGCCAAAACCGAAAAGAAAAGCCTTCAGTAAAGATATGAGAATTGCTGTGAATACAATCCGCCAATCATTAACAATGGTCACCGATAACGGCATCAAGCTGGACGCTGAAGAGGAAGACTATGAAGATTACTATCAGTTTACTATTAAAATACCAAAAAAATAGTTTTACTGTTTTTACGACGGGAAATTAAACATTTATGTTTAGTTTCTCTTTTTTTGTTTTTAAAACCCCCTGAAAAGAAGAAATAAAAAGCTTTTTCGGAAATATTATTTGAGGATTTATGTCCATTCCGCTTCTTGCGCTTTTGTTTCCTTATGATATATTTAGTCTTGATTGCATATTAATTAAATGCTGTATGGAAGTGTTTCTCGGACTGATTTTTTGCCACAAACGCTGCAATAAGCGTTTCTGAACTTAAATATGTTGTCAGTTTAATCATGTAAAAGGATGGTTTTATAATCTGCGCACAGAAATTCGCACTAAAATGTAACAACGTCCAAGAAAAAGTGAAACTTCATCTTTTTTCATGATAAAATAGATCACATGACTACATAGTTAATGATTTTTAAAAGTTTCCTAAATTTGATTGAAGAATAGAAAGGATAAAAGATTTTTAGGGAGATTTACAATAAAGGCAGGTGAATAACCTTGGGAAGAATTATTTCAATTGCTAATCAAAAGGGAGGAGTCGGCAAAACGACGACAGCGGTAAATCTGGGCGCTTCCCTAGCATATATAGGAAAAAAGGTATTATTAGTGGATATTGATCCCCAGGGAAACGCAACAAGCGGGGTCGGGCTTGAAAAAGCGGATATTGAACAATGCATTTATGATGTTCTCGTAGATGATGTTCCGGCAGATAAAGTGGTTCTTTCAACCCTTGTAGAAAATTTATATTGCATCCCGGCAACTATTAACCTTGCAGGCGCAGAAATTGAACTTGTCCCGACAATATCCAGAGAGGTCCGTTTAAAGAGAGCTTTGGATGATGTGAAAAATAAATTTGATTTTATCATTATTGACTGTCCGCCTTCATTGGGGCTGTTAACATTAAACGCATTAACAGCATCCGATACTGTACTGATTCCGGTGCAATGTGAATATTATGCCCTGGAAGGGTTAAGCCAGCTCCTTAATACGGTCCGCCTTGTCCAAAAACATTTAAATCATGATTTAAGGATTGAAGGAGTATTATTAACGATGCTGGATGCCCGCACTAATTTGGGGCTTCAGGTGATTGAGGAAGTAAAAAAATATTTTCAGGATAAAGTCTATTCCACAGTTATTCCCAGAAATGTCCGGCTAAGTGAAGCTCCAAGCCACGGAAAACCGATCGTTATTTATGATCCTAAATCAAGAGGAGCTGAAGTATATTTAGAATTAGCAAAGGAAGTGGCTGAGAATGGCTAGAGGATTAGGTAAAGGGTTGGATGCTTTTTTTGCTAATATTGAACCTGAGCAGGAAGAAACAGTAAAAGAAATTTCCATAAAAGAACTCAGACCTAACCCCTATCAACCACGGAAAAACTTTGATCAGGATTCAATTGATGAGCTGAAGGCTTCTATTGAGAAACACGGCATTTTACAGCCCATCATTGCAAGAAAAAGCATTAAAGGGTATGAAATCGTTGTTGGTGAAAGACGGTATCGTGCAGCAAAAGCTGCCGGGCTGGAAAGGATCCCTGTAGTTGTCCGCGAACTTTCTGAACAGCAAATGATGGAAATGGCTGTTCTTGAAAATCTCCAGCGGGAGGATTTAACTCCGATTGAAGAAGCTTCGGCATACCAGATGCTCATGGAACGGTTGAACTTAACACAAGAAGATTTGGCCAAAAGACTCGGCAAAAGCAGACCGCATATCGCCAACCATTTGCGGTTGCTTTCCCTTCCGGCTGACATACAGGATCTTATTACAGACGGAAAAATATCCATGGGACACGGCAGGGCTTTATTGGGATTGAAAAAGAAAGAAAATATGAAAAAAGTTGCGGAAAAAGTAATCAAAGAAGGATTAAATGTCCGTCAACTTGAAAAACTTGTTCAAGAGCTCAATGAATATGTTCCACGTGAAACAAAAAAGCCAAAACAGGAAAAAAGTGTGTTCATCCGGGAACAGGAGGCATACTTGCGTGAAAGATTCGGAACAACGGTGAATATTAAACAATATAAAAATAAAGATAAAGGAAAAATAGAAATAGAGTATTTTTCAAAGGATGACTTGGAACGGCTGATAGAATTGCTCGGTGCAAACGGATCGGTATAGGATGAAATATGGAAATCGGCGAAATTTTTTGTCGGGTACGAGGATCATTTCCCGGGGAATATTCCTTCCTGAATATATCAGGACAGCCTGAATATAAAAATCTATAACGGATAAACCATCAAACAGGTGGTTTATTTTTTTCTTTATAAAATTAATTGTTTACATGGCTCTAAGCAGGAATTTACGGATACTTTTGTATAAATAACACACGGGTGAGATTGATATTCAGGCGTGATTGTACTTGTTTTAAACATTCAGGTAACACATATATAAAGCCCCGCTTTAATGATGTGAGGATGCTGCCGGTGTTTATGGTATAAACCGGACAACGTTGATGATGCATGAAACATAATACGGGTTTATGTGAAAAAATTGACTAATCATGATTGTGAGTGGGATTTTATGAATAAATTCTGCCGAAAACTGTTTCCGGCAGTTATTTTATGTATTATCGAAAATGTAAAATTAAAAATAAGGAAAATAAAAGTTACAACGGTTAGAGGGTTTTAAAATACAATTTTGAATCATACTTTGAAATTTTTTACACAGCAGATTGATTTCATGATACAGTTTAAAAATAGATTAATTTACAGGATTTGAGGTTGAAGCTATTATGTTTTTGCTAGGAACCATTGTGAATTGTTTACTCATTATTATTGGAAGTTTTTTAGGAAAGTTCTTGCGGCGCATTCCCGAGCAAATTAAAGGAACGGTCATGCAGGCAATCGCTCTCGCCGTTATTCTCGTGGGTCTGCAGATGGGATTAAAGACGGAAAATTTTCTCGTCGTTATTTTGAGCCTTGTTTTTGGCACAATTGTGGGAGAGTACTATGATTTAGAGGGAAAATTAAATAACCTCGGCGACCGGCTTGAAAACAGACTCGGTAATGGAAACGGAAAAGGCAGCATTTCTCAAGGCTTTGTCACTGCCACCCTCCTTTACTGCATCGGCGCAATGGCAATCATTGGAGCGCTCGACAGCGGAATCAGAGGGGATCATTCAGTTTTGTATATGAAGGGGATTCTTGACGGATTTACTGCATTGATTTTAACAACTTCATTAGGAATAGGCGTTATTTTTTCCGTTATTCCTGTTTTTTTGTATCAGGGTACCATTGCTTTATTTGCTACGCAAATTGAAATGTTTGTGCCGAAAGAACTGCTGGACAGTTTTATTATCGAAATGACTTCTGCGGGTGGAGTCATGATCATGGCAATCGGTTTAAATATGCTTGGATTGACGAAAATCCGGGTGGCCAATCTCCTTCCTGCTATTCTTGTTGTTGCCTTGATTGTTGCAGGTATTCATTATTTACAGCCGTATTTCGGGTAAGACGATTACGACAGTTTTTTAAGAAATTATGTGCTGTTTAAATGTGTGGGTATCAGTGCCTGAAAAGCAGCCGGTGGAGGAATATTTTTAAATATATTA
>JANWJP010000003.1 GCA_025451895.1 Robertmurraya sp.
AAACCGTTCATGGAGACATTTTGAAACTTTTTCGTGACCAACTTGTCCTCTTAAACCGTTCATGAAGACATTTTGAACTGTTTTCATAACCACTTTGTCTCCTTAAAACGTTCATGGGGACATTTTGAAGCTTTTTCGCGACCAACTTGTCCTCTTAAATCCTTCATAAAAACAATTTTCCCTGATTTAACAAAAACTTTGTCCCCATGAACCTCATGGGGACACTTTTTCACAAGATTTTTACTTAAAACTGCGAACTTGAATCCAAATCTAAAGAACAAGGTGCAAAAAAGGACTCTCACTAAATCTGGGACAATTTACCTGTCCTCACGTCCCAGCCCGGAGGTGGGACAACTCACCTGTCCCCACGTCCCATTACAGGTCTTCGATGACGATGAATTTGACTCTGACAGGGCCGTGGACTCCGACGACGAGTTTCATTTCGATGTCGGAGGATTTGCTCGGGCCGGTGATGTAGTTGATACAGGATGGCAGGACTTCGCCTTTTTTGACTTTTTCACGGATGATTTTTGTTGCCTGGGTCATCCTCGGGACAATAGAGCTCTTCGGGACAAGGATGATGGAGTTTTCCGGCAGGAAGTTGATGGTTCTTCCCCGGTCCTTGTCGCTGTAAACAACGGCTGTTCCCGATTCGGCCAGTGTGATTTCGCTGATGGTGATACCGATATTGGCAGTATTGGCCTTTTCGATGTTTTCACGTCCCAATGTATGATTCCATTCAAATAATTCAATGTTTTCACCTGGCAGTTGCTCTTTGAAAAGCTTGCCGAGACCGAATAATTCTTCGTACCGGGAGTCCTTCCATGTGACAATGGGACCACCGCCCAAAGCTTTGATGCTGTCGTAAACGGCTTTCGGGGCATCGGCTTTTTTTGCAATTGTGACGTCACAGTTGACACCCGTGCCGTTTGTTTTGAAGGCTTCAAGCAGTTCGTCCCGGGAAGCTCCTTTTAAATATTCTTCCTGGGGATTATACTTCCAGACCGGCGGCTCGATTGTCATTTTTCGGGCACGGCCGAGGCGTTTGGCTACTTTGTCGAGGAAAACATCACGATTTTGAACTTTTCCCTGCATTAGTTGTTTCCTCCTTTATGCTTTTTGAACCAATCCCTGAATCGTTCCTTGTTCGGTTTCGGCATGTCTTTGTAGTCGGTCCACTCTTTTAACGGTCCGACTCCCTTTGTAATTTTGTCTCCCTTGGTCAGCGGTTTGACAACAGAATGGGCCATACGGGATGCCATATTATAAAGGGATGCATTTGATGTTCCCAGACCGAAGGCTTTCATCATCATTTTTTCGGAGAATGGTGCTTTGCCTTCTTTTTCAACAATGATTTCGCGGTGTCTCCGAATCAGTTGATGAAGCGGGATTTTCACCGGACAAACCTCGGTACAGGCGGCACATAAGGTACTTGCATAAGGCAACTCTTTGTTTCCTTCATATCCGTCCAAAAGCGGAGTCAATACAATTCCGATTGGTCCGGGATAAATGGAGCCGTATGCATGGCCGCCGATATGACGGTAAACCGGACAAATGTTGATACAGGCGGCACAACGGATGCATTGCAGAACAGGCTGAAACTCTGTGCCCAGAATATTGGAACGGCCGTTATCGACAATCACAACGTGGAATTCCTCCGGACCGTCGACGTCCCCTTCTCTGCGGGGGCCGGTCAGGTTTGTCACATAGCTCGTCAGCTTTTGGCCGACCGCACTTCTTGTAAGAAGGCCGACAAGGACATCCATTTCCTCAAAAGTCGGAACAATCCGCTCCATTCCCATGCAGACGATAAGCGTTTTTGGCAAATCGGCCACTAGGTCCGCATTTCCTTCGTTTGTTACAAGGGTTGTTGAACCGGTTTCGGCGATGGCAAAATTACAGCCAATCACGCCGACGTCAGCGGCGAGGAATTTTTCGCGGAGCACTTTCCGGGCGCACAGGGCCAGTTCTTCCGGTTGTGATGACCCTTCGTAATTTAGTTTTCTTTCAAACACTGCACGCATTTGTTCTTTATTCTTATGCAATGTCGGAACAACGATATGGGAAGGCGGTTCTTTATCGTCAAGCTGTAAAATAAATTCGCCAAGGTCACTTTCAACCACCTCGCAGCCAATTTCTTCAAGGCTGTCATTCATGCCGATTTCTTCTGTGACCATGGACTTTGCTTTGATGATTTTTTTGGCGTTTTTCTTTTGGACAACTTCTCTAATATATTTGTTGGCTTCTTCCGCGTTGGCGGCAAAATAAACATGGCCTCCATTTTTGGCAACATTTTCACTGAATTGATGTAAATAGTAATCGAGATTTTCGAGGACGTGCTTACGGATTTCTTCACCGTGGTTGCGCCAATCCTCCCAGTTTCCCATCTCGGCAGTTAATTGATTTTTCCGGCCGTTGATTGTGTCGGTTGCACTTGCGACGGCCCCCCGCATGAAGGAATCCTTGACTTTCTTTTCCACACGAACTTTAAACTTATCCCCGGCAAATTTCGTTTTGATTGACATGTTGCTTCCTCCCTTCTAAGTTGTTAACGGCTGTTTAAGATTTGGGCAATGTGAAGTACTTTTACAGGCACGCCGAGTCTTTCCATTCTTCCGCTGATATTCATTAAGCAGCTGTAATCTGCTCCCGTTAAGTATTCTGCCCCTGTTTCTTTTACGTGTTCGACCTTTTCATCCACGATTTTCTCGGAGATTCGGCCCATTTTTACGGAAAAAGTTCCGCCAAACCCACAGCAGTACTCTTTCTGCGGGAGTTCGGTAAACTCCAGGCCTTTGACATTTTTTAATAAAGTAAGAGGGGGATTTTTTACACCCAACAGGCGGGTCATATGACATGAAGGATGATAGGTGACCTTTCCGTTGAAAGTGGCGCCCACATCTTCAATTCCCATGACTTCCACGATAAATTGCGTCAGTTCATAGGATTTTTCGGCAAGGGCTTTTGCTTTCGGTCCATAGACGGGATCATCTTTGAAAATATGCGGATATTCATGGAGCATATAAACACATGAACCGGATGGGCCGACAACATATTTCGAATCCGCAAAAACATCGATCATTCTTTTCATGGCGGGAATCGTTTCATTCAGATAACCGCTGTTATAAGTTGGCTGGCCGCAGCAAATTTGTCCCTCCGGATAATCAACCTCGCAGCCGAGATGTTCCAATAATTCAACTGTGGCCTTGCCGATATCGGCTTTCAGAACATCGACAAGACAGGTTCCAAATAATGATACTTTCATTTGTATCTCCCTCTTTCGCAGTATATTTTTTTACAGTAACGGGAAAATTATAGTTGTATAGATAAAATTTATCCGGTTAACTGATTAACAGGTCATCTGATGACCTGTTAATATTTTTGTAAAATAATAAATGCAATCCATTTATTAATATACCCATTGTTGAAAGTGTTTTCAATAATTATTTTTTAATAAAATTGGAAAAGGGGTTTTGTTTTTTCGCAAAACCCCTTATTTTATCGGCATTTTTTTAACTTGAAAATATTTTTTAATGATTTTTTCTACATTTTCCAAATGGGCATACATCGCCTGGCTGGCGGCATGCTCATCACCGGCCAGGATCGCTTCGTACACAGCGGCATGTTCCTGATATAATTTTTCCGTTGTTGTCTCTTCGGAGTAAATCCAAATTCTCCGTGTTTCTTTGATCGTTTGTTGGATGAGTTCAGAAATATCAGTCAACAATTTAATTAAAATATCGTTTTGTGTACTGAGAGCAACAGCAATATGAAAGTCAATGTCCGATTTTTCGCCTGCCTCTTCATTGCCGCTGTCGTGGGCCTCTTTCATATCATCAAGAGCTTTTTTCATCATAGCCAGGTTTTCACCGGTTCTTCTTCCGGCAGCTGCGGCGGCAGAACCCGTTTCAATAATTTTTCTCACCTCGAGAAGATTCATGACATCATCAATATTCATGAGCATGGAAATCGATAACGGAAATTTTAAATGGCTTGGCTCAAACTGCCTGACGTATGTACCTTCTCCCTGGCGCATTTCAATTAATCCCATTGCCTGCAGCGCCGACAATGCTTCCCTGACCGCCGAACGGCCGACATTGAAATTTTCCGCCAATTGCTGGACAGAATCGAGTTTATCACCAGGCTTCAAAACTCCGGTGCGAATCATTTCATGAAGAGCCTCTGCCACTTCCTCATAAATTTTTTTTGGTCTTATTTGTTTATATTTCATCAATTCCGCCCCCAAAATACATCGCTTATCTCATGTTATCAAATTTTTTCACGCTTATAAACAATGTTCCAAACTTTTTAACTTGCCTATTGTCTTTTATTTCAAGTCCACTTATAATGAAAAATGTCGAGCGCCCATACGGTCATCAGATGTTCTGATCTTTGCGGTTTTGCAAGCGGTTACTTGAAGTTCACCGGACAACAGAGCCGCTCCGGAATTATAGACATTATAAAAAAAATCTTCTCCTCCCTCATTGGTTTTATTTACCAGCGGGCATTTTTTATGCCACAATGAGACAATTTTTTCTGTATTTTCCTGTTACTAGGCGGTCATGTGTTACAACACAGGAACACGTGATGTGAAATATGCCGTCTCAGTGCGCGGTATCCGTAACAGGGAGGAAGGGTTTTTTGTCCAAGCTCGTTTCGTTTTTTTCGGGTCATCAGATGACCGTATGATAAGGTCAACAGCGAGACAAATAGTAGTAAAAATTACAATAAAGTCAGAGTTTTTTTGAAAGACTATTATGTAAACTGATTTACAGCTAGAGGAGGTTGCAACAATGGAGTATATTCAAAATTTCATTCCCATAGGCGACAGTGTGGGAATATCGGCTTTGGTAGCCTTAATTCCAATCCTTATTTTCCTTATATTAATTGGAAGAAAAATGGCCGCCTGGAAGGCCAGTTTGATAACTTTACTTGCATCAATTATTATTGCGGTCTTCGTTTACGGAATGCCTGCAGTTCTGCCGGTCATGTCGGCGACACAAGGTGCTCTTTTCGGGTTGATTCCCATCTGCTGGATCATCCTCTGTTCTGTGTTCCTTTACAATTTAACGGTGAAAACAGGAAAATTCGAACAAATCAAAGATTCAATTGTATCAATTACTGATGACAGACGGTTGCAAGTATTGCTGATCGCCTTTTCCTTTTCTGCATTTTTGGAAGGCGCAGCCGGATTTGGTGCCCCGGTGGCCATTACTGCGGCCATCCTGGTCGGACTCGGATTTGAGCCCATTAAAGCAGCCGGTCTCTGTCTGATTGCCAATATGGCGGCTGTTGCTTATGGAGCAGTCGGCTCACCTATCATCGCCCTGTCCGGACCAACCGGAATTCCTGCAAGTGAGATTTCAGCAATGGTCGGAAGGCTTCTGCCGATCATATCCTTGTTGATTCCTTTTTATATCATTGCGATTATGAGCGGTTTTAAAAAGGCAATGGAAATTCTGCCGGCCATCATCGTTTCCGGCATCACTTTTTCCGTTTCGCAATTTTTTGCATCCAATTTTATCGGGCCGGAATTAACGGATATTTTAGCTGCAGTTGTCTCATTGGCATCTCTTGTAGTGTTCTTAAGAGTCTGGAAACCGAAAGAAATCTACCGGTTTGAAACGGATGAACCAGCCGGCATGAAAGAAAAAGACGTTCTGGCGGGAACCGTCGGTATTGTTGCCGGAGGCGGTTTATCCAAAAAAGAAAAAGGCGGTGCGGGTCGCGAAATTTTGGCAGCCTGGTCTCCTTTTATTGCATTGATGGCCATGGTCATTATTTGGGCGATTCCAGCTATAAAAGCGGCGCTGACCGGGACCTATGCAGGCGAAAATATTCTTTTAAAAGGAATCAACGGTATCGGAGCATTTATGTCCATCGCACCGGAAGTTCCGTTCCTTCATAACAATATTATCGGCGGAGACGGCAATCCCATTGGGGCCGTTTACAATATTCAATTTCTTGCCACTCCGGGTACGGCTATTTTAATCGCCGCCATTGTTTCAAAATTCTTGTTGAAGGTTTCCTGGAGAGATTGGTTTGCCACATTCATGCAAACTTTAAAAGACCTGAGATTTTCTTTGCTGACAATTGCGCTGGTTGTAGCCTTCGCTTACGTCATGAATTCATCAGGAATGATTACAACGATTGCGCTGCTCTTGGCTTCTACAGGAGTTTTGTTCCCATTCTTTGCACCAATGCTCGGATATTTAGGCGGATTTGTCACAGGTTCCTGTACATCTGCCAACGTTCTGTTCGGTTCCCTGCAGCAGCAAACGGCATTATCAATTGGCATGACCCCGGTTCTGGCCGTCGGTTCCAATGCACTCGGGGCCAACATCGGTAAGGTTCTGTCACCGCAATCACTGGCTGTTGCGGCGGGCGCGACCGGATTAACCGGCGATGAATCGAGCATTATGAAAGTTGTCTTAAAACACAGCCTAATCATCCTGCTGTTCGCATGTACCCTTGTCCTCCTCGTCGCCAACGTCCTGACATTCATGGTGCCATAAGGGGGGTTAGTACCCCACCCCGGGTTTTGGGGCGTGGGTTTTGGAGACTAGGTTAGTTGCCCCGCCCTTCATTTTCCAAGTGCGGGTTTTCGGGACAGGCTTCTTGTCCCGGCAGTATTTTACAATTTATTCACAAGAATGAATGACTTGAAACAGAAGTGAGGTGCCACAGGCAAACCGGCTGTTTCAGCCTGACCTTCATTTTTGGGAGGACAGGCCAGGGAAACATTTTGGCATTACTTTGGGCTTGAGGAAGAAGGATTGCCTCATAAAAACTAAATTTATAACAGTTCTCACGATCTGCGGTTGATAATTGCCGGCAGATTGTGAGAACTTTTTTGTTGGTCGTGATCTGCGGTGGTACTTGCGGCAGATTATGAGAACTTCTTTTGTTGGTCGTGATCTCGGTGGTACTTGAAGCAGATTGTGAGAACCTTTTTTGTTGGCCGTGATCTACCGTGGTACTTGCGGCAGATTATGAGAACTTTTTTTGTTAATCGTGATCTCCGGCAGTACTTGCTGTAAGATTGAGAAGACTTTTTTTAGCGGATCTTTCTAAATTTCGTAACAAATAAACTGAAATTTCTATTATTTCAGGAAGTTATTGTGGTAAAGTATAAATTGTCAATAACATTCAGATATTGCTCAAACCACAAAATCCAAGGGTCATGATGACCCTTAGCCCGAAGTTAAGCCTGCTATCTCCAAACAAAAAACAAAATTCTTCCTGCAGCCCATGATGGGTTCAGTGCGGGGAAAAAGACAGAACCAAACGGAAACAGCTTCTAACAAGAGGATCCTGGCCATTTTTCACATAAAAAATAAGGCTGTTTGGCAAAAGGGTGAAATATTATGGAAGAAAAATGGTACTGTATCAGTTTATTGTTTAAGTCAGTGAAAACCGGGCAGGTTGTTGTCTCTTCTGATTTGTAACCTCAAGAGACGGAACAAGAGGTCTTTGAGGAGAGCCACTTGTTGTTTCGGGCTGAAAGTCAGGATGAGGCCGTGGCAAAAGGCCGGGTGCTCGGGCGCTCGGCATCAAAAATGAACATTCCTATAAAAATGTTCATGGCCAACATGTCTTAAGGAAATATGAAAAGGTGCTGGAATGCTTCGAAATAACCGATGAGTTGGAGGACGGGGCAGAAATATTTTCACGCCATATTTTGCTCCCAAGGTACCGGAACTGCTGAGATTCTGGGGCGGTATTTTCCCGAAAAATAGAGTTCTGATGTTGCGGGATTTGAATGAGGGACGGGATGTACAGCCGGTGAGAGCACTGAATTGCCGGACCCAGGGTCTTGTTGAGTTTTTTGCGGATATGCTCTGAAAATTAGCTGTATTTAAGGGAAAATTTTTGATGAATGCCAAAGGGGGGGTTTCGTGTATCTTCTTTTATCCATTATTTTATCAACTATTGGATTATTGGTTGCAGCATGGTTTCTGTCCGGTGGAGCATTTCTTATTGCTGCAGGTGTAATCATAGGTTGTTTGTTCAGGGGAATATACTTACTGAACCGCATTAATAAAAAGCTGTCCAAACTGATACCTGAACCGGACAAAGCCCAAGCAGCACTGGACAACTATTTAAATGAAAGAAAAAAAGAAGAAAATAAAACTATAAGTTACGGGTGATGGGTCAGAGGGACAGGAACGCTGACCCATTTGTTCAGTCAAGATTACCAAGGAAGATTAATTGCTCTGAGGAATCTTGAAAGTCATGAAGGTTTGCTGTTCTGATCAGGTGATTGTCGTAGGTTTTGAAATAATATTCGCATATATTTGTGTTGATAAAGGCGATATATTTCGTGTAATTATCCGTTCCACGTTCGGACACGACAATCCCCTTCGGAATGAAAACACTATTTACAATATGAAAACAAGTCATAATTGCTTCAAAACGACTTTTCGGGGTTGGTACATGAGTTTTTATAAAAGCAGTCCGGACGAAGCGATCAGGTGATGTAAAACCTCCCGGCAAATGGCCCGTTCCGCCTCCCTGCCCAAAAGGGGTCAAAGAAACATTTCCCCAGGTAACTTCTTGCTGCTGCGTCGTTTTTACCTCCATATAGTTTCTCAAATTGGTCAGATGCCAGTCAAAATCAGGGCTGTTTGAAAGAACACCGATGGGATTATTTATAATTTTCAGGCCGTTTTTCGTCTGCTCGATTGTGACGCATTTCCCCCTCCGGTCCACAGCTATCCAATGCAAGGGCGCCGCTGACTTAGTCACCGGGTCCTCCACACCAACGATGCGGATATCCTTTAGTAAAACGGGCAAATCATCAACCGAGGCGCAACGGCCGAGGATATAATGAAGAAAATCTATTGCTGCAATCGGCTCCTTCCCCAGCGGCGGCAAATCATAATCAGCATAGCCTGCAAAATAGAGGGCAGCAGCAGCGAAGCCCCGTTCATTGATGCCATCAAAGAATCCCAATATCCCTTCCGCCTCCTGGCCAATTGCAATAAAACTGTAACGGTCAACATGTTCTTTCTTTGTCGAAAGTCCGATCCATCGGAAGTTCCCCGGAACAACAAAAAGGCCGGACTTAATGGGATATGAAAAATCCATCGTCCGCCCAAAAAAACTCTCCCCCTGCGCAGACTGCAAAAAGATTGCTGTACACATGTGAGTTTTGGGGACAGGAACCGTGTCCCGGATGATTGGGACACGGTTCCTGTCCCACCGTCCCCCCTTAATTTGCAGATGATTTTCCGTTGAATATGAATGATAAAATAAATTTTTTGATGAAGGCGGTCCTTTCTGTCAATTCAATGTTGAGTGAAATCTTTTTAAGCACTTTTATCTGTTGAGTAAGGACTGTCTTTGGTAGGGGCCCTTAGTGGAATATTTGCAGTAAGTACATTGAGTACATTATATGGTAGATTGCCCATTTTTATTTGAAAATGTCAATTCGTGATTGATTCCAATCATGGAGCTTAAAACTTATTGAAGGTGAAACAGTCAACCCCGTATTAATAAGGACTTTTTCCGATCGATCTTTTCTCACTAAAACTAACTGTTTATAAGTACGCGAAGTATGGCAGTTCAATTGTCTTAATCTTTATCGGGTCTCAAGGGCAAACAACATTTTTGAATGCAGTCGCAGGTTCTCGGGTTCCGATATGAATTTGGGCAGTGCCCCCGGTCCGGCGACTGGTAAACAAGGGATAGCAAATTCCGGGATTTAGTTCCGTGCAGCATCCGCTTACGAAAATGAAATAACCGGGCAATCTGATCTCGATTACCCGGTCTGGTCTTTTATTCTTTATTCTTAATAATTTTGCGTCTTTTGACAAACAAGCTATAATAAACAGTTTTTCTAATGGAACGTGGTTCCTGTCCCGTCGAACCAATTAAGGTGAGAAAAGGGGCCCCGACGACCCATTTAAAGTGGGACATGGTTCCTGTCCCTCTGGCCCAAGCACCACTATTTACTTTCGTAGTGGTCGTTGGTTTTGTCTTGCAGGTAGATTTTGCCGTGTTTGCCCTGGGGTGCTTCTCGGTATAGTTTGTATCCCTTATCAACGCAGGACGGACAGGCTTTTCTTGGGATGGATACAGCAAAGAGACTGTCGCCCCAGTCATTGCTTGATTTGATGGTGTTTATGCCGGGACATTTTTTACAAAGGTGGAAATGCTGCGTTTGGTATTCGGTTAATCCTAACGTATCATAATAGATTCGCTGCGGTTTTTCGACGATATCTTTGCCGGCGTAGAGCTTCCTTTCGATTGCCAATCTATTCTTCCAAAGCTTAAGCACTTCCTCTGAGATACGTTTCGTGTATTCTGTAATGTCGTCCGGCTGTCTGAGCCTTTCCGGATCATAATCAGGTTCTTTTACGTGAGAATAATCCAAACCGGCCATAGCGAGGATAATCCCCAAATTTACATAAGGCAGGGCACCTTCAATCGAATAGCCGCCCTCCAGTACAGCGATATCCGGATTCAATTTTTCATTCAATTTCGCATATCCCTGCGCTGTAAAATTCATATTTGTCAATGGGTCCGTGTAATGATTGTCCTGACCTGCCGAATTAATGATCAAATCCGGCTTGAAGTCTTCTAAAACAGGCAGAACCACATTCTCAAGAACATACAGGAATCCTTCTTCCCCGGTGCCCGGAGCCAGTGGTATATTAAGATTGTATCCTACTGCGGACGGTCCGCCGAACTCTTCAATAAAGCCGGTTCCCGGATAAAGTGTCCTTCCATCCTGGTGAAAAGAAATAAACAGCGTGTCTTTATCATTCCAAAAAATATCCTGGGCCCCGTCACCATGATGGCAATCAGTGTCGATGACGGCCACTCTCATATCCCCGAATTTTTGCCGCAGATGCTCCACCATCACCGCCTCGACATTGATGATGCAAAATCCCCTGTCCCCGTACGTGACCCGGAAGGCATGGTGACCGGGCGGACGCACGAGGGCAAAAGATTTGTCAACCTCCCCTTTCATTACTGCTTCACCGGCACGTATCGCTCCGCCAGCTGCGATTAAGTGGGGGTTTGTCACAATTGTTTTGACATCAGGGTAAGGAAAATGGACTCTTAAAATATCCTTCTCCTCAGCAAGCACCGGATTGTAAAAATGGATGCCCGGAATATCCCCGATTCCCTCTTCAAGCAGCTGGTCCTTTGTATAGAGAAGCCGTTCTTCCCGTTCCGGGTGGGTCTCACTGATGGCCCAGTCAAAAGCGGGGAACAACACAAGGCCGAGTTTATTTTTCGCTTTCAGCATTTGAATCCATTCCTTTCCGTTCTCCTTTGAAATCCGTTTGCCCGGCTTTCCGGGAGATGCTGCCGTCAAAATTTTTCCCTGCGGAATCGGTTTCCTGAAGTTCAAACATTAACCCCGGTTTTACCTGAGCTTTCACACGGATGTTTTTCCCGCTTGTAAAAAAGCCGCGCACCATATTAAAGCTTGATTCTTCAATAATTTCGGCCTGAATATTTTTTTCATCCGCCCCCAGATCCCTGGCGCTTTTTTTCAAAAATTCCACAGCCATTTCTTTCGCCAATGCCAGGTTGAAATTTTTGCTGACTTTTTCATAGATGCC
>JANWJP010000004.1 GCA_025451895.1 Robertmurraya sp.
CTGCCTGTACGGTATCGAACATTATCGAGTTGGAAATATTCTTTGAGATATGCATTGACCCGTTCAACAGCTGTACGCTGCTTAAACAGCCTTTTCCACACCTTAGAGCCTCTGGCCGGTGCAGTGAATTTTCTTAAGTCTGTTGTAATCTTTATTTTAATTACTTTTTGGCAAAGGCTGTCTTTGGCTAATGGACAATCTTTACACTCTTTTGGCCGGATATATTTAAGCGTCTCATATTTTTCGTCGTAGCTGTCATAACGATAAGAATGTTCCCTGACACAAGTTGGTGCAAAGTTTTTATCGAAACCAACGGATTCCGGTTCGTTTCGCTTGTTATAAGCAATGACAGCCCGGTGACCCATTCGATGGATTTGTTTATAAATCGCTTCATAATCATAGCCGGCATCCATAATTGCATATTTTACAGAAGTCAAAGGTAAATCTTTAATGCCTTTTAATAAGGGAATAGCAGCTTTTCCATCGTTTAAATTTCCCGATGAAAACAGGGATTGTAAAATATATTGGCTTGTTGTGCCAACAGCTAAATGGGCTTTATAACCATACCAGAAAACATTTTTACCTTCGCTGTTTTTCTTAACACCCCACTGCGGATCTTGTGGAACTTTAGAACGAAGTTCATCGAGCGAAACATCGAGTTGAGCTTCAATTTTCTTTTCGTACAACGGCAGATTTGCTTCACGCTCTGCTTTTTCTTTCAGCCATTGTTCCCGTTCGGCTTTTGGTTTTCGGCCGCGCTTCTTTGGCTCGGGCTCATCCTTTTCTTCTTTCGCCGGTGCTTGATCACGTGCTGTGAAATGAGTAGCATCATAAGCAACGGCGTCATCCGTAATAAAACCTTCGGAAATGGCTTGAAGAATTACAACTGCATTAGCATCAGCCAGAGTGTTTGTTTTCTTTAGTTTTGTGAGCAGTCTGGAAAAGGCTGCTTCCGAAGGGATATGGTCTGGCAACAAGAATCCGCAATTTAATTTAAAGATGAAGTCGTCTTTTAAACGTTTGATGAGATCCTTAATTGTTGGGATTCGTTCGACATATCGAATAATCAGTGCGTTAATCATCGCTCCATAATTTAGTTTAGTCGGAGCTCCGAACCGTGATTTCTTACGGACTTCTGCAAAAATTAAATCTAAATCAATGGCAGATAAGACCGCATCATACCGTTGGGTAGGTTCTAAATCATATAAATCTTGTATTCCAAACAGGCTTTCTTGTCGTATAATAGTCATAGAGAGCCTCCCCTTCTGTCTAAGAAGTTTGTCTATTACTTACTTGTTTTGACATTTGGGGAGGTTCTCCTTTTTTATTTTTTCTAACCCTTGAGACTGTAGGGGTTGGAGTTATGAAATTCATTCGGTTCTTTATAAAATAAAAAAATATGGAGATTTCTGCACTGAATTGCTGAAAACTAATTTTTTAAATACTTTTCTTCTGTAATGAGCACCATATACTTTAAAGAGTACATGTGAAGGTTCACAGAGACAATTCTGAATGTCATAACAAAAAGTTTTTTTATATGCTGACTGTTTCTTGAAGTCAATCAACAAAAAAACCCGGCTGGTCAGGGGACCATAACCGGGTTTAATATAGATCAAGCATTTTATGCTTTTTGGCGAATTCGATCCAATCCCTTTTGTTTTTTGTTCCAAGTTTTTTACTGATGTTTCTGCGGTGGTTTTCCACAGTGCGCACGCTGATACTCATGGCTTCAGCAATTTCCTTTTGTGTGTAGCCTTGTACGGTCAGAATAAATGTCTCTTGTTCTCTTGGGGAAAACGGAGGCTCCCAAACAGATTCTCCTGTTTCCATTTTATCGAATTCTTTGTCGTTGGCCATTTTTTTACCGCGCAGAATTTGCTGGATCGCTTTAATAATAGCCTCACTTTTTAACCGTTTAACAAGATATCCGTCTGCCCCTAATTCAAATGCTCTTTTTTGATAACCGATATCGTCATACATTGAAAAAATAATAATTTTTCCTTTTGGGATAATTTTTCTTAATTCCTGCAATGTGAGAAGCCCATCAAGACCATCCGGCATGGAAATGTCTAACAGGACCAAATCCACATTGAAGTTAAGGGCTTTTTGAATCGCTTCGCGGCCGTCAGAGGCAAAAAGGATGGAGTGAATCGGAAAGGCATCCTTTAAAAGCAGGGCAAGTCCGTCCCGGACAACTTCATGATCATCAACAATTAAAGCATCCATATGCTTTTCCCCCTTTCTAAAAGTCCGTCATTTATCTTTATGGGATGTTCATAACATGTCTTTTGAAAAATCCGGAGATTAATCGATTTTAATATATCCTTCAATTCTGGTCGGACCGCCCGGGCGGCTGATGAATTTTATATCCCCGTCAAAAATTTTCACCCGCTCTTTCATATGTTTTAAACCGAGTCCCGAGTTGGTCAATTTTTCGATATCAAATCCGCATCCATTATCGGTGATTTGAAAATATACTTCTTTTCCTGATGAATAAATTTCGATATTTATTTGTTTGGCTTTTCCGTGTCGGATTGCATTGTTGACGGCTTCCTGGATAATCCGGTAAAGATGAAGACCCTCTTCTTTTTCAAAAGCCAAATTTTCCGGGATGTGAATATTCAGGGAAAAGTCGACTTTATGAATATTTTCCCAATCGGTTACAGCAGAGCGCAAGGCAGTCTCAAAACCTAGAATATCAAACAGGCGTGGACGCAATTCTGACGTCAAATCTCTTAACGCCTGGAGAGTATCTTCCATCACATTGGTTATTTTCTCAAGTCTTTCATGATATTCCGGATTGTCACAATGACGTTTAATGCCGTCCAGACCAAGGAAAATACTATAAATACTCTGGCCAATATGATCATGCAGTTCCCTGGCAATTCTTTTTCGTTCCTTTTCCTGGGCGAGCATCGTTTCATGAATGAGCAGCTCCTGGGTTTTTACGGTTTCCTTATGGTTGCTTTGACAAGGATTTCTAATCACCAGGACTTTACAAAGCTGGTTGTCAAATAGAATTTTTTTCATTGACATTTCAAAATCCGATTTTCGGCCGACATAATTGGGCATATGTGAACGGAAGCTGGCAAGCCCTTTGTCATGGGCAAGTATACATCTTTCCTCGAATTCGGATACTTCACGAAGCTGACAATAGCTGCAATAGGGAACAAATTCGCCAACCATCCAGCCTGTCATTTGATAGGCCTTTTTATTCAGGTACATAATCTTGCGGTTTTCATCCATGACGACAATGCCATCCTGGAACTCCTCGACCAATTTAAAAAAATTATGCTCTTTCATCGTTATCACCAAATAGTATATTTTGGAAGCCTCCTGCCAACGTTCGTCATATACCCCCATATTTGAACAAAAAAGATACTTTTTGACTAATATAATGCTTTTCTTCTCATATTATTTAAATATAAGAAGAGTCAATATTTTCTATCTTCAATATACAATAATTCTATACTAAAGATGTGAAAATTGAATGAATTTTAGTAAAAAGTAGGTCGTTTGATTCATGAGGAAAAGATTATTTGTAAAAAACAGACATAATCCTTCAGTTAGATAAAGGGTTCGCATCGCAACGGAACCGGGGGGCCAAATCTGTATAAAGATTCATCTCTTCCGGGTCGTTAATGGAAATAATATGTATTGGAATAGATATATGAATTCGAGTATTTATCACAGAGGTGTGAAAAATCTTTAAAAATTATTGTGATATATAGCACTGTCGATATCGGCTTACTGTTCAAAAGGAATAAAAACGGGGACCCTTATTTGAGTCCCCGTTTTTTCTGCTGCCCGTCTTTATTAGTTGGATTTAGGCGGGAATTTCACTACTTTTAAGATTTTAATACCTATAGTTGCCAGGCGTAAAAGTTGATATAATTTGAATTGTCTTGTAAATAAAGTTCTTTTAGTAGGTGCCATTTCTTTCGTTACTTGCATGATTTTTACCCCCCAAAAAATATGCTGTCTCTTATTCCGGAATAATGCTCCAGCCCGGATTACCTTTCATTTTATAGATGAACATTGAGTGCAATGTCCGTTTTAACCATGCTCCGGCAAGACCGACTTCCATTGAAGTCGCTTTCAAATCACGTCCAAAGTCAGGATATCTTTCATAGTCAGGAACTGTAGGATAAAGAACGATTGAAGCTGCTGCTCCGCTGTTCATTGATTTTCCGAGGGAAGCGATACAAGCGCTCGGCATTTGTGCCATTGATTCTTTATGGCTTGGTTCTTTACCGTTAATCATGTCGACAACGTTTAAAGCAACAACTTTTCCAATAATTCCTGAAGCCATTCCGGTACGCGGCAGTGATGCAGTAATTACTGTACCGTTTTTAGTTGTATGCGGTTTCGAAACTGATCCTACAGGTGCGAAAGCGATTCCGGCTGCAAAAATATTTTTATAGAATGGTGATTGATAAGTTTTCGGCCAGTCGGATGCTTTAAGCTCAGACCAAGGTTTGCCGTAATTTCCATCCACAAGCATAAATCCGGCCGGGTTTGTCATTTTAGCTGAAATGTCATTGCCGTCTTTATCAATGTACTTAATCTTGACTCCTTTAAATTGCGGAATCAGCATGGCGTAGTCAAATTCAGTTTCTCCAAATTCACCTTCATAATTCTCCCAGTATACTTTGCCTTTCTCCACTTTTTTAATTGCAGTTTGTACTTGGAAGTGAATTCCTTTCTCGGCAAAGAGAGATTTTATGAATTGCTCGGATGACATGATATAGCCGTGCTTTTTAGCTTTAACTCCGCCCATTCCGAGGTCTCCAAGAGCCGGTTCATTCGACATCCACATGATTGTTGCTTTATCTCTTAATCCACGGGCTTCAAGGTCGCTGTGGATGTTTGTAATATATTCAAGCGCTGCACCTTGACAAGTTGCAAGCGGGTGTCCCAATCCTACGAGAATTTTAACATGTTCGCCTTTTTCCATTCTCTTAACTTGTTCAAGATAGGCATCACGTGCCATCTTGGCATGGTGGATATTACAAATAGAATGAGAGTTTCCTGCATCCGGTCCAAGTCCTTCTGTACCTTCGAAGTTTAAGTAAGGTCCGGTTGCATTAATTAAATAGTCATATGAAACTTTTGTTTTTTCCCCATCCTTAGTTTCTACTAATACATATTGGTCATCAGGATGGATTTCACGTGCCCAAGCCTGGATGAAGTTGATTCCGTGTTTTTCAAACACAGGGGCAAGTTCAAATTGCGTTTTCTCCGGAGCCATTTGCCCGACTCCAACCCAAACAAGAGACGGGATGTAAGTGAATTTTGGCCATCCGCTGATAACGGTTACTTCATGTTCGGCGCCAAGTTCCTTTCTGAGATAAAGAGCTGCGGTTTGACCTGCAAAACCTGCTCCAAGTACAACTACGTGTGACATTTGTATCTCCCCTTATCCTTTCTTATTTAATACCATACGCAGTGTGCTAATGTTAGTTTAAGAAGAAAAAATATAGCGTTAATAATTACCATACTCCGTACAGTATTGAAATAAATATAACCCTTTGAAACTTATAAATTTTCTTTACATTTATAAGATAACACTTTTTCTAAAATAATAAAGAGTTTTGAAAAGAAATAAGGTAAAACCCCTAAAAACAATTTAATTTCGAAAAACTCTTGAACATTTTTTGAAAAGATGGCAGAATTGTAACCAAGCAAATACCCTCGGGGGTATAAAACAAAGGGAAGGTGGAATTTACATTGAAGAAAAACTTAGGTGAAAATTACAATCCATTGTATTTCCTGGCTTCGCTTGGAGCGGGAGGATTAAGTGTTTCGTTCTTTATGTATTTTATGTTTATGGTTGACCACCCGGGAAGACCGATGGCAAATTTCGAGCATGTTTTCCCTATATTTACAGGGGATAACATGTTAGCGAAGGTTTTAGCAGCAGTCGCAATTGCAGGAATTGTCTTTTTTGCTTATAAACATATCAGGCTTCTTATTTGGAATATAAGAGAATATCAATTGTATAAGAAAACAGAAGCCTACAAAAAACTTATTCAAACACCCGGAGAAATATCACTGATGGCAATCCCGCTTACACTTGCAATGTCCATCAATGTTATGTTTGTATTGGGAGGCCTGTTTATTCCAAACCTCTGGAGTGTTGTAGAGTACGCATTCCCGGTTGCTTTGCTGGCCTTTTTCGCTGTCGGTGTTTATGCGCTTGTGATTTTTAAAAATTATTTTACCCGATTTATTATAAATGGAGATTTAGACTTTGTAAACGCCAATAACTTAAGCCACATGATTGCTATCTTTGCTTTTGCCATGATTGCAGTGGGCTTTGGCGCTCCGGCAGCCATGAGCCATAATCTGGCAGTGTCCGTTATTGGCACCGTTCTGTCAATCTTTTTTGCAACTTTTGCATTTGGAATTATGGTTCTTAAAATGATTTTGGGATTCAGGGCGATTTTCGAAAAAGGCCTTGATAAAGGAGCGAGCCCGAGCCTTTGGCTGGCAATTCCGATTTTGACTTTATTCGGAATTACATTTGTCCGTTTGTTTAACGGCATTAACCATAATCTTCTTGATAATAGTCAGCCGGCATCATGGCCGTTGTTTATCGTTCTGACAATGCTTATCTCTTTACAAATTGTTTTTGGATTTGTCGGTTATTTCGTAATGAAGAAAAATGAATACTTTAAAGATATGATTCATGGTGAGGGAAAAAGCCCGGGAAGCTTCTCATTAATTTGTCCGGGTGTAGCATTCTTTGTACTGGGAATGTTCTGGATTCACTGGGGCTTTACGAAATCAGGAATTGTTCCGATGTTTTCACCGGTGTATTTCCTGATGTTGATTCCTTTTGCTTACGTACAATTCAAAACGATTCAAACTGTTTTAAAATTAAACAAAAAGCTTTTGGCTGAGCCTAAAACAAAAGCTGTTCAACAATATAGCACGATGTAAGAAGCAATTTACTCCGAGGGGATTTAAAATTTTTAGAAAAATTGTCCGGAATGACATGGAAGGATCCTGCAAAACAATGTGCAGGATCCTCTTTTATTTTTTCATAACAATTTTGGACCTATATTAATAGAAAACTTAATTGTTGCTCCGTTCTTCGAATAGGCGGATAATGCCAATTATGACTTGTACGGCTTTTTCCATATTGTCTGCAGAAATAAATTCATATTTGCCATGATAATTTTCCCCGCCTGAAAAAATATTGGGAGTGGGCAGGCCCATATAGGAAAGTTGCGAACCGTCGGTGCCGCCGCGAATCGGCTCGATGATCGGTTTTATTCCCAAATTCAGCATGGCATCACGGGCGATATCAACAATTTCCATAACCGGTTCTATTTTTTCTTTCATATTGTAATATTGATCGTTCATTTCCAAAATGATTCGTTCTTCCCCGTATTTGTATTTAAGAGTCTGAACGATCTTTTTAATTGTTGTTTTGCGCTGATTAAATTTCTCCCGGTCATGATCGCGAATAATGTAATGTAAATTTGTTTCTTCCACATCTCCGTTGATAGACAGCAAATGATAAAAGCCTTCGTAGCCTTCTGTATGTTCCGGCGCTTCTTTTTCAGGCAGCATGCTGTTAAATTCCATCGCAATTTTAGCTGAATTCACCATTTTGCCTTTGGCTGTTCCGGGATGAATATTTGTTCCTTTAATGGTTATTTTTGCAGCGGCAGCATTGAAGCTTTCGTATTGCAGTTCACCGAGCGGTCCGCCGTCTACTGTATAAGCATATTTGGCGGAAAAGCGGGTGACATTAAATTTATTCGGCCCGCGGCCGATTTCTTCATCCGGAGTGAAAGCAACCCGCACTTTTCCATGTTTGATTTCCGGATGCTGAATTAAATAATTCATAGCCGTCATAATTTCTGCAATGCCGGCTTTATCGTCCGCGCCAAGCAGCGTTGTGCCGTCAGTGGTTATTAAGGTATGTCCCTTATAATTGTTAAGGTTCGGAAAATCTTTGGGAGAGAGGACAATTTGCAATTCCTCATTTAAGACAATATCCTTTCCGTTATACCCGTGAATAATTTGCGGTTTTACATTTTTCCCGGTAAAATCGGTTGCTGTATCAAGATGAGCCAAAAAACCAATGACGGGAACATCTTTGTCTGTATTGGCAGGAAGAGTTGCCATTACGTAGCCGTTGTCATCGACGGTGATCTCTTCCATGCCGATGAGTTCCAGTTCGGCGGCCAATTGTTTTGCGAGTTCAAGTTGTCCAGGGGTTGAGGGACAGTTTTCATTATTTTCATCCGATTGGGTGTCAATTTTTACATAAGAGGTGAATCTTTCAATCAGTTCATCCTTCAATTCATTTCATCTCCTTCTGAGGGATATATTTCATATTACCATACATAAACAGGTAATTAGAGATGTTTCGTATGCCCCCGCGGGCTGCAGGGAAAGCTAAAACTCAGTATCGGGGGGAAGGAAAAAAGCCCAGTAAATACCCGGATTATAAGGAGGCATGATAAATGAAACATATGAATGTAAAAGATTTTATTGAATTTCAAGAGGAAAAGTATACAAAACGGTTTATTTTTAAAGAAGGGCAGGATTCTGTGTTTGTATTAAATTTTGAACCGCACCAGTTTCTTCCCGCTCATAAACATCCGGGCCTGAATCTTTATTTATTGGTTTTGGAAGGGGAGGGCACATTTACTATTGACGGAAAAAACATTGAGGCAAAGAAAGATGACTGGATTTATGCAGAAGGGGAAGAGAATTTTTCATTTAAAAACGGCAGTAAAAGGACAAGTCTCTATGTTGTCCTCAGTGAAATTCATGTCGAAAACTAGGCACAAAACAAATATTCATGTAAAATAAATACGAGTGGAGTCGAAATATTTTCCCTATTCACTTTCTTTCCGGCTTCAAATGTGAGGGTCTGTGATTTAAGGTTCACAGAATGCACACGAAATTTTCATAATTTGTCAAAATTTTTTTAGAAGGCTCATATTTTAGGAAAATAAGGCATTGTACAGAAAGATTTATGGATAATCCAGAAAACTCATTGTCAAGATATTTTTCAACCATTACAAACCGGGCTATCATTCAATTTTCAAATATATTATGATAAATATAAAAAATTAAAAGGAGCTATCTTTCATGAAAAGTCAAGAAATATCCGTCACCTATACGACATCACCGAAACAAAAGCTTCCGGCAGATCAGTTGGTTTTCGGCAGAACTTTTACTGATCATATGTTTGTTATGGATTACAAAAAAGGTGAGGGCTGGCATAATCCGCGAATTATTCCTTACCAGCCGCTTACACTGGAGCCTTCTGCAATGATTTTCCATTACGCTCAATCTATTTTTGAAGGAATGAAGGCCTATAAGTCCAAAGAAGGAAAAGTTCTGTTATTCAGGCCGGAAAAGAACTTTGAAAGATTGAACCATTCCAATGAGCGTATGTGCATTCCAAGGGTGGATGAGGGATTTTTACTGGAAGCACTGAAGAAATTAGTTGCAATTGATAAGGATTGGATTCCTTCAGCAGAGGGAACCTCACTTTACATCCGGCCGTTTATCATTGCCATGGATCCGTATTTGGGAGTTTCCCCGGCAAAAGAGTACAGGCTGATGATTATGATGTCACCTGTAGGCGCTTATTATAAAGAAGGGCTTAATCCTGTAAGTATTTATGTAGAAGATACATATGTCCGTGCAGCTCCCGGTGGTACAGGAACGGTAAAAACAGGCGGAAACTATGCTGCCAGCTTAAAGGCTCAGGAATTAGCCGAAGAAAAAGGGTACTCACAAGTATTGTGGCTTGATGCCAGAGAAAATAAATATATTGAAGAAGTCGGCAGCATGAATATTTTCTTTAAAATTGACGGAGAAGTGGTTACGCCTAAACTGAACGAAAGTATTTTGCCGGGAATCACAAGAAGATCAACTATTGAACTATTAAAATATTGGGGCGTACCTGTAATCGAAAAGAGAATTTCTGTTGAGGAAATTTTCGAGGCATATGATGCAGGGAAACTTGAAGAAGCATTTGGAACGGGAACGGCAGCTGTTATTTCACCTGTCGGCAAGTTAGGATGGAAAGATCGGGTAGCGATTATCAATGATAATAAAACAGGCGAACTTTCGAAAAAACTTTACGATACGTTAACCGGCATTCAAACAGGAAAAATCGAAGATCCGTTTGGCTGGTCCGTAGAAGTAAATGTAGATGAAATACTTGCTGCTGAATAAAATCTGATAAAAGAAACAGGGAGACTTGTATATCCTTGAACCTTTTGGGGATGAACGGACAAAGTCTCCTTTTTTTTATCACTTTCTGCGGGAAGCCCCCCGCCTCAAGGAATGAAGTGAGCAAGTGGGGGCAGTAAAATGTTGTCATTTTGTTCTTTTATTCTTCTAATTCTTCTTCAGGGGAAAACTTCTTTAAAAACAGCTTGGCCGGCAATGCCAAAGTTTTTTGTTTGTTGTAGACAAGATAGAAATAGCGCACATCATCAAAGTCTTTGATGTGGTGAATCTGTATTTGGGATTGATTCGCCAGACCACGTGCGGCGATTTCTGAAACGATTGAGACACCGACTCCTTGCTTCACCAGTTCAAACAAAGTCTCTCCGCTGTCAGACCAGGCAATGATATTAAGGCTGCTTTCCTTCATATTGTATTTCCGTAAAAATTTTTCCAGCATGGCTTTCGTTCCCGAATCAGCATTCCGCATGATAAAAGGATACTCTTTGAGACTTTCAACGGTAACCGGAGTTCCGATTTGAAAGTTCTCAGGAGCAATGAGCACAAGTTTTTCTTTCAGAAGCGGGATATAGTGAAGTTTGTCATTATCATATTTTTCCCCGAGAACCCCTAAATCAACAGCACCGCTTAAGACCTTTTCTGCAACCGTTCTTGACGGCCCCTGTTTAATAGAAAAAGTTACTTGTGAATAAGAATCGTGAAAATCCTTGATCATTTTTGGAACGATATATTGTCCCGGAACGGAACTGACTGCGATGCGTATCATGCCTGCAAGGCTGGAAGCACTTTGTTTAATGTCCATAAGCGCCTCGTCTTTTAATTTTAAAAGTTTAACTGCCCAATAATACAAGCGTTCGCCGTAAGGGGTTAGGGTAGTATCTCTTCCGATCCGATCGAACAGGGGTTTTCCTAAATGTTTTTCCAGTGACTGAATGTGGGAACTGACTGTTGATTGGCTTAAATACAGAGCTTGTGCAGCTTTGGAGAAACTTTTATGTTCAACGACGTTTGTAAAAATATAAAGTTGATGCAAGTCCATTTTTATCTCCACCTAAAAGAATATTACCAAAGCCTTTCCGTCAGAATGTCACAAAGCCAAAAGCGGGGAATTTTTTAAAATGCGGCATAAATCGGTTACGAGCTGCAAAAAACTATTCTCAGATTTAATAGAGAGGCGTTGTTTTAAGGGATTCCAGGATTTATTTTTTGGTCCGCAACAATTATCTGAGCATCACCCTCTTAAAGAAAATTGTGATTTTATCGCGGGGTTAATGAATAAAAAGATGATTCAGAATGTTATTTTGAAGTTGGGTTTGTTGCACAGTTGTAATAAAAATCCCCGCAGGTCTGACTGTCCGTTTTCTAAAGTTATCTAATAATATTATACATAATGGAAATTTTTAAGAAAGAAATTTACCTTTATTTTTGTGTAAAGCAATCTGCGGCGGGTTCCCGGGAAAATCTATGGACTGACAATTAGAAACAGCCGTGACAGGGAGGAAACCAGTAATCCATCCACTGAGACGGCGGGTGTTGTTTTTTATTGTCAAAAAAACACCCGGTGAATCAGTCATTTAAATTTTTCTGCCGCAGTTCCGGTTATCCATAGGTTTATCCACAATAATAACAGGTTAATCGCAGGTTTTATCGGATTTATTCACATTATCCAGAGAGTTACACACAAATATTTTCGAATTTCATCAACAAAAATCGACTACAGGAAAAACCGCTCATATCAAAAATACAGGAGTACAAATCCACAATATCCACAATTATGTGGATAAGATTGTTCACAAGTTATTGTGTGCTGCGGATTTGCAGTTTCAAAAATATCCCGTCCGGGTGTAAAACTCAAATGGAATCAGGATTCTTCGCTGATAATCGTTGCTTATTTGTCCATGTATGTGATGGGGGTTGCTGCGGGAATTGTTGATTGCGACCACTGGCATTTTGCTTTTGAAAAAACCGCCCTTCTTGAAAGCGGGAATATTGAAACCCGGCAGAACTTTTCAAAAAGGGCGAGTTTTATTGAAAGATAAATTCTTGCAAAACAACGTTTACAGATGTTTCGTTCTTTTTGTATAACCGGCAGCATTGTCAGCCATTTTAAATTCTCTTGTATAAAGAACCTGCTGAGTGCTTGATAATGTGTTCTTTACTTTGTTTCGTTTCTTTTTTTCGGCCAAAATGATCATCCTTTCATGAATGTTATATCATTTGACGGTTGTGCGGTTTATCAGCACCACCCGAAATTCATCCATATTTTTCCCTTCATGAAAGGAATCATGCATATTAATTGAGAAGCTGTTCTAATGCATCTTCCAGCCTGGGATAGGAAAACTGAAAACCGGCATCGAGAAGTTTCACCGGCAGTGCTTTTTGACCTTCAAGTACAAGCATACTCATTTCTCCAAGCAGCATACGTAAAATTATGCCAGGAACCGGAAGCCAGTGAGGACGGCGGAGTACCCTGCCGGCTGTTTTTCCGAATTCCTTCATGGTTACAGGTTCGGGCGCAGTAAAGTTGACCGGGCCGCGGAGTTGTTCATTTTCTGCCAGAAAGAGAATGGCTCTCACTACATCTTCAACATGTATCCATGAAAGCCATTGTCTTCCGGTCCCGACTGTTCCGCCGGCAAAAAAAGTGTAAGGCAAAATCATCTTCGGAAGTGCGCCTCCATCCATTCCCAAAATAATTCCAAACCGCATCAAAACCGTTCTGATGCCAAGTTCTTCAATCTGCCATGCTCTTTTTTCCCACTTTGCCGCTGTATCCGCAAGAAAGTCGGTTCCCGGGGTTTGGTCTTTCTCGGTAAAAGTTTTGTTGAGAGAAGTTCCGTAATACCCGATGGCACTCGCATTAATAAATGCAGCCGGTTTATTTTCTAAGTTTTTTAAAATTTTCAGCCATTCATCCACAGTTTCCATTCTGCTCCGGAGAATATTTTCTTTTCGCTTTTTTGTCCAGCGGCCGCTGCTGATTGATTCTCCCGCCAGATTGATAATAATATCCGCATCTTCCAATACTGTTTCCGGATGGCTGTCTTCGGTCATCCATTTTATATATGTGAGCTTGCTGTTTTTATTATTTTGTTCGGCCGGAGGTCTCCGTGTCAGAATATAAACATCATGACCCTGCTTCAACAGTTCAATTGTTAAAGCCCGTCCTACGAAGCCGGTTCCGCCGCTGATGGCAAATTTCATTTTTTTCACTCCCTGATAGTGCTCTGTCCGATTTTTTTTAAAAATCCTTTACTTATATGGTACATTTTTAATGAGGTGATGAAAATGCCTGTTATTGCGAAAATTTCGGTACAAAAAAATAATCCGCAACGTTATAATATATATTTTGCCAAAGGCAACGGGGAAGAATATGCATTCAGTGTCGATGAGGATGTATTAATTAAGTTTCGGTTAAAAAAAGGGATGGAACTGGATGATTTTCTTCTGACGGAAATCACTGATTATGAAGCTGTCAGCAAAGCTTATCAACAGGCTGTCCAATTTTTAGCAAAAAGAAAACGAACCGAGGCAGAAGTGAGAAATTATTTGCGGGAAAAAGAAGTGCCTGAATTTGCCATTCAAGAGGCCATTCATAAATTGTACGAATATAAATTTCTAGACGATGAGGATTATGCATTCAGCTATGTAAGAACACAGATGAACACTTCAGATAAAGGTCCGGAATTGATTATGAGGGAGCTTCAGCAGCGGGGCGTGGGAGCAATTCTGATAGAAAAGGCACTCATGGAATATCCTTATGAAAAACAATTTGAGGCTGCATTGACTATTTGCGAAAAAATGGCTGCCAAAAACAATCGTGATTCCCGAATGGTTTTAAAACAAAAAATGGAGCAGCTTCTCCTCCGCAAAGGTTATCCTTATGATATGATTAGTTCGGTAATTGATGAAATTTTTGAAAACAAACCGGAAACGGAAGGGGAAATGGAGGCTATCCGTTATCAGGGAGAAAAGGCCCGCAGGAAATTTTCTTCATTGGAACCGTCCCAATTTAAGCTGAAAATGAAAGAAAATCTTTACCGGAAGGGTTTTTCTCTTGATTTGATTGAACAATATCTATCGGAGCTGGAGGAAGAGGAATAATCTTTGCGGCAACACCGGTTTGTTTTTATAATTATTTTTTGGTGGGTGAGGAAAATGGAAGAGAAAAGATACAGCGAAATGAGCGTCTATGAATTGCAGCAGGAAATAGCCCGTTTAAATGAAAAAGCCAGGAAGGCGGAGCAGCTCGGGATGGTTAATGAATATGCCGTATTAGAACGAAAGGCCACAATGGCGAAGGCGTATTTGCTGGACCCGGCTGATTTTAAGGAAAATGAAATTTATGAGATTGAAGGGTCTCCGGGCACCTATTTTAAAATAGATTATTTGAAGGGTGTTTTTGCCTGGGGTTTCCGCATTGGCGGAGAGAAAAAATTAGAGGCTTTGCCGATTTCAATGCTGAAAAGATTACAAAAAACACAGGAATAGCAGCAAGTACCCAATCCAAATGAGGGCGCCAGGGCAGGAATAAGGACTTGCCCTGACACCCGTCGAAGGGTCTTGCACAGATTGATTTAAGAATTTTTTCGCATTTCGCGCCGCAGTATAATATTATGCTGTGTTTCCATTGTTTCTCCGTTTACTTGGGATTTAGCATGTTTCCGGCTAAAATTCGGCCCGGTAAACGGACTTGGAATTTCATTTGCATCCTGGAAAGCTGTTTTCTTTCCCAATGCTCAGCAAACCTCCTTAAATGCTCCTTTTAAGAAAACGGAGCATTTTGTCAGGGATGGAAAAGAAGCATTGTTTTTGTGTTGGATTTTTAGGAATGAAGAACCGATCCGATGACGGAAGAGCCGAACATTCCTTATTTTTGACGGCCAGGTGTATTGGCCTTGTTATTTTTCCCGTAAGGCAGAGGCCCTCATTCGTTCTTGCGGCCGGGTATTAATGGTTCCGTCTGCTCTTTTGGAAGAAAATTCTGGTTTTGCCCGGGGTTCCCCCTCGAATTTATTTCCGTGTTCAATTGGGAATTTGGTCACTTTATTCCGCATTGCCAGAACCCCCTCTTCAGATGCATCTGCGCGTTTTCAGGAAACACGCATTAATAGTATGGGCATTTTTCATTTCACTATCAGCAGCGGCTGTAATCAAAAATTGGCAAAGAGAGGCGAAAAAAATGGACGATCGTAAGCAAAAGCTTGTGGAATTATTATTAGAAAAGAATTCCCAACTTTCATATAATCAGGCATTAACCTGGGTTGAACTGCTGTGGGATGATTTTGAAACAACAAGGGCGAGAGCAGGAAGAAAATATGAAGGGATTGCAATGACAGAAAGGATTGTCCGGCAATGGATTCAATCTTATGGGGATAAACTTCATGAATTTATGGCAAAAAACAGCAAATATAAACATTTATTGGAAACAGACCCAAAAAAGTTCCATTAAAAAGAGGCTGTTTTGAGCGGGCTGCACAACTTTATCAACAGCCTCTCTATTTGTTTAACAAGCAAGTTCTCGTGTCAGGGGTGCCGGTTTCAACCGATTTATTCAGGAACGATTTCCAGTTTCTTTCGCAGTTTTTCTTCGCTGAAAATCCAACCGGTATAAGAGGTAATAATGTGCAGGTTTAAATCCAATTGGACAACGGCGACAAAAGGATAATAATCTTTGCTTCGGTATCTTAAATCAATAAAGCGCACTTCATAATAATCGTCATATTCCTCAATCTCCCATCTGTACACAGGTGAGAAGGATAAAAAGGCAGATAAATTTTTATCTTTTTTCGCAGCTTCAATAATTGGCGAGGAAGGAACGCTGACACGGTTAAATTGGTCGAGAATAGTCACCTTGTTGTTACGGGCCCGCCCGACAAAGAACTGATGCTTGTTCATGACCGCTATTCTCCAATGATGAAATTTCAAAGTGGGAGAAATGATAATATCTGTTGCGTCGGGAATCAGCCGTTTCACTTCCTTTAAGACCCTGCGCTGGGTAATAAACCGGATTGCATAATAAAAGATCAACAACACATAAATGATTAAGAAGGTGTAACCCGGATGAAAACCAATGCCCCAGAAAATTAATCCGATAACATGAAGGCCAAAAATAACCGGGTCAAAAGTATTGATGATACCAAGAGCAATCCATTTTGAAGAAAACGGTCTTAGCGCCTGGGTTCCATAAGCATTGAAAATATCAACGAAAACGTGGAGGAAAACAGCAAGAAAAGTCCAAAGCCAGAGATGCAAGAGGTCAGCTTCCGGAAAAAAAGGGTAGATTGCTGCGGTTATCGCCAGCGGCCAAAGTAAGACAGCCGGGATTGAGTGGGTGATGCCGCGATGATTGCGAATATAAACAGCATTATCCTTTAATTTCAAAATTGTATCAATATCCGGTGCTTGTGAACCGACGATTGTACCAACCAGCACGGCGGTCGCTGTAACTGCGGAATTTGCAACTGCAGGGTCCAACGTCGCAAGTCCGCCAAGTGCAAGCCCCATAACGACATGAGTACCTGTGTCCACAGGGAGGACCTCCTTTATCAGGAATAGAGCAAAAATTTTATGGTGAACAGGCAAAAATATGTCTGCAAATCCGATTATTATTACTTTTATTTTAACAGCTATCGCGCAATAAACCCAGTGATGGGAGCCCTTTTTACAGAATTTTTATAATAATAAGGTATAATCATTTATCATTTTTTCGGTTTTGCTAAAGATTCTCTATTATCATTCCATAATTTTTACAGGATAAAACAGCATGGAGGAACAAAAATGGACAATCCCTTAAGAACCCTTGCCGCCATTGACATTGAAGCTTTTCAGAAGGAACTTATTTCCTGGTATGAAAGAGAGAAGCGCGATTTGCCGTGGCGGAAGGATAGAGACCCGTATAAAATTTGGGTGTCGGAAATTATGCTGCAACAAACGAGAGTGGATACGGTCATCCCATACTTCAATAATTTTCTGAAAAAATTTCCCACTCTTAAGCATTTATCTGAAGCTGATGAAGACACGGTTTTAAAGGCTTGGGAAGGGCTTGGATATTATTCGCGAGTCAGAAATCTTCATTCTGCTGTTAAGGAGGTTCAGGAAAAGTATGGCGGTGTGGTGCCAAATACCCGCGAAGAAATTCGTGCATTAAAAGGAGTAGGACCATATACGGCAGGTGCCATTTTATCGATCGCCTACGGAATCCCTGAGCCCGCTGTTGACGGGAATGTGATGAGAGTGCTGTCAAGAATTTTATTAATTCGTGAGGATATTGCCAAACCATCAACCCGGAAAATTTTTGAACAAGCGGTCAGAGAAATGATTTCTCACGAAAATCCCTCAGCTTTTAATCAGGCTTTAATGGAAATGGGGGCCCTCATTTGCACTCCTACATCGCCGGCTTGTTTGCTGTGTCCCGTGCAAAAGTTCTGCCATGCCTTCAGCGAGGGCGTCCAGAGTGAATTGCCTGTTAAAACAAAAGGCAAAAAACAGCGCCGGGTCTCTTTGTCAGCTTTTATTTTAACAGATGAAACAGGCAAAACGGTAATTCAAAAACGTCCGGACGAGGGCCTGCTTGCAGGACTGTGGGAATTCCCCACTGTTGAGCAGGAATATCCGTTAATATATGAAAAAAGTGAATTCAGTCCGGTTTTAAGGGAAAAGTCAGGCATTGACGCTGTGGTGGAACGAAAGGCCGGCCATATTAACCACGTGTTTTCCCATCTAGTCTGGGATATTGATGTTTATGAAGGAAGGCTTCTTTCTCCTGTGCCGGAAAATGAGCAGATACGGATTGTTTCAGGGGAGGACATTCTCAGTTTTGCTTTTTCCGTTCCATATCAAAAAATGGTCAGAAAGTATTATTTGAAGGAAAACGGGGCGGAGGAAGAGTAGGGAAGAGAAAGAAAAGCCCGGGTCAAACGGTTTTCATTGGGATTATACGGATAAAGTTGCCGGAAAAATGTTTAAGATGTCTCTATTAGTATTTTATGGGGATAAAGTGACCTTGAAATGGGCCCAAGATGTCTTTATGAACGGTTTAAGCGGACAAAATGGCCGCGAAAAGAGCTCAAAATGTCCTCATGAAGGGTTTATGAGGACAAAGTGGCTGCGAAATGAGTCCAAAATGTCTTCATGAACGTTTTTAGCGGACCAGGTGGCCGTAAAAAGAGGTCAAAATGTCTTCATGAAAGGTTTAAGGAGACATTTTGGCCGGGAAAAAGGTTCAAGATGTCCTCATGAACGTTTTAAGTGGACAAGTCGGCCGTGAAAAGAGGTCAAAATGTCTTCATGAATGGCTCAAGGAGACATTTTGGCCATCAAAAAGCTGCAAAATGTCTTCATAGAGCGTTCAAGCGGACAAAGCAGCCGTGAAAAAATCTTATAATGTCCCCATGAAGCCCCAAAGAAGCATGGCCGCCTTTTCTGGTCAACCTGTCTCCTATAAGCCGTTCTCATGTGGATAAAACAAATAAAAACCCCTCACTCAGCAAACGATCCCCAAAAACTGTTAATGAGAAAAAACGTGAACATGTTTGTAAAACGGTTTCTATTCTTTATGAGTAAATAATGAGAACCATTTGACACTCACGCATTCTGAAAAATTTCCAAGAATCGTATGAAAACTTAAAAGGGAAATGCCAATATTCTCATCCTTCTGTTGAATTGTATGCTCTTAGCCGATAAAATGAAGAAAATCAGCAAATTTCAAAGCTGGTTTATTTTATGTATTGTACATTGTGGATTTTTGAAGAAGAGGTGGTCGGAAGTGACAGGAAAGGTTGCATTAGTTACCGGCAGCAGCCGGGGGATCGGTAAAGCAACGGCTTTAAAATTGGCTGAAAAAGGCTATGACATTGTTGTTAATTATGCCCGCAGCAAACGGGCAGCCATGGAAACAGCTGAGGAAATTGAAGCCTTGGGAAGGAAGGCTTTAGTTATAAAAGCAAATGTCGGAGATGTCGAAAAAGTAAAAAATATGTTTGAGGAAATTGACCGCGAATTTGGCAGACTTGATGTGTTTATTAACAACGCAGCATCAGGAGTCCAGCGGCCTTTAATGGAATTAGAGCAGAACCATTGGGACTGGACGATGAACATTAATAGCAGGGCATTGCTTTTTTGCGCCCAGGAAGCTGCGAAATTGATGGAGCGAAACGGAGGCGGAAAAATTGTCAGCGTAAGCTCTCTCGGTTCTATTCGGGTATTGGAAAATTACACAGCGGTAGGCGTGTCCAAAGCTGCTGTTGAAGCGCTGACACGTTATTTGGCAGTTGAACTGGCGCCGAAAAATATCGTTGTGAATGCTGTTTCCGGCGGAGCGGTTGATACAGAAGCCCTCAAATCATTCCCGAATCGGGAAGAATTGCTTGCTGAAGCCAGGGAAAAAACTCCTGCCGGCAGGATGGTAGAAATCGAAGATATGGTAAACACCATTATGTTCCTTGTCAGTGATGAGGCCTCGATGATTCGCGGCCAGACAATTATTGTTGACGGAGGGATTTCTCTCCTCCTTTAAAAAAGCTGCCGGCACAGCATTCTGAATGGATCCGACAGTTTTCCTGAAAAAAAGGGATATTTCCTCCGCGCTTGGTTAAATTAAAGAGCGTGGAGGTGAAAAATGATGGCAAAGAAACAAAACAAAACTAAGTCCGGCACAAACATTCAAGAAGTGCGTCAACAAAATGCTATGGCTGCTCAAGGGCAATATGGAACTGAATTTGCAAGCGAAACGAATGCCCAAGAGGTAAGACAACAAAAACAAAAAGCTGAACAAAATAAGTCCTGAGGCCCTTAAAAACAAGGCTCATTTCGTCAATGATACTTACCTTAATAAAAGATGCTCTTTCTTTCTTCGGGAAGAAGGGGCATCTTTTTTTTGTGAAATAGTCTCGATGCTTTCGAGACTGGTCTCATGGATGCTTTATTGGGACAACTTCCTGGCGTTATCATTGTGCAGGAGACTGGTGGAAGAGAATTTTTTCAACCGGCATCAGAAGAAGGGAGCAAGCCCTCTTTAGTTTCCGGGTTTAAAAATTCGACAAAAGAACAAGAAAACGTACAGAACCTGTCAAAGGAAAGGCCGGATTTTTCACGAATATTAAAAGGGTCCGGGCTGAGAGAGTCCCTTTTTGATATCAAAAGACAGCTCTTTGAGTGAAAAAA
>JANWJP010000005.1 GCA_025451895.1 Robertmurraya sp.
CCAGAGTTTGTAATAAAATTCCAGCTAATTTGATTGGATCCTAATAATTTGTATTGGAAGCCATCAAATTTCAAGGAATTTTAGGTTTAAATAAACGATGCCGTAAGGCTATGAATATTTCAGGTTCCCGTATATTATTTGTCTTGTATACTTTGGAGCAAACACAATGTGATACATACAATTGCATTTAGTATGTGCTAAACTTTCAGACACAATAGATCCCTCCTGGTTGTTTATTTTGGTTGACAGACCAAAATCTTTTGTAACACCTGGAGGGAGCTTTTTTGATACAATGCTGAAAAGCTTTCCGGAATCATACGCCTGGCGTATGGCTTTCTTTATCCAATAAAAGACTGATCCGGTTTACGAATCAGTCTTTTACTTTATTTATGCAGTACGCGGAACGGTTGGCCATTTTCCGGCATGACAGTTTATTTTACATCTTCAGCCAGTTCTGCCCATTCTTCGAGAAGTTCATCAAGTCTTTTCTTTACTTCTTCGTTTTCCCTGGATATTTCTTGAACCTTTTCGTGGTCCTGGAAAATTTCCGGTTCGCAGAGGAGTTGTTCATTTTCCTCAATTTGTTCCTCAAGTTTTGTAATCATATTTTCAATTTCCTGAAGCCTTCTTTGTTTTTGTCTTTCAAGTTTTTTTACTTCTTTTTGTTTATGATAGGATGATTGATTTTCTTTTTGGGAAGAAGGTTTGTCTTTTTCTTTTTGCCCGTTTTCGAGTTTTGCGATTTCTTCCTGTTCGAGTTTCTTTTCAACGTAATAATCATAATCTCCAAGGTATTCTGTTATGCCGTTTTCACTCAGTTCAATCACTTTTGTGGCGATTCGGTTAATAAAATATCGGTCATGGGAGACGAACAGGATGGTTCCCGGATAGTCGATTAAAGCATTCTCCAGGACTTCCTTGCTGGTAAGATCCAAGTGGTTTGTCGGTTCGTCCAAAATTAACAGGTTGGCATTTTTCATCATCAGTTTGGCCAGGGAAAGTCTGGCTTTTTCTCCCCCGCTTAAGGAATGGACCGTTTTTAGCACATCATCACCGGAAAAGAGAAAATTGCCCAAAATCGTTCTGATTTCTTTTTCTGTTTTTAAAGGATAGTCGTCCCACAGTTCATTAAGAACTCTTTTATTGGAAGTTAATTCGGTTAATTCCTGATCATAATAACCGATTGACACGTTCGAGCCGAATTTGATTCCGCCCTCTATGGGAGGAAGTTTGTTGACAATGGTTTTTAACAGAGTAGATTTGCCGATTCCGTTTGGTCCGACAAGGGCAATGCTCTCTCCTCTTGTGACGCGGAATGAAATCCCCCGGCATACCGGCTTATTTTTATAGCCGACAGAGAGGTCTTGAATCATCAGGACATCATTACCGCTTTGCCGTTCAATTTGGAAACCAAAGAAGGCTGATTTTCCATCTCCCTGAGGCCGGTTAATTCTTTCTATCCGTTCAAGTTGTTTGCGTCTGCTCTGGGCCCGTTTGGTTGTTGAGGCGCGGGCTAAATTGCGCTGGATAAAATCTTCCAGCCTTGCGATTTCTTCCTGTTGTTTTTCATACAGTTTTAATTCCCGTTCGTAATTTTTTGCTTTTTGCTCTAAATATGCAGTATAGTTGCCGATATATTTTGTTATTTTCGTATTGTTGATTTCATAGATTTGGTTGACGATTTTATCAAGAAAGTATCGGTCATGGGAAACAATAAGAATAGCGCCCTTGTAACCCTGGAGAAATTGTTCCAGCCATGATAATGTTTCAATATCCAAATGGTTTGTCGGTTCGTCCAGAATCAGAATATCCGGTTTTGTAAGCAGCAGTTTCCCGAGGGCAAGCCTTGTTTTTTGTCCGCCGCTTAAAGCGGAAATTTTTGTTGAGTAATCGTAGGAGTGAAATTTTAAACCGTGCAGAACGGAACGGATGTCGGCTTCGTATTGATACCCGCCCTTTTCTTTAAAGGAAACTTGCAGCCGGTCGTATTCTTTTAAAATCTTTTCAAATTGATCCGGATTATTAAATACCGAAGGGTCTGACATTTGTTGTTCCAATTTGCGCAGTTCTTTTTCCTGTTCCCGCAAATCTTCAAAAACGGATAACATTTCATCCCAAATGGACAGGTCTGATTCCAGACCCGTGTCCTGTGCCAAATATCCGATGGTTACATCCTTTGGTTTTACAATTTCTCCTGAATCATAAGCCATCTGCCCGGCAATAATTTTTAACAGGGTTGATTTGCCGCTGCCGTTTCGGCCCACTAAAGCAATAGAGTCTCCTGACTGTATTTCAAGTTTTATATTCGATAAAATAAGGTCAGCGCCAAATGATTTATTCAATTGATTAATTTGTAAAAGTATCATACCATTCACCTCGAAACGTCTAAAAATAGTGTATCGTATTCAAAATGGAACAGCAATAAAGGGAAATGGTATATGTACAGATAAAGGCAATCTTGTGAAAGGAATAACAAATGTTTACACAAAATTGTTTAATTAGTGTATCATTTGAAGAGAGGTGTATAATAAATGTCAGAATTGACTCATTTTAACGAACAAGGCAGAGCACGGATGGTGGATGTCAGCGATAAAAAAGAAACCGTCCGGACAGCGGTTGCAAAATCAAGCATAACCGTAAATCGGGATATATATGAACAAATTACAAATAACCAAATTAAAAAGGGGGATGTTCTTGCAGTTGCCCAAGTGGCGGGAATTATGGCATGCAAGAAGACATCCGAGATTATTCCTATGTGTCATCCGATTCCAATTACCGGTGTGGACATAGCATTCGAGTGGAGTGTAAATGAAGAGGAGCAGACCTACACCCTTTTAATAACTGCTTCCGTTAAAACAAAAGGAAATACAGGAGTGGAAATGGAAGCATTAACGGCTGCCTCGGCGACCGCGTTGACTGTGTACGATATGTGCAAGGCTGTCGACAAGGGTATGATTATAGGGGAAACATATTTAGTCGAAAAAACCGGAGGTAAAAGCGGAGATTTCAGAAGAGAGGAAAGGATCTGATTATTTTTAAAAAATGAGGAGAGGAGATTTTTATGAGTAATGATTCAGTAAAAATTCCGCAGGCAACGGCAAAAAGATTACCGTTGTATTACCGTTTTCTGCAGAACCTGCATGCTTCGGGGAAACAGCGGGTTTCATCCGCAGAACTCAGTGAAGCCGTAAAGGTGGATTCTGCAACAATCCGCAGAGATTTCTCTTATTTTGGAGCATTAGGCAAAAAAGGCTATGGCTATAATGTTAATTATTTATTATCTTTCTTTCGCAAAACGCTTGATCAGGATGAGATTACGAAAGTAGCTTTAATCGGTGTTGGTAATCTCGGTACCGCTTTCCTGAACTATAATTTCCTAAAAAATAACAATACAAAAATAGAAATAGCCTTTGATGTCGATGAAAATAAAGTAGGAACAAAAATTGGCGATGTGCCGATTTATCATATGGATGACTTGGAAAAAGTCCTCCCTGAAGATGAAATTCCCGTTGCGATTTTAACAGTTCCGGCGTCGGCAGCCCAAGCCATTACCGATCGGCTGATTAAAGTGAACGTAAAAGGAATATTAAATTTTACCCCCGCCCGCTTAACTGTTCCGCCGACTATTCGAGTTCATCATATTGATTTGGCTGTTGAACTGCAAGCTCTTGTTTACTTCCTGAAGCATTACACTCTTGAAGAAGAACAAGAAGAAGATTGATCAGCGGTTTATAAAAAAACGTTCATAAAAACTGACAAAAAGAAAAGAAGCAGATCTTGTTTGAGGAACTGCTTCTTTTTTATTGTAAAAGAGTTATCTTGAAAATCATTTTGACTGCTGAGCCATTATGCATTGAAGGTACATCTGAAAGGGCCGCCTATGAATTGTTTTTTCTTCCGTTTTGCAATGTTTTAAGTTTGAAGTGGAAGTGAAAAAGTTTAATTCCGTTTCCAATATCAAAAGTGGCAATCAATACAAATAAGTAGGTAAGGATACCCCATTCGCCATTTATTTGCACGTCCCGGACAGCGAGAATGGTGAAGATGATTCCCAGAGCGAAGTATAGAATTCCTGAAAACAATGGTGTTGGTCTCATGATAATAATCCTCCAATAATGCTTTGTATTTGTTCAGCCTCCCGAATCATGCGCTCAATATCTTCCTTGAAAACCGATTGTATTAAAACAACAAGCGTATTCATGGTGACATGGGCAAAAATGGGGACTATAATCCGTTTAGTTTTTACATATAAAAAGGCGAACGTAAAGCCCATTACTGTATACAGCAAAATATGCTCCGGCTCCCTGTGGGCAATGGCAAAAATAATTGAGCTGAGGAGAGCCGATACGGCAAAATTAAACCGCCGATATAAAGAACCGAATATGATTTTACGGAAAACAATTTCTTCTAAAATCGGTCCGATGATTGAGGTGATTAATATAAAAACAGGAAAGGCTTCAATAATGGTAATAATGGCTTGTGTATTTTCAGACTGCATTTCTACTCCCATGGCATTTTCAATAGATGCCGCAGTGATTTGGGCAAAATAAGCAAGAAAAACTCCACCGACGGCCCAAGCGGCAGATACTCCGGGGGGAGCTTTGTCTTTTCTTAATTCTTGTGAAGCCATTTCTTTTCTCAATAGAAACAAAATAATCAGCAGACCTAAAGAATAGCTGAAAAGGGTCCAAATGATAAAGGCGTAGGCCATTACTTCATCTCCGGAATAGCCCAATGACAGACCGATTGCCATTACGAGCGGTACCCCGGCCAGAGAAGAGAGATACATGATGATATAAACAACTAAAATCAACCAATACTCTTTTTTCACGCAAATTTCTCCTTTAATTTTCAGCACTATTTTCATTCTACTAAAGTTGGGATGACAATCAAGTTTAAATAATAGATGCTTTGTTAAAAAGGATTGATGCACCGGGCCGGAAGAAGAAATAAACGGAATGAGTCCTTTTTTTGGAAATTTAAGAGAGGGCGGATTAATGGATAAATTTGCAAAAATTGTATATACTTTTTAGGTGGGTGTGCAAAATGGATAAAAATGTAAACCTTTTCTTAAATTTTAACAAAAAACCATCCTTCGGACTTGAAAAAATATAAATAATTATTTAAGATAGTATTGGTGTTAGCACTCGGGAGGGATGAGTGCTAATAGAAAATTACATATTCTATTGAGGAGGTTGTTTCACTTGTTAAAGCCGTTAGGAGATCGCATTGTTATTGAGCTTGTCGAGGTTGAAGAAAAAACTGCCAGTGGTATCGTATTACCTGATACTGCTAAAGAAAAACCTCAAGAAGGGAAAGTAGTTGCTGTCGGTTCCGGACGTGTTCTTGACAGCGGTGAGCGTGTAGCCCTTGAAGTAGCTGTAGGCGATCGTATTATCTTCTCAAAATATGCCGGAACAGAAGTGAAGTATGAAGGCAAAGAGTACTTAATTCTTCGTGAAAGCGACGTACTGGCTATTGTTGGAAAATAATAAACCGGGAAAAGATAGAAAAAATTATTTGAGGAGGTTTTTAAGCAAATGGCAAAAGAGATTAAATATAATGAAGATGCCCGTCAAGCGATGCTTCGCGGTGTAGATATGCTTGCAAACACAGTGAAAGTAACTCTTGGACCAAAAGGACGCAACGTGGTTCTTGAGAAGAAATTCGGTTCTCCGTTAATCACAAATGACGGTGTTACTATCGCCAAGGAAATCGAATTGGAAGATCCGTTTGAAAATATGGGAGCTAAACTTGTTTCAGAAGTTGCAAGCAAAACAAATGATGTGGCCGGAGACGGAACAACAACTGCCACAGTGCTTGCCCAAGCTATGATTCGTGAAGGTCTTAAGAACGTTACAGCCGGAGCAAATCCGATGGTTCTCCGCAGAGGAATTGAGAAGGCTGTTCAAGTTGCGGTTGAAGAGTTAAGAAATATTGCTCAACCAATCGAAGGAAGAGAATCGATTGCTCAAGTAGCATCTGTTTCCGCTGATGACCAAAAAGTGGGCGAATTAATTGCAGAAGCAATGGAACGCGTCGGAAATGACGGTGTTATCACAATCGAAGAATCAAAAGGTTTACAAACTGAAGTTGAAGTCGTTGAAGGTATGCAATTTGACCGCGGTTATGCTTCACCGTACATGATCACGGATTCTGACAAGATGGAAGCAGTTCTTGAAGATCCGTATATCTTAATTACAGACAAGAAGATCAGCAATATCCAGGAAATTCTTCCTGTTCTTGAACAAGTTGTTCAACAAGGAAAACCTTTATTGTTGATTGCTGAAGATGTAGAAGGTGAAGCACTTGCTACATTAGTATTGAACAAACTTCGCGGAACATTCAATGCCGTTGCTGTTAAAGCACCCGGATTCGGTGATCGCCGCAAAGCCATGTTAGAGGATATCGCCATCCTTACAGGCGGACAAGTAATTACCGAAGATTTGGGATTAGAACTGAAATCTGCCAACATTTCTATGCTTGGCCGTGCATCTAAGGTTGTTGTTACAAAAGAAAATACAACCATCGTTGAAGGTGCAGGTTCTTCAGAAGATATTGAAGCCCGCGTAAATCAAATCCGCGCTCAACTAGAAGAAACAACTTCCGACTTTGATCGCGAAAAACTTCAAGAGCGCTTAGCCAAGCTTGCCGGCGGTGTTGCAGTAATTAAAGTAGGTGCTGCTACTGAAACTGAGCTGAAAGAACGCAAGCTTCGCATTGAAGACGCATTAAATGCTACTCGTGCTGCTGTTGAAGAAGGTATCGTTTCCGGAGGAGGAGTTGCTCTCCTTAACGTTTACAAAAAGGTTGCTGAAATCGATGCTGAAGGAGACGAAAAAACCGGTATCAACATCGTTCTTCGCGCTATGGAAGAGCCTGTTCGCACAATTGCTGCCAATGCCGGACTTGAAGGCTCCGTTGTTGTTGAGCGCTTAAAGAACGAAGAAGTAGGCATCGGATTTAACGCTGCCACAAACGAGTGGGTGAACATGATTGAAGCCGGAATCGTTGACCCGACTAAGGTAACTCGTTCCGCACTTCAAAACGCAGCTTCTGTTGCAGCTATGTTCTTAACCACTGAAGCAGTTGTTGCTGACAAGCCGGAAAAAGAAGCTCCGGCAATGCCTGACATGGGCGGAATGGGCGGAATGATGTAACTTCCACACGGATGTGGTGGCTTAGGCGTTGCAACAGGACGTTGCGAACTTAGCCTAAGCTCCTCTAAACGTGATGTTGGTCACTCGGACGTTGCCACAGGACGTGGCGTTATTAGTCCGGGAACTGCCGTCTGACCCTTAGATATATGGGCTTTTAATAAGCCGGATTTGAAATAAACGAAAGCCTCCTATAAGTTCACTGAACTTATGGGAGGCTTCTTTTTTTATGCCCTGCGTTGCATGAAGATAGACACTTTTTGTTATTTAATCATCTGCATAACCCTGCCCGGCAATATTTTTTTCAAAAGCTGCACGTTTTCTGCTGTGCGGGTTGTGTGAATGGCTGCAAATCTTCTTAAAATGCAACAATCCGGTCTCTTTTGATGGTTGCTTTGTACTTTCTGTGATTATAAGATATTTATATGTGTTGTTAAACATCGTGTTGGAAATTGGGAAAGAAAAATAGACATGGTGAAGTAAAAACCAACCGATGTTAACTTCACATTAATTTTTTTCTAAAAATTTGAATATATGAATTTTAGTGGAAATTAATAAAAAGATTTTAAATGGAAATGAGGATAAGGAATGGGGAATAAATCGTCGAGTTCTACCTGGGCATTAACATTATTTTCAATCGGGGTATTGATGGCGGCGGTTGATAACGGGATTATCAGTGCTGCTCTGACAACCATTAACAGTTCGTTTGGTGTTTCTGCCAACTGGGGTGCGTGGGGTGTGACCATTTATACACTCGGCTTGGCGCTCAGCATTCCGATTGTCGGGAAAATCTCCGACCGGTACGGCCGTAAAAAACTGTTTATCGTAGAAATATTCTTGTTCGGAATTGGTTCACTGCTTGTTGCGTTAAGTCCAAACTTTGGCTTTTATTTAGCGTCCCGTTTTATCCAGGCGATGGGCGGCGGGGGAATTTTTATCATCGGAAGTTCCCATATTTTAAGTACATTTCCGGCTGGGAAACAAGGGAAAGCACTTGGAATGCTGGGAGCAATGAACGGAATTGGAGCAATCTTAGGTCCAAACCTTGGCAGTGTTATTTTAGACTTAACAGGAAATTGGCATTTCTTGTTTTTGATTAATGTACCTATTGCATTAATCCTAATCATTTTAGGAGTTTTAAAAATTCAGGAAACAAAAGAACCTGCTGCAGGGAAATTGGATTTATTAGGAACGATTCTTTTGTCATTAGCTGTATTAAGTATTATGTACGGACTGACAAATATTGACGGTGTTTCATTTACAGATAGCCTGTTAACTGCCGAAGTATATGGTTTCTTATTGACAGGAATCGTTTTATTTACAGTATTAATCATATATAATCGTACCTTGGAAAGACGCAACGGAGATCCTATATTGCCGATCAACTTACTCGTCCTCCCGACTTATTTGATGACATTATTAATTGGAGCGTTAACAGGTGGATTAATGGCGGGCATGATCTTTATTCCTGCTTACACAGAGCAGGTACTGGGTGTTGCTGCTGAATACTCCGGTTATTTTCTGACGCCTTTGGCAATCGCATCGGGTTTCGGTGCCGCATTTGGCGGTATGTTGGTTGATAAAAGAGGACCTGTTTTTGCCGTGTTAATATCCGGTGTAATCACAGCAGTGGGCTTTTTATTATTCCCATTGTGGATTGAAGCGAAATGGCAATTTATCATTGCATCGTGTATTGCCGGATTGGGAATGGGGATTCTCCTCGGGGCGCCACTGAATATTTTGGCGACAGAGCGCCTGGAAAAGAACAGAGGAACAGCATTATCCGGACTCTCACTGATACGGCAAATCGGGATGACCCTTGCTCCAACAATATATGCCGGATTTATTGTTCGCGGATTTAATCAAATTCCTGATTTGTTTAAAAGCGAATTTGGAAATATTTTGAAGAAAAATATGGAAAATGCCGATTTGAGCCCGCAAGCCATGCTGGAATTCCAACAGCTGGCCGGCACGGTATCTTCTGCCGGCAATTCATTGGATCATGATTACTCACAATTATTAGAGAGTATTCAAGACCCGGCACTAAAAGATGTCCTCCAATCAAGTGTGGATCAAATTACATTAATGGCAGCACAAGACGGTTATGGAGGCTTATTCTATTCTGTAGTTGTGATTTCCGCTCTTGTTGTTCTATTAGCGGTTATTTTGAAACCGATTCGTAAAAGAATTTTTGAAAAACAAGCTGATGTTTAGAAAAGTAATATGCAAAAAACCCCCGGTATGGGGGTTTTGTGTTTACCATTAAATTGAAAAATATAAATAAACGTTTTATTTTTTATGTGCTTTATGATAATGTTTTTATGGATTCGGAATATTGAGCAAGCCTGCGGACAATCGTCGGCTGGCTCACACCGAGGGCTTTAGCTGCTTTTCGTGTGCTTCCGTAGTACAGCATTGCTTTTTCAATTAAAACCGCTGAAGTCATTGATGAAGAAGGCTGGTTTCATACAGGAGATTTAGCATCCCTTGATTCTTCCGGTTACATTAAAATTGTCGGCAGGAAGAAGGATTTGATTATCCGGGGCGGAAATAATATCGTTCCGGCTGAGGTGGAAGAAGTCTTTTTCAGTCATCCCGCAATCAAATATGTGTCTGTTTTTGGAATTCCTGATATCGTTCTCGGGGAACAGATTTGTGCCTGCGTTACCTTAAAAGAGAATTTTCAGGAAACGGAAGAAACGCTGAGAAATTACGCCAGGGATAAAATAGCCAAATATAAAATTCCCGATCATATTCTCATTCTGGAACAGATGCCGAAATTGGCCAACGGAAAAATTAATAAAAGAAGCCTGGCAGAGTATTTTAAAAACTCTTTGAACCCTTTGAAATAAAATTGAGCCCGGCCTGCATTTTTGGATTAAAGCAATTTAAGAGTAAAAGATGCTACGCAGAAAAAGCTTCTCCGGTTATCAGGACTTCCAAGATTGCGCAGGGATGAGGCGGGCCTTGTTTTTACAATAAAACCGGATATCGGACTACAAATGAGTTTTAAGATAAATTTTAGCGAAAAAAGTGATGAATTGCCCGCAATTATTTTGCTTAAAATGAGGATTCGTTCCTGAAAACAGCCTCCTTCAGGGCGATCCTCCCATATCTCCTTTTACTGAACCCGGAATCACCACAGGGACAAATTTTTATTATTTTTTTATACCCGAAAGCCGGCAAGTGGAAATGGTTGTATTGTTTTCATATTGATAAAGCCCGCTTTCAGACAAATGACCGGTATGACAAAATGCATTCTTTTCAACAGAGAGTTCTGTGATTTCATATGATTTGGCAATCAGCGGTTCAAGGTTTTCGCAAAGTCGCCGCTTTTACAGCAGCAAACCTGTTATTTCTATTCCAGACTGCTGATACTGAATTCATTTTTTGTTAATCTCTTTTCTTTTCATGTATCACCCGAACTGAAAATTCCGCAAAAAATTTATAAAAAAGGTAAATTAATGAAACCTCATGTCTAATAGTCCGTAAATACGGATAACCGCGGTATGTTATTTATACTCATCACATATCCTTTCTCTCTACAATATTTAATTCCAACCAAACTTTTTTATTTTGAAAGGCAGGCCAGAGTGAAGGCGGAACTTAACTCTTATAATCTTTTATCCAAATATGACTTAAGACAAAGAGAAGAGGTGATTCATCCATCGATTACAGTCTGTCATTTGCTTCTCCCTATTTGATTTTTTGTGGTCATCTTGGGCTTGTCGGCTGCTGATTTTGAGGCAGGTTATAGAACGAATATTTTTATGATAGGCATGACGGCGCTTTTTTAGAACAAGTTCCTGTTAATTTTCTCTTTGCTTTTATAATCTTATTTTTTAAGGCAGAGTCTGTTTAATACATATTATTTGGGCGGGTTTATACATAGAATATTTTTAATATTCACAACTCTTACACAGACATAAAAAACAATGGCTTTAAATTTAGTTGCCATCGATAGCTGTGTTTAGCACAGGAAATTCAAGTCGGCGAATGAAAGGAGTCGAAAAGGTGAGAAATAAATATTTCATCATTATTGGAGCGGTTCTGATGTCATTATTATTTGCAGGCGGTTGTTCTTCAAACGAAAATACTTCCAAACCGGAAATAGAAGATGAGCCTGAAACAATAAGTGATTTTTCAATTGAAGAAATTGAGAAAAACATAAATCAAAAGGAGTTCGAGAAAAAATATCCCGGTTATAAATATAATTTTGATAAATATCCGGGGATGGAATCTGTTTCTATTACAAATTATGATCCGTATGATTTCCCGGATCTCCCTAATTATCAGGAATTAATTCAGTACGGTTATGTAAGCCTGGAATCGGAAGACATTGTTTATGCGATTGACATCTTTATAAAAGATACGGAAAATTATTATTCTGCGGAATTTGATCCTGTCACAAAAGAGTTGTTGGTGGAAAGCGGTGATTGGAGACCGGAAGGAGATTTAGCGGAATTTACAGCGGAACGGTTAGAAATGATAGATTACGTCCTGCAAAAATAAAGAATAGTGGACTATTTGTGTCAAATTGTAGGAGTAAAGCTGCAGCAAAATTATCAGCAGAGTAGAGGCTGCAGGTGCAACCGCAGTTGAAATCTGTATAACAAGCTGCTTAATGTAAATATAGAGATAAAATCCAGGCTCAGAATGATTAGATCATCCACTTTTTGCCACTAAGGTTAAGAACAATTCATATAAGATTGAATGGGGAATGGGACGCTTGCAGCAGCAAAGCGTCTTTTTCATTTAAATAAAAAACCGCCGATCGTTATTTAAACCATTTAACAATTTTGGTTTATATTAGATATGATAAAGATGTTCATTTAACGGCTGCCTCAATATTCTCCAAAATATATCCCAAAAAAAAAAACGAACTCTGTTATTCCTGCCTTAGCTTTGTTTTATAAATTCTTTTATTAGCCCATTCATCGAGAATAGATATTAATCTGATATGTTATAAAAAAAATCCAACTGTCTTTGTGTTTTAAGACTTGTTTTCAAAAAAATGTCCTTATCTTTCTTCGGTTGCATTTTAGCTAATCTTTCATTGTCAAAGTTGGTGTCCGGCTTTATGACCGTGTTTATTTTCCCGTGCAACTGAAAAAATGATTGAAACAAAACAAGCCTGCCATTCGTGTAAGGGGCAGAATGGTTTTGAGAGAGGAGAATATCAATGGCAGTCATTGAAATAGAGGGCTTGCATAAAAGCTACCGGAAATTTCAAG
>JANWJP010000006.1 GCA_025451895.1 Robertmurraya sp.
GTATATTAGATCCCGTTTTTATGAATGTATTCATTAAACTGTCTCCAAAATAGGCTTTTAGATCCCGTTTATGAATAAGTAAGCCTGCTTTGGTCTCTAAAAAGGGAAATTAGATCCCAAAAGGTTTGTCATTCACATAAAACGGGATCTAATTTGGGATGTTAGATCCCGTTTTTGTTTCTTGACGTCCCAAACGGGCTCCAACTTGGGATATTGGATCCCATTTTGATGAATGTCTCCTTCAAACGGTCTCCAAAATAGGCTTTTAGATCCCGTTTATGAAGAAGTAAGCCTGCTTTGGTCTCTAAAAGAGGAAATTAGATCCCGAAAGGTTTGCCATTTACATCAAACGGGATCTAAAAAGAGAAGTTAGATCCTGTTTTTGTTGCTTAACGCCCCAAACGGTCTCCAACTTGGGATGTTGGATCCCGTTTTGATGAATCTCCCCTCCAAATGGGATCCAATCTGTCAAAGTTGCACTCTTTTTAAAAAAAATTCTCCTTTAAACAAAATCAACAATTGTTGAATAGCCCCTGTTTTCTGCAATGCCTTACTGCCTCAGGTTTCAACTTACATTCTCGCTCCGCTGCGTGTACACATTCCCTATTTTTTTACAAACAATAAACCTTTATTTTTATTATCAATAATGATAATATTATTATAGATGATAACATTCCAAGGTGATACCATGAAAAAAATAGATGCGATTCTTCATCCTGTCCGCTTCCGGATTATTCAAAGCTTTTTAGACGGCCAACACAAAACAACAAAAGAGCTTGTGAAAAAACTCCATGATATCCCCCAAGCCACCCTGTACCGGCAGTTGGACACGCTTGTAAAAGCAGGGATTTTAACAATAATTGAAGAAAAACCAATCCGGGGAACGGTTGAGAAGGTGTATTCGTTAAGTTCCGAAGAGCTTGTCTTAAGAAAAAAAGATATAGTGGATGTAACAAGAGAAGAACATTTGCAATATTTTTTGCTGTTTACCGCCCAACTGGTCAAGAATTTTGAAGCATATTTACTAAAGGATGAAATTGATTTTGAGCGGGACGGAGCAGGCTACCGGCAAGTGGCTTTTCATCTCACAGAGCAGGAATTCCTGGAATTGTCCCGGGAATTATCGGCAGTCATGCAAAAATATGTAAACAATCCTCCGGCACAGGGACGGACAAAGCGAATCATTTCGGTGATTGCGATCCCGGAATATGAAAGGGGAACAGCAGATGAACAGGAATCTGGAAGTAACCATAGAAGGTGAATTCCGTTTAAGCGGTACTTTAACCATTCCTGAGCAGTCAAAAGCAAAATATCCTGCAGTCCTTATTATTGCAGGCTCCGGTAAAGGGGATCGGGACGGAAACAATAAAGAGTTGAAGACAAATATGTATAAAGAACTGGCAGATTTCTTAACGGAAAAAGGATTTGCCACCCTTCGCTATGACAAAAGGGGAACATATAAAAGTGAAGGGAACTTTTTGGAGGCGGGAGTGCAGGATTTAATAAATGACGCATCTGCCTGTGTCCGGTTTTTACAAAATCACGGTCAAGTGGACAAAGAAAAAATTTTTATTCTGGGGCACAGTGAAGGGGCATTGATTGCTCCCGCCGTGCATAGACAAACTCCCGTGTCCGGTTTGATTCTTCTTGCGGGTGCGGCGAGGCCGAATTTTCAAATTCTGCCTTTGCAAAATGAAAGAGCCTATGCCGAACTAAACCAGCTTCCGGGATTGAAAGGCTGGCTGATTCGCAAGCTGAGGATCACGGAAAAAGCAAGAAGAAAGAACATGAAGGTGATCACAAAAATTTTGGAATCAGATAAGAATGTTATGCGCATTCAAGGGGCTAAAATGAATGCCAAATGGCTGAGGGAAACGGTTAAATATAATGTTTGCGATTATTTGCGGGAAACAGATTGTCCGGTTTTGGCCGTGACCGGTGAAAAGGATATCCAAGTTCCGCCGGAAGATGTTGAGCGGGTTGCAGATTTCGTCCGGGGAGAAGTTGAGTGGAAAATTATTCCTGATATGAATCATATTTTACGCCCCTATGAGGGAGAGCATACAATCCTTAATATTTTGAAGGAATATAAAACAACTGCAGATAAGCCGCTTGCTCAAGAGTTACTTATGACCATAGAAAACTGGCTAAATAGATATAGTTGACATATTAAAGGGCATTCACATGAAGACTTGGTGAAATGCTCTTTTTTTTCAGAAGAGCATTCAGAATGCGGGAAGTGACAAAGAATTTTGCAAGGAAAAGAAGTCCGCATTTAGAAATTTTTCGAAAAACATGCAACAAAATGAAGGGTTATATCAGGAAAAGAGGCTGATGCTAAAAATAGTTATCAAGTTTCAGGGATATGTTCTTGGCAGTTTGACAGGCCATTTCCTTTATACAGATCGGAAGCCTGTTTTAACGGATGCCACGGAAATAACGGGGGAGATCATACTTGAGAAGAAGGTATATTTTGTTCGTCGTTTTGCTGGTTATGTGTGTTGCCGGGGCTTGCAATTCTGAACAGCTAAATATGCAAACAAACAGCTCCGCAGAGGGGAAAACTGCTGATAATACGACAATCTCGTCTTCTTCAAATGATCCCCGAGAGAATAGGGGCAATCAAAGGAAAGAGGAGGGGGCCGGGGATTGGACAGTTCCAAAAAAATTGACCGCTTTGGATCCGAAAAAGAAGCATGTGGCTCTAAGTTTTGATGACGGTCCCCATCATCTGGTGACCCCGAGAGTTCTCGATATCCTTGCCAAATATAATGCCCATGCCACCTTTTTCGTTTTGGGGAACCGTGCCGGGGATTATCCGGAACTTATTCGCAGAATGATTCAGGAAGGACATGAAGTCGGTAATCATTCATGGAGTCATCCGCGTTTTAGCGATCTGTCGCAACAAGAAATTAAGACACAAATTGGGAAAACAGATCAGGAAATTGCCAAGACAGTGAATTATGATGTTTCATTGGTAAGACCCCCATATGGAGAGATTAATGATCGTGTTCAATCTGCTGTTGATGGGCCGATTGTGAATTGGTCGGTGGATACTTGCGACTGGAAATCCCGAAACCCGCAGTCAATCCTGGAAGAAGTTCAAAGACAAGTAGAGGACGGAGCTATTATTTTAATGCATGATATTTACCCTTCAACGGCGGATGGCCTGGACAAAGTTCTGGATTGGCTCGGGGAACAGGGCTATCAGGTTGTTACAGTTGGTGATTTACTCGAATTTTCAACAGAGGCAAACAGCAGTAAAGCGGGGGAGGTCTTTTTCTCGTCTAAAAAAGCAGCTTCGTAGTTGCATTACGTTAATGTAATGGAGGCATTGTTTGCTGAAACATGTGAAAAGAAACTCTCAATGCCTGTGATTTCATGGAGCCATGAAATATGAAATGTCTCCATGGTTTTATATTAAGGAACAAGATATAAAAACGCCTCCACCCTCTGCCTTTCATGGGCTTATTTTAAAAAAGCGCCCAAACGCCTTCATACTTCCCGATGCCAAACAAGCAGCAAAGGACAATTTGAAAAAAATTCGGCAAAAACCGGCCATTGTCCCTTTTTCCTTGACGTAAATTTACAGAACATTCAAACTATAGAATATAAATGTATGGTGAGGAGTGGAAAAGATGGAATTTTTAAGTTTTAAGCAAGAAAATAATATTGCTTATATTACTTTGAATAATCCGCTGGAATACAATACGTTAACGCTGAAGCTGCTGGAGGAGCTTGACGGTCTTTTAAAAAAATTGGCGGCTGAACGTGAAGTAAAAGTTATTATAATTGAAGGTTCAGATAAGGTTTTTTGTGCCGGTCACAGTCTTAAAGAAATCGAGTCAAAAACGGAAACAGAGGTATTGGAGCTCTTCCAAAAATGCCTTGGTGTCATGCGGACGATGAGAGATATTCCCCAAATTATCATTTCAAAGGTCCAAAAAGCTGCTGTTGCCGCAGGATGTCAGTTGGTTGCGGCCAGTGACCTGGCTGTAGCCGGTGAAGAAGCAAAGTTTGCTGTTCCGGGAATTAACAGCGGATTGTTTTGCAGTACACCGGCCGTGTTTTTGAGCAGAAACATCGGCAGGAAAAAAGCAGTTGAGTTGTTGTTTACCGGTAATTTTATGTCAGCAGAAGAAGCACTTAAGCATGGATTGGTGAATCATGTTGTCCCTGCTTCTCAGTTGGATGAAGCAACGGACAAATTAGCGGCGGATGTGGCAAAACAAAGTTTGAATATTATTGAGATAGGCAAGCGCATGTTTTATGAGCAAATAAATATGGATGATTTCCAAGCTCTCCATTATGCCACCCATGTGATTTCCTTAAATACGAAGCACCCGGATGCGAAAGAAGGAATCAGGGCATTTCTTGAAAAAAGACCGCCTGTATGGAATGATAAAAAACCGGTCACAAAGTAATGTCAACTTATCCTGCGAAGCTGCGGCCATCCTTTAAAAACATTCACTAAGATGACAGGGGCTGTGTTTGGTTTATTTCCGGAATAACGGCATAGGGAAGATACATAATAAGAATGCATTGTTCATGCCAACAATTGAAAGGAGATTTGTTTATGCCGTTAACAACGTTTAAAGCCCAGGCACATTTGCAACAAGGTGTACAGGTTAAGGCCAGTGCAAGGAACTTTGAAGTGACTATTGATGAGCCGAAGGAATTAGGCGGTACGGATACGGGGATGAATCCGGTGGAAGCGGTGTTGTGCGCTTTGGGAGCATGTCAGGCGATTGTAGCAAGAACTTACGCCGGAAAATTTGGCATCAATTTTGATGATTTCCGTGTTGAGGTGGAAGGGGACCTTGATACGGACGGATTCATGGGCAAACCGGGTGTCCGGCCGGGGTACAGTGAAATTCGTTATACTTTCCATATTGATACAAAGGAACCAAAAGAAAAGCTGGAGGAATTTGTGAAATATATTGAGGAGCACTGTCCTGTCGGTGATTCGCTGGCGAACACGGTTTCGTTGAAATTAGATTCTATTGTTACAGGCGAACAATAAATATGATAAATCCGGGGGTCAAAGCTTCTGTATTTGGAAGCATGACCTCTCTTTTTTGCAGGAAAATTCCTGAACTAAAGTTGCGGGTCCCGGATCGGCGCTCATATTTATATGCCGGTCCGTTTGATGCCGCCGGAATCCGAGTTATGTCCGGATTTAACGGTCATGGGTTTAGTTTAAAAAAGCCAATGAGACCGGGCGGGCAGTCTCTTAAAAATTTTAAGAATGACAGGTATGCGGTGAAAGTTCCAATGTTCCAATTAAATTGCATTCCCGACTTTTTTATTTTCGATTATGAAATTTGTGGTAAAGTGTAAGTAAACGGATATTCACGAAAGAGGTGAGTATATGTCGGCTCCGGTTGTAGAAACTTTATTTGTCGGAAAGGTTAAGAAGATGGGGATGGAAAATGCAACTGATCCCATGGACAAGCCTTGGGAAAGCGGAATGTTTAAGGAAAGTGTAACAGGGAAGATTTGGCTTGGAAGAAACGGTTTAAGCGGTGATGAGGTTGCGGATACAAAAAATCACGGGGGCCCGGAAAAGGCTATTTTTGCTTACCCGGCTGCACATTATCGTGAATGGCGAAAAGAGCCGAAATTAGCGGCAATTTCTGCCGGTTCGATGGGAGAAAACTTGTCAGTGACCGGCTGTGATGAAAGTACTGTTTGTATTGGTGATATTTATAAATTCGGGAATGCGGTTATTCAAGTGTCCCAGCCGCGGCGGCCATGCTGGAAACCGGCCCGGCGTTTCCGGTTGCATGATTTTGCGTTGAGAATCCAGGAATCAGGTTTGACCGGATGGTACTTCCGTGTGTTAAAAGAAGGGTATGTTCAAGGCAATGAGAAACTTCTTTTGCAGGAGCGGCCTTGTCCGCGATGGTCCATCGCCAAATGCAATGAAGTGATGTATGGGAAGAAGGATGATTTCATACTGGCAGAGGAGTTGGCCTCATGTGAGCTGTTGGCGGCAAATTGGAAAGAATCACTCAGAAAGCGGCTGGCCGGTGAGGAAGCACCGAGTGACAAACGGGTTTTTGGTCCTAATAAAGAATGATGTCCGGAATTTGCTTCAAGTCACCGGGTACTGAAATGCAGGGGAGTATTTTGCCGGTAGAACAGCGGTCATTTTCGCGAAATGGAGATGTGGCAAGAGATGAAACATATTGTTATTACCGGGAGCACCAGAGGAATCGGTTACGGGATGGCGGAGGAGTTTTTGCGGGCCGGCTGTCGCGTTATCATTAACGGCAGAACGGAAGACAGTGTTCAGCAGGCACTGGCCAGTCTTGAAAAAATAGCCTCCGGTCAGGCAGACGGCATGGCAGCCCGGGTTGACAGCCGGGAAGATCTTGAAAGATTGTGGGATTACGCCTCCGCGAAGTTTGGCAAAATTGATATTTGGATTAATAATGCCGGAATTGATCAGGAGAAAAAATATTTTTGGGAATTGGGCCAAAAAGAATATGAACAAGTAATTCAAACGAATTTGCTGGGGACCTTTCACGGCAGCCATGTTGCGTTCAATGGAATGCTGAGACAGGGCTTTGGTCAAATTTTTAATATGGAAGGGTTCGGCAGTAATGGAATGATGCGCGAGAAACTAACCATTTACGGAACTTCAAAAAGTGCAATCAGTTATTTTACCCGCTCGCTGGCGATTGAAGCCGAAAAAACAAATATAAAGGTGGGTGTTTTGAGTCCGGGAATGGTTGCCACTGATTTGTTAAGAAAGTCGTTGAATGAAAAAAACAGGAAAATTTATAATATCCTTGGAGATAAAGTCGGGCCGGTTGCGTATTTCCTTGTGAGAGAAATTCTTAAAAATGATAAAAATAATGCCAATATCCGCTGGCTGACAGGTCCGAAGGTTATGGGCCGCTTTATCAAGTCGGTTTTTCGGAAACGGGATATTTTTCAATAGAAAGTCAAAGGTTCAGTTTTCATTAAAAATGTACTGAACTTTTTGGAATTCAGGGACGATACCCTAATATAAAACTAAAATAAAAGATATATGCGGCCAACAGGATGAGCAGGCTTAGAATCAGAAAAGGCAAAGTCAGCAGTTTTTCTTTTTTAAGTTTTTTCTCTTTTTGAATCCACTTGATGTAAGAAAATATTAGTATGATTGCTGCCGGCACCAGATAGAGGAGCATTGCAATCTCGCACCAGACTGAATTTTTCTCCCAATAAATATCGGGAATCGGCGGGTGTTCATACTTGAAACGAATTCTTTCTCTTATAATGATGAATACCAATGACAGTATCAGGAAATATCCGTAACTGATATATTTAATTGTTTTGGAATATGCTTCTGAACGGGAGATTATGGCGAATACAATAATCAGCAGCGGGATTAACAACGTATATTCCAACATTTTTTTACCTCAATAGCTTGAATTTTTCAGTACCCTCGTTTTATGTTTTCGCTATATTATCAGTTTTTTCAGTCATTTTCAATTAAAAAATCATGATTTAATGTAAATTTTGAACCAAGTTTTTTGTTCATGCCTTTTCTGCCTGTTTTTGCTGAATTTTGCGGACATTTTTTTGTCAGTTTCCGAAAACGATTTGTTGAAAAAGTTAGTTTATAGAAGTATATTCAAAATTGGGAGACGAATTTTAAAAAAGTATATGCTGCCATTTGTTTGAGTAAAAATAAGGGGGGAAAAGTCCGGTTAAAAAAGACATAATTTTTGCAAAGGAAATTAAGCAAATCTGGAATTTGGAAATGACTTCGCCGGCCGGCAAACCTCAGCAATCATTTAAGCTTCATTATATTGATTAATATATTTCTTTGTTTCTTTATGCCATTTCCAAAATTCGGCTTGAGATTCACATCATTTGAAAATGGATAAAAATGTCTGTACTAAGATGAAAATAATAAAAGGAGATAATCATATGGCTGAAGAGAAACTGGATGAAAATGAAGAATTAGTGAAAGCGAAGGTAGGAGATACCATTCAAATAAAAAGGGGTCCGCGAAAAGGAAAGAAAGCAAAAGTTGTTTCTATTCGCGAGAATTCCGTCATTGTTGAACTGGGAATAAACCCGAATACCGGAGAACCGATAAAAACTGTTGTAAATCATAAGAACTATAAATTGGTAAAGTAACCAGGAGATTTGGAGAGTCATGGTTTCAGAAGCAGAAATATGAATCTGAAATCATGCTCTCTTCATTTTTGGCAGTCCGGAATGATTTCGTACGGGTTTTTTCAAGATGAATCATTGTCTTTTTCTGCAGAAACATACACCACTCAGGGCTGTAAGCAGCATCTCAGTGATGTATGGATCAATTGCAATTGCTTGTAAGTTTTCTTCTTCGACAAAATAAAAAAGAACTTTTACTTTCTTTCTTTAAAAAATCTATTAAAATAGAAATCATAGCTTAAAACAGAAATACAGGGGATTTAGCAGAAATTCCCGTAAACTTTTTGGTGCATATGCTTTCGGGTTTTGCCGGGGAGGAGTGGTTTTTATGGCAATTGCACTGACGATGTTTGGTTTGGGGATGTTATTGGGATTTGTCGGAGCGGGAGGTTCCGGTTTTATAATTGCAATTTTAACGACAATATTCGGGGTTCCGATTCATCTTGCTTTGGGAACTGCCCTGGCAGCGATGGTATTTACCACTTTATCAGGCGCATACAGTCACTTCCGAGAAGGGAATGTGTCTGTGAAAGCCGGTATATATGTAGGGATATTCGGTGCGGCAGCGGCTTTTCTCGGTTCCAAAATCGCTGCATTAATTCCGATGCAATATTTGCAATGGTTTACGGCGGGAATGCTTTTCCTGTCTACAGTGGTATTAATTATCCGTTTATTTGTAGTAAAAAGGATGAAGCAGACGGGGGCTGCTGAACCGTCCGTTAAATTCAGTATTAAGAAAGCGGCGGCAATAGGGATCGTGACAGGCTTATTATCCGGTACTTTTGGCATTGGTTCGACTCCGTTTATTCAAATCGGTCTGTTAATCATTATCGGTCTGCCTCTGACGCAGGCAGTTGGGACGACGATGCTGGTTATTTTGCCGATTGCCATTGCCGGAGGAACCGGCTACTTTTTTCAAGGGTATTTAGACTTTGTGTTGTTGGCCCAGGTTGTTGCCGGGACAATGATCGGTTCTTATGTTGGAGCCAAGTTTACCAGACTCGCCCCGCAGATGATTTTAAAAAGTGCCATGGTTCTCAGTCCGTTTTTGGCCGGAGTGGTTTTACTGATGTAATTGAAGGGAAAATTTATAATAAAGGACGTAAAAAAGCCGGGGGTTCCCGGCTTTTTTTATTGTTTTTCAAGGAGTTCGATCGCTTTGGAAGTGAGGCGGTATTGTCCGCTTTCCTCGGCAATATATTCTGCTTCCGTCATTTCCCGCAAACTGCTGCGAACTTTAAACAGAGGGATTCCGGCGCTTTTTGAGATTTCTGCCGGTGTCAGGGATTGATTGCCAATAGCTCTAAAAAGCTTTTTGGCTGATTCTGTTAATTGACCTTTCTCATTTACACATGCCATATTATCAATTCCTTATAGCTTTTTGGTGCAATAGTACCAATCAATGCAGTTGAGGCTTTTGTCATTCATTCTTTCTTCAGCAAGTTCATCTGATTTGGCCGGCGGAATAAGAACTTCGTCTCCCTCTTTCCAGTTTGCCGGAGTGGCTACACCGTGCTTGTCTGTTGTCTGCAGTGCTTTTACAAGACGAAGGATTTCCTGCATATTGCGTCCGGTGGACAGCGGATAATAAATGATTGCGCGGACGACCTGTTTATCATCGATTACAAATACGGCTCTTGATGTTTCTGTTGAGCTTTCTTCAGGCATGATCATGCCGTATTTTTGAGCAACTTCTTTATTTAAATCGGCAATAATCGGGAATTCAAGTTGTACGCTGAATTTTTCCTTCACATTGCGGATCCATGCGACGTGAGAGCTGAGACTGTCAACACTCAAGCCAAGCAGCTCTGTGTTGAGCTTCCGCAATTCCGGATAGATTTCCTGAAATGCAATGAATTCACTTGTGCAGACAGGAGTAAAATCGGCAGGATGAGAGAACAGGATTAACCAGCTTCCTTCATAGTCGGACAGACGGATTCTGCCTTGTGTTGTGTCTGCTTCAAATTGCGGGGCTTTGGACCCGATTCGGGGTAAGGATCTTACCTCTGTTTGTTGTGAAACTTCCATTTGGCTCATAATAACATCTCCTTTATAATAATTATTATTAATTGAATGTGGTTCTCATTATATACCCTATATGGTATATAGTCAACTTATAAGTTCTAAAATTCTATTAATTTTAAATAGTATTTCTTCAGTAAAAGATTTTCCGGTTGATGAATTTGAAATAGAGCAATACTGTGTTGTTTGCCGGTAAAGTTTTTCCATCCAAGTTTGGTTGTCAACATGCATGGTGCAATGATGTTTTGAATGAAACGACACAGGTGTGGTTAAGATTTGTGCAGGATTGAAATTGTTTTTGTGAAAGGTGTCAGTGGTGTGATTTTGTGATTTTGAAAGTCATGCGGATTTTATGTATAGGTAATATGTTTAAATTCACTCTATCAACTGTATATTTGGATTATTTAAATAAACATTGACAAATTTTCGAATTATTGTATTTTAAAAAAGCGCTCAGGGCTGCCGGAAAGGACTGTAAAAATCCAGATGCCAAAGAAGAAAAGCATCTCAGATTCCGGACAGGCGTATTTACATCTTTGTCCAAAATTGAGATGCTTTTCTATTAATCTTTGTTAATATTCTGTGCAAAGCTTATCAGGCTTGTTTATTGTTGTTCGCGGATTTTCATTAATCTCTTCATTACATCGTTTCCGCCGCGGCCGAAATAGTTGTGTAGTTCCTTGTATTCGTCATACAGTTTGTCGTATACAACAGAGTTTTCCGGATTCGGAATATACTCGATATCTTTTACTTTACCAATTCTGCGGATGACTTCATTTGCGTCTTTGTAACCGGTGACTTCAGGACCTGCTGCGGCAATTCCCAAAATGGCTGCACCCAGAGCGCCGGACTGGTTGCTTCCGCAAATTTTGATCTTTTTCTTGCAGACATCAGCGTAAATTTGCATTAACAGCGGGTTTTTGTTTGCAATTCCTCCGGCCATAACAATTTCATTGACCGGAATGCCGTTGTCTTCAAAGTTTTCTATAA
>JANWJP010000007.1 GCA_025451895.1 Robertmurraya sp.
GCTTTTTTGCGACGTCTTTCTTTCAACTGCGGGACACGATCCTCCAAAGAAACTACCTTTCCCTTTTCCAAGTCCTTCACCTCTGGTCAAACAACGTTTTAAAGCCGGCTTGTCCCGTTCCAATCCGCATCTATATTAAAAAAATAAAATTTCTGTAAAATGTAGAAAAACGGCACGATCACTCATGCCGTTATATTATCCGTGAAGCGGAAAAAAGTATCGTTTCTAAAGTAACATTATACCATAGAACTTGGAAGAATAAAGAAAAAATATTTACATTCTGCCGATAATTTCAACCTCTGTTTCCATTACAATATTTTTGTTTTTATAAATAACATCTTTTATGTGCTGAATCAACTTCAAAACATCATCCGCTGTAGCATTTCCCGTATTGACAATAAAATTCGCATGTTTTTCGGATACTTGCGCTCCCCCAATTGAATATCCTTTAAGGCCGGCTTCCTCAATTAATCTTCCTGCATATTCCGGCAAAGGATTGCGGAAAATGCTCCCCGCACACCGGTGATCCCATGGCTGGGTCTCCCTCCGGTAGTCTTTATACTTTTGCACTGCGGCAAATATTTTTTCCCGGTCACCTTCAACCACCTGGAAGACAGCTTCAAGAACAATTCCGGGGCGCTTTTTTTGTAATATGGATGTCCGGTACGAAAATTCCATCTCTTTATTTTCAATCCATTCAATAGTCCCGTCTGCAAACAAAATGCGTGCACTCTTTAACACTTTGGAAATATCCGAACCGTGCGCGCCGGCATTCATATAAACAGCACCGCCCACTGAACCCGGAATGCCGCTGGCAAACTCCAGGCCGGACAATCCTTTGCGTGAAATTAATGTCGCCAGACTGATTAAGGAATATCCGCCTCCAACCCGCACTTCCAATCCGTTTATTTCCAGAGAAGCCAATCCCTGTCCGAGTTTAATAACAGCTCCTTCTATTCCCCGGTCAGATACAAGCAAATTTGATCCTCTGCCAATGACTGTCCATTTTATGTCATACTGCCGAATCAGTTCCATCGTCTTAATAAGATTATCAATGGATGAAGGCTCTATAAATAAGTCCGCCGGACCGCCGATTTTTAAAGTGGTGTGATTTGCCATCGTTTCATTTTTTAATACTTTTCCTACATTCAGTTCGATTAATTTTGAGTACAGTCCGTTCATTTTTTACCTCCCTTTCCAGTTGGGTTATTTCATCATATGCAGGGAAGCGGTGGAGGCTACTTTTCTTTCCTCTCAACAAGTTCCTTCATTAAACGGTGGAGCCTTTGCGCAGAATCAGGCACCCCAAGGGATTTCGCCGTTTTTCTCATTGTTTCTCTTCTGGCCTCATCCATTATTACTTCATCAATTAGTTCCACGAGTTTGCTTCCTGTTAAATCTTTTTCCGGAAGAAGCAACGCTGCTCCTTTGTCACTTAATGTCCGCGCATTCTTTTCCTGATGATTGTTTGTAACATAAGGGCTGGGAATAAGAATACTCGGTATTCCCAATGCCGTAATCTCTGCAAGGGTTGTAGCTCCGGCCCGTGATACAACCAAATCCACTCCCGCCATTACTTCCGGCATATTATGAATGAAAGGTTTAATGATAACATTTTCAGGACTGCCGACAAGTTCAATCTCTTTTTGCACGGCATTAAAATGAACATCTCCCGTTACATACAATACTTGATAAGGTTTCGATCCCAATTCGGACAGAGATTTAACAACCGCTTCATTTATCGGTCTGGCTCCGCGGCTCCCTCCAAAAATAAGCACAGCCGGCATATCCTTTTTCAAACCGACTGACGCCCTTCCTTTCAATCCATCCTGGCCAATCACCTCTGAAGCGCGGGGATTTCCCGTAAAAACGACCTTTTCCTCTGGAAAGTCTTTTCTCGTTTCCTCAAAACAAATACCGATTTTATCCACATAGCGGCTAAGAAACTTATTCGTCAGTCCCGGGATGCTGTTTTGTTCATGAATCACAGTGGGAATGCCGAGACGGGTTGCAGCAAAAACAACCGGCCCGCAAACATAACCGCCTGTTCCGACAACTACGTCAGCCTTAAATTCCTGCAAAATTTTTTTGCTGTCCGTTACGCCTTTAATAAATCTGTAAATTGTCCTGACATTTTCAATAGATAATTTTCTTTTAAACCCTGTAATATGTATTGATTTAAACGGGATTTTTTCTCTGACAACAATTTTGCTTTCCAAGCCGTGCTTTGTACCGATATACAAAATTTCATGTTCTTCTTTTTGATTATTAATTTCTCTGATCAGCGCCAAAGCCGGATAAATATGGCCTCCGGTGCCCCCTCCACTTACTACGATCCGCAATTTATTCACCTCTTATAAAGAGACTATAATTAAAATAAGATTTACGTTTGTCCCGGTATCTTTCGTACATGATTTTCGTCCAATAAACCAAAAAACTCCTTTCTAAACAATAATCACTTTTTAAAAGTAAAAAAAGTCTTCAACCGAATCGCGCGGCAGTTGTTTTTTACTGCAACCGCGGCTCTTTTTGGGCAAAGAATCATTTAGTTCCGGATAAAGCATCCAACATAGCAAGTTCTGTAATAGTCCGTCTCAATATTATACATTCAGATATATGATCGAATGATGATAAATTACAATAATCCCTTTACCTTAACCTATTCTACTACAACAGGCCGGCGAACAAAAAGCAATCATCTATTGTCATTTAAATGTTAGATATATTCCACAAAAATTTCATCCCCGCCCTCTTAAGAAAGCGCATCCGGCATGATGCGGAACAAAGAGACCGTATTCATTTTCCAGGAGGCTCTTACAATATATCATCATTGCCATTTTTTGAAAAGCAGCAAAAGAAACCCTGAGCAGCAGCAGGGTTCAAGAGAAAATTCTCTATTAATATTTGGCGTGACGGCTAATATTAAGCAACACTCCCAAAGCAAGAAGCATGAGCGTTAAAGAGGAACCTCCATAACTGAGAAAGGGCAGAGTGATTCCCGTTACAGGCATTAAACCGGTAACAACACCGATATTAATAATAACTTGAATCGCAATCATGGCAATAATACCGACAGCCAATAAACTGCCGAATAAATCAGGGGCACCGAGCGCTATCCTGATTCCCCGCCATAAAAGCAGTGCAAACAACAGCAGAACAAAGGTGCCGCCGATAAAACCAAGTTCCTCTGCTAAAATGGCAAAGATAAAATCAGTCTGCGGCTCCGGAAGATAAAAAAATTTTTGTCTGCTTTGCCCCAAACCAAGGCCCAATAATCCCCCGGGTCCAATGGCAAACAAAGACTGAATTATTTGAAAACCACTTCCCTGAGGATCCTGCCACGGATCGAGAAAAGAAGTGATCCTTTGGATCCGGTAGGGAGCAGAGGCGATCAGTGCAATAAATCCCAGAATACCGGCCACACCCAAACCGATAAAATGAGTAATTCTCGCCCCTGCTATAAAAATCATGACAATACAAGTACCGACCATGACCGTCCCGGTTCCCAAATCAGGCTGGAGCATAATCAGACCGAAGGCAAGAAAGACAAGCGTCAAAGAAGGAAGAAGGCCTTTTTTAAACGAAGTAATCTTTTTTTGATTTTCTGATAAAAATTTCGCCAAAAAAGCAATCATTGCCAACTTCATAAATTCCGAAGGCTGGATCGAAAAAGCGCCTACCCCAATCCAGCTCCTCGAACCGTTCCGGACATTTCCGATTCCCGGTATAAGCACGAGGATTAAAAGAACAAAACAAAAAATCAGAATTGCTGGCGCAAATTTCCGCCATGTCCAATAATCAACATTCATTACCATGAACATGGCAGCAATCCCTACTCCGGCAAATAAAACTTGTCTTTTTGCAAAGAAGAAGGAATCATGAAATTTATATTCCGCCCATACAGCACTTGCACTGTAAACCATAATTAATCCAATCGTAAGAAGAGCCATTACTGTAATCATCAAAATAAAATCGGGAGAACCTTTTGTTTTTGGCACCGCAACACACCTCAAATGAAAGTTTAAGGGCGGGATGTACCTTCACCGGATGCTGATCTGATACACAGTATGTATCCTAAAGACAAGCCCTCTTACTTAAGCTTATGCACGGCGTTTATAAAAATGTCTCCCCTTACCTCAAAAGTTTTGTATTGATCCCAGCTGGCACAGGCAGGAGACAGTAAAATGATATCACCGGGCTCTGAAAGTTCAAAAGCACGGGGAACCGCTTCGTTCACATTATCGACGTGCTCAATCATTTTTATTCCTGCCTGCCGGCCCGCTTTTTCAATCTTTGCAGCAGTTTGCCCGAACAGAACAAGACCCTTGACTCCCTTTAAAGCAGGTATCAATTCATCAAACTCATTTCCCCTGTCAAGCCCGCCGGCAAGAAGAATGACCGGTTCCTGAAAGGCGGACAGAGCCGTTTTGGTTGCGAGAATATTCGTCGCCTTTGAATCATTATAAAATTTGCGTCCGTTCACTTCTCCGATAAATTGCAGCCGGTGCTTGACCCCATTGAAAGTGGCCAAAACACGCCGGATGGCATCATTTTCAGCTCCTGACAACTTTGCCGCAGCAACTGCTGCCAATATATTTTCAAGATTATGCGTACCCGGGAGAAGAATATCTTCCAGCGCAATTACTTTTTCCCCGTTAAAAACGATCGCTTCATCCTCTATCCAGACCCCGTTCTCAAGGATCTTCCCGCTCGAAAAAGGAATGATGCGTGCACGGGAGCTTTCGGCAAGTTCCATGGCTTCTTTTTGACCGGCATTAATGATTAAATAATCATTTTCAGTTTGATTGCGGGTGATATTTGCTTTTGCCTGATGGTATTCTTCAATAGTGCCGTGATAGTCAAGATGTGCCTCATATAAATTTGTAATTACGGCGATCTTCGGAGCAAACCTGTCAATCCCCATAAGCTGAAAAGAAGAAAGTTCAATGACAATCGTATGGTCCTTCGTCGCTTTTTGAACCACATCAGCTGCAACCGTACCGATATTTCCCGCAATAAGCGGCAATATTCCGCTCTCCTTGAGCATTTCAAAAATAAGTGTGGTTGTTGTTGTTTTACCATTTGTTCCTGTTATACCGATGAACGGCGCCTCGGAGACCTGATAAGCCAGTTCCACCTCGGTGATAACCGGCAAACCTTTTTTCAATGCCTTTTGAACCATTTCATTCTCATAGGGAATACCCGGATTTTTCACTACAATTTCAAAGCCTTCATCAAGAAGTTCAACAGGATGGCATCCGCAAATCACCGTAATTCCCTGCTCCAGCAAGCTTTGTGCTTCCGGATTCTCGGCGAGCGGTTTTTTATCATTAACTGTTACAAATGCTCCTAATTTATGGAGCAGAGAAGCGGCTGCAACTCCGCTTTTTGCCAGCCCCAGAACCAGCACTTTCTTATGATGATATGTTTTAATCTGCTTCAATTACATCCACACCTCAATATAAATTCCCATTACCGCCAGTATTAATCCTGCTGCCCAAAACGTTACCACCACACGCCATTCAGACCAGCCCTTCAATTCATAATGGTGATGGAGAGGACTCATTCGAAAAATTCTTTTGCCGGTCGTTTTATAAGAAAGTACTTGAAGAATAACGGACAGAGTTTCGATGACAAAAACACCGCCTATTATTAACAGCATGACTTCAAGCTTTGTCAAAATTGATACTGCAGCAATCGCGCCTCCCAGAGCAAGAGAACCTGTATCACCCATAAATACTTTTGCGGGATGGGCATTAAATACTAAAAAACCCAGAACTGCACCGACAACTGCCACTGAAAATACGGCAATTTCCAAATTTGATTGATTCCATGCCAAAACTCCCAATGCTCCGAAAGCAATCGCTGCCGTTCCGGAAACAAGCCCGTCAAGTCCGTCTGTCAGATTAACCGCATTTGAAAAACCGACCATCCAAAAGATAATAAACAACAAATAGCCCCAACCCAAATCAAAAGATATATTCGTTAAAGGGATGGAAATGACAGTAGAGAAATCCGTTTGCATCAGGACAAGAAAAAAGATCACCGAAACAACAATTTGGCCAAAAAACTTTTGTTTAGACGTAAGACCGAGATTTCTTTTTAAAACAACTTTAATAAAATCATCCAGGAATCCGACTAATCCAAAACCAAGAGTTGCCAATATCAGCAAAAAGCTGTCCATCGTCGGTTCTGCATATTTTCCGGTCATGATCAGTGTGGTCACAACAATAGAAAAAATAATCACAATCCCGCCCATTGTGGGAGTTCCTGACTTTTTTTGATGTGATTTCGGTCCTTCCTCACGTATGCTTTGACCGAATTTCAACCTTCTTAAGAAAGGAATCACAAATGGAGAAAGGATAACAGAAATAAGAAATCCTAATAAGATAGTAATAAATACAACCTGCTCCAACATTTACTCCTTCCCTCCATAAGACGATTGCGATAGTTTACTCATCCGTTTTTTTGCTATACCCGAAAATTGACAAGTAGCAAGTAAATGATTAAAAATGCTAATCCGCAAAAGAGGGAAACAGAACCTTTTCTCCTCCCTTAATTCCATTGCATCTGAAACACTGTTATACATACTATCTCTCCTCTATTGCCTCTTTCGCAACAAGCCGGTCATCAAAGTCCAGAACCTGATCTCCGATAATTTGATAGGTTTCATGGCCCTTGCCGGCGATTAAGATGATATCACCTTTATTTGCCTGTTTAATGGCATGATAAATTGCTTCCCTCCGATCCACGATCGTCGTATAATCCCTGCCGGTAACACCCGCTTCCATATCCTTTAAAATTTGCACCGGATCTTCAGTTCGCGGATTATCGGAAGTAAAAATCGCATTGTCGCTATATTTACAAGCGATTTCCGCCATCAGTGGCCTTTTTGTCCTGTCCCTGTCTCCTCCGCAGCCGACAACGACTGTAATCTTGCCCCCGGCAATTTGTTTAATAGTTTTCAAAACGTTTTCCAGACTGTCGGGAGTATGGCAATAATCTACAATTACGGTAAAATCCTGGCCGGCATCAACCAGTTCGAACCTGCCCGCAACGCCATCGGTACTTTCCACGGATTTAATCGCATGTACCAATGGCACTTTTGAAGCAAGCGCTGCTGCGAGTGCAGCGAGAACATTATAAATACTGAATTTACCGAGCAGTTTCAGAGAAACATGATGAATGCCATACGGACTTGCCAAATCAAATTCTGTCCCCTCTGCAGACAGCCGGATATTTGTCGCCCTTAAAACCGCGTCATTATCGATTCCGTATGTAATGATATGAGCCGATGTCTGCTGCATATATTCTTTGCTTGCCGGATCATCCGCATTTAAAACAGCAAATTTCGGCCTGTCAAGCTGATAAATATTACCGAGCCTTGAAAATAACAATCCCTTGGCTTTTTTGTACTCTTCCATGGAAAGATGGTAATCCAAATGATCCTGGGTCAAGTTTGTAAACACAGCCACATCAAAATCTGTTCCATGTACGCGGCCTTCAACAAGGGCATGAGATGAAACTTCCATAACCGCTTTTTCCACTCCCGCTTCAACCATCTTGTGAAAAATTTTCTGCAGGACCAGGCTTTCGGGAGTGGTATTCCGCGTCTCCAATTCTTCATCGCCAATTCTCACATACATAGTGCCGATCAAACCGGTATGGAATGAAGCATCAGCAAAGATTTTTTCTATTAAATGGGATGTAGTCGTTTTTCCGTTTGTCCCGGTTATACCGACTAAATGAAACTTTTGGCTTGGATGCCCGTAAAAAGCATCGGCCAGAATTGCCATGGCCCGTTTTGTATTGTCCACTACAATGACAGGAACAGAAAGAGGAAGCGGTTTTTCCGCCAATACGGCTACAGCGCCTTTTTCCAC
>JANWJP010000008.1 GCA_025451895.1 Robertmurraya sp.
TAAAAAACGGGAAGAAATATCAAGAGATCTTACAAAAAAAGCAAGAAGGGCAAGGATTTCAAAGGGGCCGTGAAATAAGAGATATTGTAGTGATTTCCAAAAACCTAAAGACTTCTCATATGAAAAGAAAATTGCCCCTGAGAAATAACCGTTTAAAAACACTACTACACTAGATAGGAAACCAACACTGATTAATCCAAGAAAGAAAATAGTTAGTCCTACAATTAAGTTATTTGTAAAAATCTCTAAAGCGTTGGATATTTTAAAGCTATCATAGTAAGTCTCGTGTATTTCTTGAAATACAAAAAAGCTAAGAGAAAAACCGAAACCAAAAATAATAATGAACAAAATAGAGTATTTAGCATAGGTATTCAAGGAATTTTTTTTCAAGGCTGGCTTCATTAAATGTCTCCCCGGCTAATTTTTTTTCAGTGTGGATAATATTTCCGTTATTAATAAATAATATCTCATCACAAAGATCTGCTGCAAACTGTAAGATATGCGTGGATAAAATAATAATTCTATTTTGATTTCTAATATTAATTAAAATCTTTTTCATATCCGCCATGTTTTTTGGATCAAGTCCTGTAAAAGGCTCATCAAGCAAGATAACATCAGGTTGATGCAAAGTGGAAAGAATAAAAGACATTCTTTGACGCATTCCTCTTGATAGCGAAGATGCCATTTGGTCTTTTTGTTCTTTTAGACTGAACATGTCTAAGGTTTCAATGATTTGTTCTTGGGATAATGGTTTTTCAATTAATAAAGATTGGTACTTGATTAATTCATAACACGTTAAATTCTCAAATAATTTTGGATCGTCTTCTAGGTATCCGATTTTCTCTAAATAATTGGTAAGATGTCCATCAACGACTACCTCACCGCTATCCGGAGGAATGAGGCCTGCAATAATTTCTAATAGGGTCGTTTTTCCTGCTCCGTTTTTACCGAGCAATCCAATAATCTGATTTCGCCCGCAAGCGAATTCTAAATTCTTCATGCTAAAATTGGATTGAGGATATTCTTTTGATATATTTTGCAGTTTAAGCATATAATCACTCACTCGAATAAAGATTTTATTGATATGTAATTTTTGTTGATTGTTGATTTCCATATTTGCTTGTTTATGGAGTGCAGTAGCGTTATGATACATAACAAAGTGATAAAAATAACAACATACAAAACTTTGTTGTAAGTTGAAACAATGGCTAACCCTATTAGTAATCCAAATACTAAATTAAGAAAGATTTTGCTTAAAGTACTGGGAACTTGATAAATGTAATCCCATTTAAAATATGGAAACAATATAGTTGAAGTGAGACAGCTTAACCCCAAAGTAACAGCTATCATCAATAAGATAATGGATAATGCAATAAAATGATCCGGTTTTATATAAAAATTTGAAATCGCAGCATAGATTAAAACAAATAACACATGTGCTAAGACAGAGATTTTGGTTTTTGCTTTTATTTTGTTTTTAATAAAGTTTGGCTTGTGCTGATTCAAAGGTATAATAAGACCATCAATATCAAAAGAAACCAATGATTGAATCATGATAGAGATAAAGACTAACGGGAACAGCACGCTGAACATAAAGCTGAATTCGTTGGAAATTCCAGTGTCTGCAAATCGATCAGTGTTAAAACCATACAAAATGATTGTTAGTAAACCTGCTGATAAACTTAAAATAAATAATAAAACCGACCACCTTACAGGCGGGTTCCTATATAGAAGGATCAGCTCGTAATATAGAAGGCTTCTGCTCTCTCTAGACTTCTTCAAATTTGTATCAGTCTTGCTATTTAAATGATCATTAAAAATGGAAAGGTTTCTTAAACTTTTATACCACACTATAATTAACAGGATTGTTAAAGATACCATTATTGGTATAGATATTGAAAAAATTCGCATATTATTGATGTTTAGAAATAACAAATTATATTTGAGTATAAAAAAGATCCAAAGAATTAAAATTCCATTTGTGAAAAAGCCAATAATGCTTGAGACATTTATGAATTTAGGCAATACTAATAGCCTTATAAAATGAAGTCTAAGCAAATATCCTAGTATAGCGGACAATAAACCAATCACAGCAATCGCGAAGACTTCTTCCAAAGACTGATGAATGAGATAATATACAATCGATGAACCAACATAAAAAGATATTAAAGATAAAAATGAACTATAAAATTTACTAATATCTTTTCCTAATATAAATTGATCTAATTTGATTCCCAGAATGGCCATTTGTTTTTTGTCAGAGGAAAACATAACTCTGAAAATACTTTTATCAATATTTACAGTAAGGATAAACAGAAAAAAAGAAAGATGAATGATGACTAGATTTTTAATGATGTACCCAGCAAAGCTGCCAATTATTAAAGGGAAAACAACGAATGACAATATCAATACGAATAATGCAAGCCATTTGCTTTTAGTATTAAATTTTCGAATGTCGTTGGTTAAAAGAATTTTTGAATAAATTAAGTATTTATTATTCATTGAAAACCATCCTGACTTAAATGTGGAGGAAAGGGCATTTTAAATAATACCCTTTCCTAAATTAAAACTTATTAGTAAGCGATAGCATATCTAATTCCGTATTTTTTTGCATAGGAAAAAACTAGGGATGCAATCGCTCCGAGTCCAAAAGTCCCTAGAACCGCTGCAATTGCTCCAACAGTGCCAGCAGCATTTAAGATGGCACTAATTGAAGTAAGAGCCCATCCCGGAATCTGAGGATAGGTTGCTGCTAGGTCTGCAATCGGTAAAACTGGTGCTGTTGTTGCGTATAACATTGTGAAAAATGTAAGTGTAAAAAGTAGACCTAAGGCTAAAGAAGCGTTGATGCGTTGTTTTTTAGAAATTGTCATATTTTCACCCCCTTTGTCTCTTGTAGGGCTATTATTACACTTATGGTTATTTTAGTAAATATAACGGATTATCTATTCTATTTTTATTGATATATAAATCAAAAGTTTCTTTTTAGAAAGGAATTACAATCTCATTTTCTTATTTTTATTGGTTGAATATATCGAATATACTGTGTTTAGATAGAATGTTAGTAGTTTAATATAGTCTTGTTAGGGGGGGCGATATCTCCTCTGTATAGAACGAAATTCATGACTCAATTCTCAAGAATTCTGGAAAAAGGCATTTATAGCCCGCATATTAAAATCCTAGCCAAGGAAGAAGTGACAAAAGTTCACGACCAAGTGCTGAAGGCACTTGAGGATACGTATCAGGCTGTATTGAGAGGATAAAGAAAAACCGGTCCCCGATCATTCGGGAACCGGTTTTTTATCTTCAACATGGTCATAAGCTATTGACGCTTCAGCATCCGTTCGATTTTCTCTTCATCGGAGTCTAAAGCTCCGTACAGTACACCGGGCATGCTGTATTGATTCCGCTTCCCTGCTGCAGTATAACGTAAAACAGGGGTGACCGTATAAAAATCATATTCGCCTGTCATATGAAAAGACGGGACGACGATGTGTTTGCTTTGTTTCGCTTGAATGGCGGTCCCCTTGTCAAATGTATACGCCATGACGCCGTTTAGATCGGTGATCTTTTCAAGGGAAATATCTTTTGCGAGATTGTTTTTCAGCCGAACGTCCAAGGACGGTTTTGGATATCCTGCAGTATATTGACCGGCAGGCGACAGATCGCCGCTTCGAACATTGTGATGGTTTTGAAGGGTGATCTTTCCGATTTGAAATGCTTCTCTATCACGTCCGTTAAAAGATATCAGCAGCTGATCCGCTTTTTCCGGTTTATCGCTTGAGACCCGGACATCTACGATGATGTTGACGAGCGTATAGCCTTTATGGCGAATCCCTGTTTCAACCTTGTAATCGCTGATTTGTATATGATTGTTATCAAAAGCGAGCGACGTAACCGTCTCACCGCTTAGAGGAACGCCGGCGTTTGCTTTTTGCAGGCCGAAAATGTTAAACGACATCGTCTCGTTTTCCATCATATGGCTGATGTAGTTTCGGGCAAAGAAAAGCCCGGTTTCTTTATTTTCGCTGGCCTCTGTAAAGTTCGCCTTGTTGAAGAAAATAAAGAGAGAAAATGCCAGAGCTGTGCATATGGTGAGCGTGATGATCCATTTTATTTTTGACATGGTGATTCCTTTCTGAGTCTGTCGATTTGTATGAGAAGGAATGCGGAGATATTCGCAATAATCATCCATAGAGGTCCAATGATTTCGCCATATAAAGAAGAGAAGGTTCAAACATTTCACAGCCGGTCAAAATTCAGCAGGGTGTCTGAATTTCAGTTTGCTTGAAAAAAGGTGTAGCAAATATATTAAAGATTAGCTCGATTAAGCTAATCTTTTTTATTTAGAAGAAAATATCCCAATTTAGAAAGTAAGTACAAAGTGAACACAATCATTAAAGTTCTTGAAATCACGAGATTCCATGAATGGCTAAGTCATATCCTGAAGATCAAAGCCTTTGTATTTAACATAAAATACATTGATATTATGAGAGCTGAAATAATTAAAAGAATGCCAAATGAACCTGATTTCTTCATCCAAATCCCCGCCTTATATCTTAGAAGTATCCAGAAACAAAGGAGTACACATTCAAAAGCCATCTGGTGTGCAGTAAGCTGAAAATTGAGATAATTGAATATGGGCCATATTAAAAGACAATATCATGAAGCAATTCAGCCTAGCGCTTGATATCGCTTTGCCTCTGTTGGAACAATTAAAGCCCCTGTATATGGGGCTTCAATTCTAAGTTTGTTCAATATACTACAATTAATTTGAATTTTCAATCCTTATTTTTCATTTATTGTTAATGTTTTAGTGAAATATGCGGGTCTAGTTGCAACGGACCCGCTTATCCAGCCTAGTCCGCACCGCTTACCGTTTCGACGCAATCCGCTTCGCCTTCTGCGTATTGGCAAAATGCAGCTTTGTGAATACCCGCAATGCGTCTTCGCCGTGTTTCTTGATCAGCTTGGCGCCGGCTTCATCGACGAGCGGGCCCGCTCCTTTCGGAAGCGTAATGCCGGCTTGTTTTGACAGCTTATCCATTTCCATTAAAAATGAATAGCGTGCAATGATCGAGGCTGCTGCAACTGAAAGATGGATGCCTTCCGCTTTTGTGCTGAAATATGTACGTTCTTTGACGGCGGTTTTGCCTGCCAGATGCTTGAAGTATACGGCCGGTTCGGCGAACTGGTCGATTAAAATCGCTTCAGGCCGGGTTCCGTCCAATTTTTTGAGAAGGTTGCCGATCGCCTGGTTGTGGAGAAGAGCTTTCATTTTTCCTTGGCTCATCCCTTTTTCCTGCATTTCATTATACTTTTCGTTTCTTAAAACGAGCAGGCTGTAAGGGACTGTCTTGATTAAGTCGCGCGCGATCTGAACGATTTGCGGATCTTTTAAGTTTTTCGAGTCTTTAACACCGAGTTCTTTTAACAGCGGAAGCTTCGCCTTGTCAGCGTATACGCACGCGACGGTGATCGGGCCGAAATAATCGCCTGTCCCGACTTCATCGGAGCCGATCACAGACATGGAACCGATGCCTTCAGGCGGCTGATAGACGGACGGGATGCTTTTTTTCGATGCGGGCTTTTTGGGAGCCGGTGTTTCAGCATCCGCCGTCCAGCGCTCCGCTTCCTTTTCCGCGTTTTTTCCTTGGAACAGCACCTTCCCCGACCGGTATGCTGTAATGGTGCACCCTTGGGGTTTGGCTTGGAAAACTGCGCCCTGTACGGAAAGTGAAGTAATGTCAGGCCCGTAGTGGCTTTGCATCCGTTCAATAACAGACGGGGGAACTTTTAAAACAGAATGTGACACGTTCTAATCTCCTTTATTAGCTTTAAATACGCTAAATCATTGTTTTCATAAGTGTATCATAACAGCGGAGGGCTCGTCTTTCCATTCAATCTGTAAACATGTTATGATATAGACTAGGATTCTCGCATAATTGGAATGGAGGAGAAACGTTGTCTGATGGTCAAAAAACGAAAACAACAGTTGACATCTACGGTCAGCAATTCACAATTGTCGGCGATGAGAGCAAGAGCCATATGAGGCACGTTGCCTCGATTGTGGATGATAAAATGAGAGAAATCAACGAAAAAAATCCGTATCTTGATATAAATAAACTGGCCGTTTTGACGGCTGTAAATGTGGTTCACGATTATTTGAAGCTTAAGGAAGAGCTTGAGAGATTAAAAGGACAAATAAAAGAAAAGGATTGAACATCACGATGTTAGATATCATCATTATCATTTTGCTTTTGTCCGGTTTGTTTATTGGACTCAAAAGAGGGTTTATCCGCCAGTTTATCCGTTTGGTTACGTTTATCGCAGCGATCGCTGTGGCCGCAACCTATTACGGCGACCTTGCGCCTAAGCTCGGCTGGATTCCGTCTCCCGACTTTACGGGCGGCCAGGCTGCGCTGGCGTTTGTAAACGGAAGCCTTGAAGGCGCTTATTACAATATGATTGCGTTTTTGATTCTCTTTATCCTGACGATTATCCTTTTGAGAATTGCCGCATCGTTTTTGGATGCCGTCGCAAGCATACCGGTTCTCAAACAGATCAACCAAATACTCGGAGCCGTGCTCGGTTTTGCGGAAATCTATCTGTTCGTGTTTGTCGTTCTGTTCATCGGAACGCTTCTGCCGATTGATGTCCTGCAAAGCATGATGGCCGGTTCAGTCATGGCTGATTTGATCATTCATAAAACACCGTTTTTATCAAACATGTTAAACAATCTGCTGCATCAGTACGGATCTTTGTAAAAACTTCTCTGTTTGTAGGGAAGTTTTTTTTCGGGGCTCTTGAGAACCCCGGAAGCTGTCGGATATGCCTGTTTGTTGTAGGATCAGCCAAAAATTTGTATGATTGAAGCAGGATGAACGAGGGGAAACAAGAGGTGAACAACATGCATAAAAAAGATATCATCAAATTGCTTGAAACGATTGCGATATATATGGAACTAAAAGGGGACAACCCGTTTAAAATCTCCGCTTTCAGAAAGGCTGCGGCAGCTCTTGAACAAGACGACCGGAGCCTCTCGGAAATCGATGATATGACGTCCCTGTCCGGGATCGGCAAAGGCACATACGCTGTCATCAAGGAATATATGGACACGGGAGCATCCGGAACGCTGGAACGATTAAAGGAAGAGGTTCCGGAAGGACTTGTCCCGCTTTTGAAGCTTCCGGGTCTCGGCGGCAAAAAAATCGCCAAGCTGTATCAGGAGCTCGGCGTCTGTGATGCGGCATCTTTAAAAGAGGCCTGCGAACAGCAAAAGGTTCAGGGGCTTGCCGGATTCGGCAAAAAGACGGAGGAAAAAATCCTGCAGGCTTTGGGTGAAGCGGGAAAACGCCCTGAACGGTACCCGATCGCGGTCGCTTTGGCCGTCGCTGACATCATCGAAGAGCAGCTTGAAGGGCTCCCGGGCCTCATTAAGTTTTCACGGGCCGGAAGCCTGCGCCGCGCCAAAGAAACGGTGAAAGACCTCGATTACATTATGGCTGTCACTGATCCGGAACTTGTCCGGGAAGGGCTCTTAAAGCTTTCGAACATCAAGGAGGTCATTGCCGCAGGAGATACGAAAGTGTCTCTCACATTTGCGTTTGAATACGAAATCAGTGCGGATTTCCGGCTGGTGACAGAGGAACAGTTCCCAACGACGCTTCATCATTTTACCGGATCAAAAGACCACAATATCAAAATGCGCCAGCTTGCCAAAGAAAAAGGCGAAAGAATCAGTGAATACGGCGTCGAAACCGTTGAAACTGGAGAAATTAAAACTTTCTCAAGCGAAAAAGAGTTTTTCGCCCA
>JANWJP010000009.1 GCA_025451895.1 Robertmurraya sp.
AGAGGCCGTTATTACTCTTGAAATGATTGCTACAGGTGTTTTGTCTCCCAATGAAGGTTTTATGGTCGAAGAAGATTATAAATCAGTTCTTACAGAAGGCCGTTTAAAAAATGGCGTTATATGGCCAGTTCCGCTTAGCTTTGCTCCAATTGGGGAGCGGAACAGACAGATTATCAAGAAATTGTCAGTCGGGGATGAGGTTGCGCTCGCTGATGCAACAAAAGAGCCGGTTGCTATTTTAAAATTGACTGATATTTTTCATTATGACAGGGAATTTCGGGCCAAGCACCTGTTTGGAACAACGGACCGCAATCATCCCGGGGTAGATGCCATTTATCGCAGGATGGGCGACACTGCTTTGGGAGGACCTATTCAACTGTTGCGCAGGGTTCATTGGGGCCCGTTTGAAAATCTTCGTATGGAGCCAAAGGAGACTTGGAAGCTTTTTTACGAGGAGAAAAAGTTTAAATCTGTCGGCGGATTTATTACAGGTGCCAATCCGTTGCATCGCGGACATGAGTATATTCACAGAAATGCGTTGGAAGAATTGGATGGTTTGTTTATTCAGCCTCTTGTTGAAATGGCGAAACGGGAGTATACCCGCCATGAGTTCCGGATGCTGGCATACCGCAGCGTTCTTGACACTTATTATCCAAAGGAAAGAACTGTTTTGGCCCCGCTCCGGGTTACGTATATTTTCGCCGGTCCGCGTGAAGCAGTCCTTCATGCCCTGATCATGAAAAATTATGGTTGCACTCATGCGCTGATAGGACGAGATCATGCAGGTATCGGCGACTATTATGATAAATACGCCAGCCATACAATTTTTGACGAGTTTACGCCTGAGGAATTGGGAATTGATGTGCGTTTATTCCACGAAGTGTTTTATTGTACCCGTTGCGACACACCGGCAACGGAACAGACCTGCCCTCATGATGAAAGATACCGGATTAATATTTCCGGAACGGGAATCAGGGAAATGCTCCGTTACGGCGTACTGCCGCCTAAAGAAATTGTCCGTCCCGAATCGGCCAGGATTGCCATGCAGGGGGTTCAGCCAAAAGGAGTGGACGAAAATAATCAGGCAATCTCGCCGGTAGGCAAAACAATTAAAAGCATATTCCCATATTATTTAAATAGATCAAAGATTGGCGGCGGGGAAAGGAGGAAACCTTTAACACCGGAGGAACTGACAATAGAAGACTTAGAGACTGCCATTATGGATGTCCGTGAAAATGCTGATAAAATTTATAAAGATATATTTAATGAGTTCAGCTATGTTGCTGATACGCTTCGCACAGCACAGCCTGATTGGGTGGATGATGCACGCGAATCGATATATAAGCAGCAGGAAATGGTTATCGAATCTTTAAAAGAGAAGGTTAACGATGCTCCGGAAAAAGCATCGGATGAATTTATGTATCAGGACAGAAGCGAAGCAGAGAAAGAATTAATAGTTGCACAAAGAATTTTAAAAGATATTCCGAACTCCATCCGTTCGGAAGATTTGCAATACAGAATTTGGAATACGCTTTCATATGACCGTTACCGGGGAAGTGATAAAAAGTAGCTGAAGTGGCAGGAGCCGTGAGGATATCCGGTGAATGACTGTTCGACCGAAACTGAACAATTACTTAAATGAATGCCGGGGCATCTCTTTCCTATTAGGGAAGGGGATGTCCGTTTTGTTTTTGATTTGGCAGCAGTAAAAAAGGTTTTTTAGTCAAAAAAATACCGGCAGTGATGTGATTTTTGTATGGTCTTTTCACTTCAAAATGTCTTCATGATCAAGATTGCTTAAGTGGAAAAAATCGGCTTCCATCCTAAAAAATTTATCTTCATGATAGTAACCGCATAAATCACTAATCCCGCCGTCTTTATCCAAGTTGAAGACATAAATTTGAGCCGGGCCCAACTATAAATAGAACAATTAATTAATTTCCACGTGGTTGCATGGAAACACTAGGAATGATTCTGGCTTAGTTTTTCATATGACCTTGAAAGGATAGGAGGGAGCGTATGCGGGAAAAGAATCACAATGGGACCACCGGATGTGGAAGAAAAAATGAAACGACGAACGTGGATAAAGGGAAAGACAAACGGATGGGAAATATGAACAGATTGAGTCTGAAAAAGCTTGAGGACCAAGTAATTGTAATTACCGGAGCGTCGAGCGGAGTCGGTCTTGTTACGGCAAGAATGGCAGCAAAACGGGGAGCAAAGGTCGTTGTCGCTGCAAGAAATGAATCGGCGCTTCAGGAATTGGTGCGCGAACTGCAAATGAAAGATTATCCGGCCGTTTATGTACGGGCGGACGTGGGAATTGAAGAGGATGTCAATAAAATAGCTGAAACGGCAATCAAGGAATTCGGAGGATTTGATACATGGGTCAACAATGCCGGAGTAACCATTTACGGCTATGCGATGGAAGTCAGCATTGAAGATATGAAGCGGATGTTTGATACAAATTTTTGGGGAGTGGTTTACGGTTCCCGTGCTGCTGTGCGCCATTTTAAAGAAAAAGGCCATCCCGGCGCATTGATCAATGTGGGAAGTCTGTTTGGAGATCAAGGGACAGTGATACAATCCGTTTATTCTGCCTCCAAGTTTGCTGTTCACGGGTGGACGGAAAGTTTAAGAATGGAATTGGAAAAAGAAAATCTGCCGGTCTCAGTCACTTTGGTTCATCCGGGAAGACTTGACACGCCGTATAATGAACATGCGAGAAGCTATTTGGAAAAGCAGCCTGTTCACAAGGGTATGCTTTATCCTCCCGAGGCTGTTGCGGAAGCGATTTTGTTTGCTGCAGGGCATCCGAAAAGGGATATATACATCGGTTCTCAGGCAAAGGCTGTGAAACTTATTGGAACAGCGTTTCCCCGCTTGACCGATTTGCTTATCGAGCGGCTAATGCCGCCGACCCAATATGCCGGGCGTCCATCCAACTCTCCCGAAGAAAGCAGCCTGCACAAAGCCGGCTACGGTCTCCATGAGAGGGGAACAAATATTGGCTGGAAGCGGAAGACGAGTTATTATATGAAAGCTTCCAAGCATCCTCTGGCTGTGACTGTCACTTTTGTTGGCTTGTGCGGTCTCGCCTGGGCAAAATTGAGGCGGTAATCGCAATTTCTTATTTATAGGGGGTTGTATTTATAAAAAGTTGAGCCAGGGTATTCCCCGGGAAATTTTTGGACATTTTGCCGATGTGTATTTCAGGGACTTAGAATAAAGAAAAGAATACGGGGCTGTCTGATAAGTTCCCAAAATAAAAGCAAGTGAAGAGAAAAGGTTTGTTTTCTCCACTTGCTTTTTTATTATTTGGATTTTTTTGAAAGTTGCTGATCATAAATGTTGTTTTTTCAACATTTATGAGTTTTTTGATGACGATGTCTATTTTGCTATCATTACAGAACTTGCTTTAATGACTGCAGTCACTTCATCACCAATTTTAAGGTTCAAGGACGAAGCAGATCCGGTGGTAATGGTTGATACCAATTTAGTGCCGTTGACATCGATTTCCACTTCTGTTGATACCGGCCCGTTTTTTATATCTGATACTTTTCCTTTTAATTGATTTCTGGCTGATAATTGCATGCAGATTCCTCCTTTGGTGCTGATGGATGATTTATGGACGCCATGAATCCAGGTATGTAAAAAATAATCAATAACACCTGTTAATCATTTTGAACAAAACAGATGGAAATTATGTAAGCAAAAAAGAAGGTCTTTTTTCTGATAGTATTGTGAAGTATTGAAGCTGCAATTGACCAAAAATTATGAATTACGATATATTTAGACAAGATAAGAATATTTTGACGAAAAAACATTTATTCTTGTTTTCTTTTAATATTGTAAAAAATCTCATTTAAGTTTTTAAGGAGTGTCAGCACATGCAAGAAATAGATTTGTACCGGCCTTCATTAACTAAGAAATGGAGGCCGGTGAAAAGTTTTAATATTAAGAGTTTTATCCTTATTGCCGTATTCGGCGGGGTTATTCCTTTTATTATTTTAGGAACAATCAATGCAAGATGGCTTCGTGCCCCGGGGAAGGATATTTCTTTATTTGTTTCCGCCGGTCTGTTGCTTGAGGCGATTAAGTGGCTTCTTTTTCTGCAAAGTTCTCACGGAGTGATACCGGTTGATTATGGCCCTATACATATCGGATACCGGATCGCCTGTGTGTTTTTGTTTATATATTACTATCAATTAATGAAAAAGCCGTTTCATTTTTATTTAAGAACGAATGGTGTTACGGAAACATTGGTCCAGCCCGGTGTTTATTTAATCGCCCTTGGACTTTTGATTGATTTCGCCAGTTTTGTGTTTATTTTATAAGGAGGGACAGGTTGTGGATGTTACAGCTTTTATAGATAGAGAATTGGCAGTTGTGGATTATTTGTTTTCCGTTGATAAATATGAAGAAGCAGTGCCGCATTTGCAAAATATATTGCAGCAGAATCCGGTCCATCCGCAAGCACTGTTCTTTTTGGCTCTGGTTTATTATGGGAGAGAACAATTTGAGGAAACCAGAAGACTGTGTGTGGATGCACTTGTAAACGGGTTTGACAAAGAAGGGGCTTATGGTGTGATCGCAGCCGCATATGAAAAGGAATACCGCTATCCCGCAGCCGAGGAAGCTTATTTACAAGGTTTGCAGGCTAATCCAAACAGTGCCGTTTTGCATGCAGATTATGCGCGGTTGATGATGGTGACCGGGTTTTGGGACAAGGCCCGTGCGCTGTTGAATAAGGCGATGGAACTGGAGCCGACAAATCAAAATGTGATTAATGCCATGATTGACTTTTCTTTTGCGGAAATGGATGAGAAAAAACAAAGAGAGGCTATTCAAAGCCTCATGGAAAACGGAAGTGATGAAATTAAAAAGATTGTTAAACTGTCTCTGTATCATCATTTTAAAGGGGATTATAAACAGGCCAGAGAGTATGCGGTTCAGGCATTTCTGATGGATCCGGCGAACCGGAACCTTCTTGCCCTGGTGGAAGGGTGCGATTATGCTTTGCATCCGCTATTTTTGCCGAGAAGACTTATAGGCAAACTCGGCGGAGGTGCGGTTGTTTTTCTCGCAATTTTTACTGTATTGGTATTATTGGCAGCTTTAAATCTGGATGTAATTTTGGCAATTGTGTTTTACTCATTTGTCGCACTCGTACTCTATAACTGGATGGTTGCACCGGTACTTTATCATCTAATTGTGAGAGGAAAAGATCCATGGACAAAATAGCCATTTTTAAAATGATGCTTGAAAAGGACAAAGAAAACTATGAAGCCTGGTTTCTTCTGGCAGAAGAATACAGGCAAAGGGACAGTTTGGCAGACGCTCTGTTTGCTTATGCTAAGGCTTTGGAAAAAAATGATCCGAAAATGCGTGAGATGGTGATAAGGGGATTGCGGGCTTTAACAGAGGGCGGAAACAAACAGGAGACGGCAGAGGGTCAGGCGGATGTACACGGTTTGGAACCGGAACAGGCGGTTTCTTTGGAAGATATTACACAAGGCTCTTGCGAAGACATCGGGGCCGTTATTTTACCTTCTGCGGAAATGCAGTTGTCCCGTGAGGATGAAGGACTTAATAAGGACAAAGAAGAATCAAAAAAAGCAAAAATCAGAGTGCTTGAAGGCGGAAAAAAGCACAATGTCGTTTCAATCGGTGATTATTTGCCTGAGCGCGTAACTTTTGCCGATGTGGGCGGTCTTCATGAATTAAAGAAAACCATTGAAATGAAAATAATTAAACCGTTTCAAAGTCCGGGCCTTTTTTCAAAGTTTCAGAAAAAATCAGGTGGTGGTATTCTTCTATACGGTCCGCCGGGTTGCGGGAAAACATTTATCGCTCAAGCAATGGCGGGGGAGGTCGGGGCTAATTTTTTCCCCGTTCACATTTCAGAAATTCTTAATCCTTATTTTGGCGTCAGTGAAAAAAACTTGCACCATATTTTCGAAACAGCGCGGGCAAGCCGGCCGGCAGTATTATTTTTTGATGAAATAGATACGCTCGGTTACAGCCGTTTGAAATCCGGTTCTGATTTAATGCGGTCTCTGGTCGATACTCTGCTGACTGAGATGCAAAGCATTAATATGAATACGGATAAACTTCTTGTTATTGGCGCAACCAATATGCCATGGGATGTAGACCCTGCATTAAAGAGACCGGGCCGCTTTGATAAGATGATTTTTGTCCCGCCGCCTGATAAAGAGGCGAGGAAACGAATTTTCCAGTTGAAACTGGGGAAGAGGCCGGTAGCAGGTCTGGTTGATTTGGAAGTGTTGGCGGAAAAAACGGTTCACTACTCGGGTGCTGACATTGAAAATATAGTGGAACTGGCAGCTGAACGGGTGATTGACTCGATTATGGAAACAGGTGTGGAGCGGGGCATTACTATGGCCGACCTTTTGGAAGTGATTGCGGAAACGAAACCCTCCACATTAGAATGGATTTCTATTGTCAAAAACTATGTAAAATACGCGAACCAAAGCGGACTGTACAATGAGGTGGCCGATTACATCAGAAAATATTTATAAAATCAGTTCTGATATCGAATAATACTATGGAGATTCTGAATTATATGATATCGATGGTATTAATCGAAAAGTAAGAAAGCTTGCCGATGAAACTCCGTTGGAAGGATACTTGGCTCCGGAGAATCGGTGGAAGGAAAAGTGATTTTTATCATTTTGCCCCGGATAAATACAGACTCGTCCATGGTTTTGATGGATTATTCAATAAAATAGTAGAATGGCATTTTTAAAAAAATTATTCCCCGGTTGGATTCAGAAAGTAAGCTTTGCCGGAAAACCTGGAATTTTGGTTTATAGAATCAAAAAAGGCACTCCCATAAACGTACTGGCGTGTATGGGGGTGCCTGTATTTATTCTATGCGCGCAGCCATTTCCAGATTTCTTGTGGTGTGGCGTTTTTGCCGTAGAGAAGAATTCCCACTTTGAATATTTTTCCGGCCAGTTTCATGAACAGCCAGATACTGAGAATCAGGATTGCCAGGGCGATAATGATTTCCAGCCATGGCCATTCATCCAGCAAAGCCATTCTCAAGATCAGGATGCCCGGCGAAGAAAAAGGAATGTAAGTGGCTATTTGGGCAATCATGCCGTCCGGGTTGGCAATAACCGGTCCGAGAAAAAACAAGGGCAAAAACGGAAGCATAATAACCAGACCCTGGAAATTTCCGGCCGTTGAGATATCGGCCATGGTTGAACCAATGCCAACAAATATAGCCGCAAACAACAGATAGCCTAGAACGGCAATCAGAACAAATAATAAAGTTTCCGGAACAAATAAATATTCCGCAATTGGAATATCAAATTGATAAATAACAAACGGAATGCCGAGCAACAAAATAACAAGTGCCTGAATCATCCCCAACACAAAGTAGCCGACAATCTTTCCTTGCATCAGATCGCCCGGTGTTACGGAAGATAAAATAATTTCCGCAATTTTATCTTTCTTTTCCTGAGAGGCGCTGGTGAAAATCATCATACTCGTAACTACAATAGAGAAAAGGATGATCCCGGCGAACCCCGCAGGAACAGCTTTCTTAAGGAAATCTTCCTCACTGGCTTCTTCCTCTTCAATGACGTTGCCGTTTTCATCAATCAGATCGACTGATTTTTGTTCAAAAACAAACGGTCTGCTAATTTCCGCAAGTTGTTCATCTGACAAACCAAGCTGTCTTAAGTGGACAGATTTGATGGTTTCGCTGAAAATTTGAATTTGCGATTCAAAGAATGGAACCATTTCTGTGCTCGTATAAACAGGAAATACCCCTGTTTCCAGGCCCTTTTCGGTGAGAAAAATATAGGCAGTATCCTCGCTGTCTTCCAATTCTCCTTTGACCGCGTCTTCAGCAATGTCTGTTTTTTGTAACTCGAAATTCAACTCAAACTGACGGACTGTCTCTTCCAATAAAGGAAAGACCTGCAGTTCGTCTTTTATGTATATCGTTGTAGTTTTGTCAGCCGCATCAGACTCTTCAGAATCATCAAGAAGACTTCCGACAAGCATAAAGCCAATAAAGAGAAGCGGTGTCAGAAATAAGCTGACGAGGAAGGATTTATTTTTTAAATTCCGTTTAATTTCCCATTTTGCCACTTTCATCGTTTTATTCATTCGGAACACCTTCTTCCCCGATTAATTTTTTGTCGGTAGCAATATCAATAAATATTTCATGAAGTGAGATGCGGTCAATCGTTAATTCGTTTATAACTAAATTGTCCGGCAAATTTTTAACCCAAGCAGTCGGGTTAATATCTTTCTCCAAATATAAAACAGAAGCTTCGTCTCTTTGTTCCACCCGTTGTACCCCGGGGATGCGCTCAAGCAGGGACAGGTCGTTTTTCCCTTTGATCACACATTTAAAATTGGCATATTGGGTCTTGACATCATTTAAAGTTCCGTAAATGACCTTTTGTCCACGCTGAATCATAAAGACCCGGTCACAAATTTCCTCTACTAAATTCATTTGGTGGGAGGATAAAAGAATGGCTGTTCCCTGTTTGGCCAGATTGCGAATTTCCTCTTTAAAAACTTCCTGGCTGACTGGGTCCAAACCGGAAAAAGGTTCATCCAATATGAGCAGTTCCGGTTCATGTAGAACCGCGGCAATGAATTGCACCTTCTGAGCCATCCCTTTAGAAAGCTCTTCGATCATGACATTTTCTTTTCCCTCAAGATCAAACTTTTTTAGGTAGGCCAGTATTCGTTCCTTTGCTTTTTTTAGAGGATAATCCTTTAAATCGGCTAAATAGAGTAAAATGTCCATTACCTTGACGTTTTTGTACATGCCGCGTTCTTCGGGCAAGTAGCCGATTTTGTGACGGGGAATTCCATTACCGTTAAAAAGGTGAAACGTTACCGTTCCTTCATCGGGATACATAATTCCCATAATATTCCGGATCGTCGTGGACTTTCCTGCCCCATTCGGTCCCAGGATGGCCATGATTTCCCCCTTGCGGACATCAAAAGAAATATTATCCAAAACCTTCTTATCCTTAAAATACTTCCCCAGTCCTTCTACTGATAAAAATACTTCCAAAAATCCCGCCTCCTTGTATTTAAAGGTGCCTGTCACCTGCAGGCCCACTGCAGGTCCGCACCTTGTTTAAGGTTGATATGTGTTGTATGAAACAGTTTCCACTATTAGGTAGAGGTGTCTGTGTCCCGGCCGGATATGCGGCGGAGGTTTAATCCTTTTTGTTTTTTTGAAGGGTCAAGACTTTTGTTTAATACAGCTGTCACAATTAATTAGATAGAATCTTCTGCTGCCGCTCATTCAGACAGAATACCCGTTGTTCAGTTATCAGCTTCGCTGATTTAAATTTATCACAACTTTGTTAAAAACCAAATGTTATTCAGAAACTATTTGGTTCCCATAAAACAATAAAAGGGAAACGTATCCTCCAACGCCGCCTGACATCAGAAAACCCGTTTACTTTCGTTTGTTTTCGAATGTTTTAAGGTGCCTGTCACCAAACGTGTATTTACTTTCATTTATTTTCGAACAGTTAAAGGTGACAGGCACCGAAAAAACAGGCACCGAAAAATCGACAGTGCTGTTTGTCACTAAATAGGAAAAAATACCGTTTATATGTCAACTTTTTGATGATTTTTTGGGTAAAAAGTTATAGTACTTTATTGATGTAATATTTGTATAAAATAGAAAATAGAAATAA
>JANWJP010000010.1 GCA_025451895.1 Robertmurraya sp.
ACCTTAGCAGAAATGGATTCTTTTTTGCATTTATTAAGTGAAAAATTTATTGACCAAGAAAGCCTAAATCACAAGGTTTTTAGGTTGGTTCAGAAATCACGGTGAATAAATCAGGTTATGAGTGTTTTTTTATTCAAATCTGTTTTTCGCAAATTTTCACAATTCTTTAAAATATATTTTCCAATAATAATTGATTCTCGTTTTTCAATTCGATAAAGTGATACTATACGAAGAAAAGAATAAAGGGGAATTGAGTTCTTCCGGCCGTCAAGTTCTTCCTGAATCAGGAACGGACAGAACGGTGCTATTGTGCACTGTGTAATTTTTAAGAAACGGTACAGCAGTATGAAACAGCCATTATGTGATGCAGAAAGAAAGGGGAATATCTATCAATGAAATTAATTACAAAGTATTCATGGATCATTTATCTGGTTATTATAATATTTATGTTGGTAAATGCTTTCTTTAATAAAAATGATGATTTAAGAGGAGTCCTGAGTATTGGGGCATTTGTTATTGTTATGATTGTTTATTTAATCACGAGAAAAGTCCGCATGGACGAAATGATGAAAAAATAATCAGTGACAGGCAATCTTAAACATATGAATCTGCTTTAAATGACAGCTGCTGTTATTTAAGACAAAATATCATACCCTGCAATAAATTTTGTTTATTTCCTTCTTAAAGAGAATCAAACTATCATCGGATTGTTAATCAATGCATTGGTCATTCGGCAGAAGGATTCTGCTTTCTGCCGATTCTTTACTTTTGGTGCTTTTTGTAAGGCAAAACTGATAAAAGATATTTGATGACATAAATCAGGCGCTGTTTGAAAAATGAACCACAGACAGGAAGGCCGGCGCATCGGGTTATTTTGCTGAATATTCGTAATTTTTATGCTAAAATAAGCATGGTCTGGTAATGAATTACAAGAACACGGGAGAATGTACGATTTGCAAAGGAAGCAAAACGTTCAGCACGGCTCATTTTTGCAAAATGACCGCTGTCTCTCGCTGGAAAGGAACCGTATGAATGAATGATGAAAAATACGAAGAGGACAAATTTTCCGGAATGGATCTATTGAAAAAGGTTGTTGTTGTTTGTATTGGTGTGCTTTTTATTTTAATCCCGGTTGCGTTTATTGTGGGAATTTATTTTTTCGGTTTTGCCGGTTTTTTCAGCATCTTTGGTATTCGGGTTGAGTCTGTCGGAACACTTCTCATTTTTGTTGCAGGCTATTTTTTGCTGGCTCTGTTTTTGGATATATTTGCTGTTCTGCTTTTCCAGTTTATCTCTCCATATGTGTCAGGGGAGTCAAAGCTTTTTTTCCTGCGGATGGTGCTGGATTGCACCTTTTCCTGGTTCGCTCTTCACACAGTGAACGAGTTAATGACTTCAATTGATCTTCCTTTTATTTTGGAAGTACTGATTGTTCTCTTCATATTTTTAATTGAAGAGGCTATAAACAATAATGAAGAAAGGGCAGCTCCATGCTCTGACCATTAGATGCTTGAAAAATTTGATGAAGATATGGAGAAGATTTTTAAAAGAATTTAGATGCGGCAGCATCATTAGTCTGCATAGTTTGTTAAAAAATGTACGAAAAAAAGGGTGCTTTCGGTAATAATCCTATTTTTTCATTGAAGAGCCAAACCGGGAATGTGGAAAAGTGTGAAAATGCTGCCGCTGTCATTGTTTTTAATGGAGTATAAGGGCTCCGTTTTTTCATTTTTTGACGGATTTAATGCAAATGTCTTTTTAACATATCAAGATGTTTTTCATCATCCTCTAAAATTCCTTTGACAAGCTGCAAACTTTCCGGATCGAGATCGCCGTCAAGCAATTTTCTTGATACTTCAATCCCGCGGTCTTCACCGGCGATGGCATCTTTCAGAATGTGTTCGGTTTCTCCGGTATGCTCCTTCAAATTGGCGAAAAACCCTGCAACCGCACCTTTCAGCCCGGGATCATTGACGGGCATACCGCCGAGATTTTGAATTCTTTCCGCAACGAGCGCTGCATGTTCCTTGTGATCGCGCTGAATCTCCTGGAGTGTTTTCTTAATTTCTGCATCGTCTGTATGGTAAATATATTGATCATACGATTGGATCGCCATAAAATTTCCCTCGAGAAACTCATTTAATTCCCTGATTGTTTTTTCCCTCATAGCATACTCTCCTTACACAGGTATTATTTGTATGATTGGCTATTTTTTAAAAAATATCCGCAATTTTATAAATGTCTGCAGTTTAGATTGGTTGTAATATTAATGAGTCCGGCCGGAAAACAAAAAAATGGGCATCCTTTACAGGAAATCCCACTTTTTTGGAAGTAATCTATTTATTGAACCTTGTCCCATGACACATTAAATATTTTTCTCCACATAATCATCACGGCAAGTACGGAAACAGCCAGATAAATATAAACCCCGTACGGAATGAACGTACTGGCAAAATGCACGGCAACAAAAAGTCCAATTAAGAACATCAGCATAAAAATGGTAATTGCGGAACCCTGTTTGTAAGTCCCAATGGGCCTGGAAAAAGGAACAGCTTTTTCAAGAATTACAAAACAAATAAGCGAACAAAGAATGGCATTGATAAAGATAAGAATTAAATCGGGAATAATCCTTACTCCTCCCAGGGCAAGAAATATAACGGCCAGCAAACCATAAACAGGCAAGTATAAATTTACAATAAACGCCTTCATTGTTCCGCTGAAAACAGGCTTAAGGGAGGTGATCGGAGCAGCTTTGTAAATCCATGCACCTTTATACTTCCCTGAATATTGCAGCGAGGAGATGATACCCGGGATCATGATAAAACTGAAATAGATATTTAAATAAGCTTTCCCTTTTCCGGCATCAAGAATTGCTTCCCAACTGTATCCGTCCATGTTTGTAAATAAAAATATTATCGGAAACAGGACTGAAAAGCCCAATGACGGGTAAACCCTCAGCTTAAATTCCCGTTCATTCCTGAACATTATGCCGGCAAACCGGTAAAATGCCCGTTCTTCGCTGGCGGGACTGATAAATTTTAATAAACTGTCCCGTATCTTTGAGCGTTTCTCTTTCCGCGCTTTGCCGTGATGGGCAAGTTTTTGCAGGTTTCTTTCAAAGGTGGGAGTAAGTTTGACATAACTCCAGATGGCCAGAAGCGGTACAATAATTCCAAGTCCGGCTAACAGAAAAAGGAAAGAATTTGCTCCGCCATTTATGGCCAGTTCTGTCATTACGCCATACCAAATCGGAAAAACGAAAATTTGCCACCAGGCCGGTTCAAGCTGAACGAAAAGGTCCACAATTTCAAACGAACGAATCAGGATCTGATATCCTATCATGATCGTCAGGGTCAGTCCAATTTGCACATAATTAATAATATCTTTGAGCTTTTCCCCGTCAAAAAACTTTAAAATCAGCATGTAAATAAGAGCCGTTAACGCAATGACGAGCAATTCAATAAGAATCAGATTTAACAATCCGACAAGGAAAAAAACGATTCCATGCCTCAGCAACCCGACAATCAGGCCCGGTCCTGCGAGAGCAGCAGTTAACAGCGACAGATAGATGACAATATGGACAAATTTTGCTGCACTGATAGTTTTTCTTTCAATCGGCTTCGGATAAAGAATATTGTTGTCACGGATATCCAGAAGCACTGTGGAAAAATCAGAAATCATAGCTGTCATCAGAAAAAACATAATCAGGCCGTATACTAAGCTCATTTGGAAAAGAAAATTGTCGCCCATTATAATAAATGGAATCAAAAACAGCCCGAACAAAACATAAACCCAAAGGGAGGACAGAAAGTGATTTTTCTCTTTCATCTCTTTTTTCGTTTCGTTGTTACTTTGTGAAAGAACGGTTGGCACTCTTCTCCGGTCCATAATAAACTTGACCTGGAGAATTTTTCTCATGACTTCATAATCAACCCCGAAACGGCGGAACAGAGGCTGAAAACGATCAAGCACTTTTAAAGAAGGAAAATCGCGCATTTACTCTTCACCCACGATCGTCACAAATTGTTCCGCAATATCTGCATGCTCGTTGAAGCCGGTCAATTGATTAAAGATTTCTTCCAGGGAGCCTTCCTTATTGTGCATCTGCAATTCTGAAAAAGTGCCGTCTGCGGCAATTGTTCCGTTATGAAGCAGGATGATGCGGCTGCTGATCTTTTCAACCACTTCCATAATATGAGAGGAATAAAAAATCGTTTTTCCGTCCTTGGCCAGTCTTGCCATGATTTCTTTAAAAACCATCACACTGTTTGCATCGAGGCCGCTGATTGGTTCGTCAAAAAAGAGCAGCTCAGGATTATGGATGAGGCTGGAAATAATCACAAGCTTCTGCCTCATTCCTTTGGAATAGGAGGCAATCCGGCTCCGATACACCTCACCAATCCCAAAGAGTTCCATCATTCTTTTCGCTTTATAATCAGCCAGATCATAGGAAAGGCCGTACAATTCGCCTATGAATGTTAAATACTCCTGACCAGTCAGGCTGTCATATACATCGGCTACTTCCGGCACATAGCCGATTTTCCGTTTATATTCCACATCGCCGGATGAAATGTCCCTGCCGAAAATTTTCACGGTCCCTTCATAGTTTCCTTCGATTCCTAACATAATTTTTACGGTTGTGCTTTTCCCGGCGCCGTTCGGACCGATATATCCGATAATTTCCCCGCGGTGGACTTTAAAAGATACTCCCTGAAGCACTTTTTTGCTGCCAAAGCTTTTTCGTAAATCTTCTATTTCAACCACGATATCTTTCATATTTTCAGCTCCATTTATTATTGTCTTAATCATTCTATCATTAGAAAATAGAGAGATTGAAGGGGTTTTTCCAATATTTCAAGAATCTTTGAAAAGTTTTCGTAAAAATTGTATCTTTCTGTAACCGAAAAGTTTAGAATGTGGTTAACTTGTCAAAATTTAAAAATCAATACGGGGGTCACCAAATGTCGACACAAAAAATCATTCTTGCTGCAGTTTTGGCAGTGCTTCTTATCGGCAATATATTAAACTTGTGGCAATTAAAAAGTTTAAAAGAACAGCTTGCTTATTTTCAATCGGAAGTAGAAGGGATATCCGATTCCGTTTCAAGTATTTCCTATAATGTCAATGAAAGTATGGAATCATTCTTACGAGAACAGTCCTGGGTTATAAAGAAGGATTATCAAGTAATAAAAACGAATTATGCTGACAATACCATCGAAGTAAAACTTGAGTGCACGTTTCGGGAGCTTAGTGACGGGGAAGAGGTGACATTTTTAGTCCGCGGACGGGGAACAGATGAATGGCTGGAATTGAAGGCGGAACATGATAGCGGAATGAATTATTCGGTTGTTCATACATTTCCGATGGCCGGCAATTTTGAAACACAAATTTTTGCCCGTTCGGGTAATGAACAAAGAAGCGAAGAGTTCCTTGAATTAAACTTTAGGGATGAGTTGGACAGACGAATGGAGATTCATGCCTGGTACGAGGATCGCAAAAATAATAAAGTAAACTTATTTGTGAATATTTCGAATCACTTAAAACATAAATTCATAGGAGAGAAAAACAAAGACGGTTTCCGCATCAAGACGGCAAAAGCTGTTATTTCCAGCGAAGGCAAAGTGTTAGAGGAATTTGATTTATTAAAGGGAAATGAAGTTTTTGAATCATCAGCGGACCGGGAGTCTATTTATTTTGAAAAACAGTTGAAGGTTGAATATGACGATTGGGTAGATTTTGAGTCTTGTGAGCTTATAATTACCGTCGAGGATCATCTTGGTTTGAAATATCAATGGAAAGCAATTTTATATGAAATTGCCGAATAACGGACTTAATAGAAATGGTCACCGGCATATGATTTCAAATGAAAGGGGAGACCTGTCATTGAAGTATGTTTACTCATTTTTAGCCATTATTTTCATAGCACTCTTATCCGGCTGTCAGGAAGAGGGAACGATGGTTTTGCTTGATAAAAACATTTCCAAGATTGAGGTGGCCGAATCAAAAGGGACTGGACAGGTAAATGAGGAACTTCTTATGACTTTTACGGACAGGCCGTCTATCCGAATCTTTGAGCAAGCCATCACTTCTGCCGTCAAAAAAGATGTGGCCATTCCTGACAGAATACCGGATTTTGATATTTTGGTAGGCTATGAAGGAGACGGTTTACCAACCCACGCCATTCATATATGGCTCGGGGAGGAAAATGAGGAAAGCATCCTCACTTACATGGTTGGTGATGGCCAGCCTTATGTAACCTCCGGCAAAAGAACCAATGAACTGCGGGAACTGTTAATCCCTTTAAAGGAGTAATGGCCCTGAGGTTCAGGAAATGGCACCCTTTAAAGTGATGTAATGGTTGTATATGAGGTTGGAGAGGCTTTGGAGGTTTCGTGAATGGAAGAACGATTATCCATGTTTGTGGATAATGTTGAGAAAATCCGTCTCTATTTTGGTACAGAGGCGGATAAATTTGCCTTATCCATGGCTGTATCTTTAACATTAAGATCATTAATTTTTTATTATTTTGAATATGAAAAAGTGGAAAAAACAATCAAAGATCATTCGAAATGGTACAGTATTTTATTATACGGAATTGGTTGAGCGAAAGTGGAAGCGGGGAGACCAAAGCAGGCATGCTGCATTCCTTCTTACGATGGGAACAGGCAGATTTTCTGATGAAATTCTGCATCGCTTGACGGAGTTGGAATTGCTTATTCAAACGTTCGGTCTCAAGTTGGAACCCCGCTATTATTTAGTCGTAAGTTTACTGGCGGCATCTGGGGTTGAGTTATCCGATTTTCGCAAAATAGTTGATATGAAAACGCGTATGAATGAAATGCTGAAGCTTCATCCGAAATATGATCATACTCTTTTTCTTGCTGCACAGCTTTATACTCAATCCCATGCAGGTGAATCCCCGCTTAAATACTGTACCGGCATGGCTCAAATATGTGAAGCCGTTGCAGATATGGACGGGGGAGGAGACGATGCCGGGAGCGGTTCCGGTGAATAAAAACGCTTGGCAGAGACCAAGCGTTTCCTGTTGGATAAAGAATTGTGTAACTCACATCAATTCATCGTTTTCAATTTCGGCGTTCTCTTCCTCTAAACCAACATCTACTATTAACTCAACAGGCTTGCTTCTTTTATACACAAGCAGCTCATTCCCACGGTTTAATTCCAGTCTCTCTTTCGTTACGGCGTTGAGCTTGAATGAAAGCCTGTCTGTATTTACAGAGGGTTCATTGCTCTCGCTAACATGGATGGAAATGATTTTTGTTTTTTTCTCAAACTTAAAATCTCCGTACCAGGAGGTTGATTCTCTCGTTTCCTGATTGTAGCGGGTGACAATTACCCTGCGAAAATCATAGAACTGAATGAATTCTTTCCAAACCCCGTCATCTCTCGTCCATTTTGACCTATTCAATAATTCGGCTTCAGTTTCATCTTCAATTTCAGCAAATTCATTATTTCCGGAAGTATTGTTCATCGGGGGATTCCCGGAAACAACCGTATTCTGGTCAAATTTTATAAAATGGTATCGTGTTAAGGTCACCGCATCTGCCAGGAAGATTTCATCATTTTGAAAATCGTACACTTTCAGTTCGATTTTACGGTCGGGTAAGTGTTCTGCATTTTTTTCATCCGGATCTTCTTTTGAAGTTGTTAATTCTATGGTGTGTCTGGACTTGTCATATTTCCATGTTCCGAAAATTCTTTTTTCTCCGGCAGGGGATTGTATATGAGGATAACTTTCAAATGAGCCGTCTTGATAGAGAATGACGGATGGCTCCATGTCGACACGACCCCATATTCCAACAAGTTCAATGCCGCTGTCGGAAATATTGTTTTCGACTGCTTCAAAATCAATACCGGCCAGTTTGTCCAATTCTTTCAGTTCCTCTGCGGGGACCGTTTCTCCTGCGGAAGGCGTGATACGTTCGCGGAGTTTTGTATGTGCATTTACCAGATATGTATCCGCTTCCTCCAACGGCTCCTTCGATTGTTTCCATAAATCCTCATTGTCTTCTTTTAATACTTTCCGAAGAATATCGATTGTTTGGTCGTAGGAGTCCATGGCCTGGAGATAAATTTCTTGAATATCCCCATACTGCTCCGGAGGTTGTAAAGATCGGTATTCATCAACCAGCTTTTCAAGGGATTTCAGTGTATTCTCAATCTGTTTCTCCGGGGTGGAAGCGGTTTCAACGTCCAGTTGCCTGATATTGCTTTGCAGTTTCTTATTTAAAGAGACGATTTTTTTAATGTATTCTTCTTCAGTTGTTTGGGAAGTTGCAAAGTTTGTTGTTGATTCCTCTTTGTCTGATGTGCCAGAGAGCAAGCCGCATCCTGTTAAAATCAAGGCAATGAATACAGCAAGGGCCATTCCTTTTAATCTTGCATTCACGAAATTCCCCCCTTAACAGATTAATAGGCAGAATATGTATGGAGAAATGGTTATTCAATTGGTTCCTTATTAAAGCAGCTCCGGCAGTTTTCAAACAGTGTGAGACTTTCTGTGTTGCCTGTTTCCTTTAATCCGCCCGGAAGATTCACTGAGTTGTTTGTTTTTCCTCCGAAGCTTTTACATGCCTCATACAAATGGCGGTTGATAAAGGATCAATCCACAGAAAATGATATCATTAATTTCAGTAAAAAAATAGATTATTGAAGAAATTTTTTGATAGATTCGCAATCCCTGCTGAGAGCCCGCTGAAAGAGGACAGAGCGGAAGATCATGATTGCTGGACCTTATTGCTTTTCCGGAAAAATTATCTATTTTTGCAAAATACGATAAATATTCATCTATATTTTGAATGAATAAATCGAAAGTAGGACGATAATTGTCACATTTTACACACAAATATTTTGCAGTCTTATATTAGAATAAAAATTGAGAGGAGACTCCCAATATATGTATTTGCCTTTTCGACAATTTTCTTCACTTGTGTTGGGGTGCACCCCAACTTTTTTTTCTTTAATCCCCTTTATTTATCTTAAATTCCGGACAAATCATGGAGCAATCAGAGAATGCCCCGTTATGATTACCGCAATCTGACTTCTATATTTAATTTTTCCGCCTGTAGGAAGGTTTTGTTTTAATTTACTTATTATTTAAAATATTGTGTAAAGTCGCATAAATTTATGATAGTATATATAAACAGGTAAAGATATGGAAAGGACTCTGTATTGTCCCAATCATTTGCAATGCATGGATTTAACAAATTGAACAAGGGGGAATGAACATGAGCAGAAAAATATTCTCATTGATGTCTCTTTTGCTTGTTTTGTTTCTTGTAATTGCTGCGGGATGCAGCGGAGGAGAACAGACATCGGGTGAGAAAAAAAGCTCAGGGGGAAAACAAATTGATTTACTAATGGGAACAGGAAGCCAGGGCGGTACATATTATCCATTAGGTAATGAAATGGCTAATGTTTGGAATAAAAACATTGAACGGGTCAATGTAACAGCCACAGAATCAGGGGCTTCTGTTGAAAATCTGGCGAAAATCTCAAACGGCCAGTTTGACCTTGGAATGACGGTCAATCTTCCTGCAAATGATGCATTGGAAGGAAAGGGTGATTTTAAGGGGCGTAAAGTTGATAATTTTGCTTTTATCGGCCATATCTATCCGGAAGTGCTGCAAATTGTTACCCGTGAACGGGCAGGCATTGAATCAATCGCTGACTTAAAAGGAAAACGCATTGCCATCGGTCCTCCCGGAAGCGGCACACAGGCAGCAACTAAGGCAGTTCTTGCCGCATACGGCATTCATGATGGAGATTATATTGCTTATCAGGAAGGCTTTGGGGATGCAAAAGCCAAACTTCAGGACGGCACGATCGATGCAAGTTTCGGGCTGCTGGGTTTGCCTGACTCGGGTATTAATGAACTCCAGGCTACAGTTGGCGATGTAAAAGTGCTCGAAATTACCGGCGAGGAACTGAAAGAGATAGAGAAAACAACCGGTTATACAGCTTATACGATTACAGCCGGCACATATGAATGGTTAAAACATGATGCGCAAACGGTGTCTGCCTTCGCTATTTTGGTTGCCAACACAGACAGTGTTGACGATGAACTCGCTTATGAACTGGCAAAAGTGATGATTGAGAAGGCTGACCAAAACACCCACGCCCAGGCAAGGCATATGACAAAAGAAAATGCCTTAAACGGCCTTGGTAATTTGCCGCTCCATCCCGGAGCTGAAAAATATTATAAAGAAGCAGGCATTTTAAAATAATTTTGCAGGTCTGATAAAAATAACAGGGCCGGATGACACGGGGTGTCCCGGCCCTTTTTAACACGTCTTTTGAGGGATTTCCCATAAGAGGAATCCCGTAAAGTCAGAAGACGGATTGAACTGAATCAGCGGAATGTAACACAGGTGGTGAATTTGTATGAAATGGTTTAAGTCCGGAAAGAAAGACAAAAACAGGCCGGGAGCCGTATCGGCATCCACAGGACAAGTTTCTGCGGATGAAATTCTGGAGAAGTTTGACAGAGAAAGCACCTTCAGGAGAAATCTCGGTCATTGGAAATGGGCGGTCCTTGTAATTGCTGTCGGACTCAGTCTGTTTCACCTTTACACAGGGTACAGGGGTGCTTTTGAGGCACGGATTCAGGGGCCTGTTCACCTTGGAACGGCTTTGGCTCTTATTTTCTTATTATACCCTGCCAAAAAAGGGTGGCAGCATAAGCAGAAAGGCGTTCCCTGGTATGATGCCCTCCTATCGCTGACAGCACTTATTGCAGGTTATTACAATGTCTTTTTTTATGAACAGCTTGTAACGGAAAAAATTATTTTCGGCTATACCATTACAGATATTATTATTGCCACGCTGGGTGTTCTTCTTGTTTTGGAAGCAACGCGCAGATGTGTCGGTTTGCCGATTGTAATCGTGGCTGCAGCAGCGATGGTATATGCCCTTTTTGGAAACCTGATCCCGACTAAATTGTTTGCCCACGCAGGTTTTTCCTGGGATCGTCTGGTAACTGATTTGTATTTAACAACAAAAGGAATTTTCAGTACCCCGATTCAAGTGTCCTCGACGTTTATCTTTTTATTCCTTCTGTTCGGTGTGATGATTAACCATACAGGTGTGGGAAAATTTTTTAATGACTTGGCTTTTGCCTTAACCGGACGTTATACGGGAGGACAGGCCAAAGCGGCTGTCGTAGCCAGTGCCATGGAGGGAATGGTTTCGGGCAGTTCCGTTGCCAATACGGTCGGCTCCGGGGCATTTACGATCCCAATGATGAAAAAAGCCGGCTATAAACCTGAATTTGCGGCTGCTGCTGAAGCATCAGCATCAACCGGAGGACAAATTATGCCGCCTATTATGGGGGCAGCGGCCTTTATTATGGCATCCTATACGAATACACCTTACAGCCAAATCATGCTGGCGGCAATTATTCCCGCCATGCTTTACTTTCTTGGCGTATGTCTGGCCCGTCATTTGGCAGCGAAAAAAATGGGAATTATCGGGGTATCCAGGGACCGCTTGCCCGACATTAAAAGATTGATGATAGAACGTGGCTATTTACTGTTGCCGCTGGTCATTATTTTCTACACGTTAATGACCGGACGGACTCCGATGAGAGCTGCATTAATGGCCATTCTTGTTGCTTTTTTGGTCAGTTTGATTCGAAAAGAGACCCGGATGACGTTAAGAAAACTCATCAATGTATTGGAAGAAGGAGCCAGAACGGCTCTGCCTGTAATTGCCGCATGTGCTTCGGCAGGCATTATCGTCGGTGTGGTCGTCCAAACAGGACTGGGCGGACGTATTGCAGACGGAATTATTACCCTTGGCGCAGGAAGTTTATTGTTAACACTGTTTTTTACCATGATTGCCTGCCTGATTTTGGGAATGGGTTTGCCGACAACCGCCAACTATGTGGTGACCGCTTCCCTCGCAGCGCCTGCATTAGTTCTCGGCTTTGATATACCTGTTCTCGCTGCACATATGTTTGTTTTCTATTTTGGTATTGTTGCTGATATTACACCGCCGGTGGCGCTGGCAGCATATGCCGGAGCGGGGCTGGCGAGGGCAAATCCGTTCAAAACCGCTGTAACGGCTACAATGCTTGCAGCAGCAGCCTATATCATTCCCTATATGTTTGTGTTGAATCCACAAATTATTTTAATTGAAGTTGATATTCTGTTTTTAACCTTCTCCATTATCACTGCGATCATCGGGATGGTGGGAGTCAGCACGGCTTTGGTAGGTTTCTTCATCAGAAGGGCCTTTGTTTGGGAAAGGATTATTTTGTTAGCAGCAGGTCTCCTGCTAATCTCGCCATCCATTTTATTGGGAGTGGCCGGATTTTCCGCCATTGCCGTGATCTTGTTTATTCAGTCGAGAAGACCTAAAGATGAGGTTCAATCCCCGACACCAACCCCGATGACGATGTAATCAACAGTTCTGTGAAATTCATCCTCCTGCATTTGGAGGATGAATTATTTTTTTGAAAATATAGCAAATTTTGTTTATAAAAAATTCCAATCCTCTATATAATGATACAAGTATTTCATTTCATTTAGAAATGAAGTTGAAATGACAAAGGGGTGTTCGGATTGGATGAACAACAGCGTGGCGGGAAAGGGTTTTGGGAGAAGACAAAAGGCTCATGGCAAATGTATCAAAAAGCCAAAAAAGTCATACCCGGAGGTGTGACGGCTAATATTAAATATTTTGCCCCTTATCCGATTTTCATGGAAAGAGGTTCGGGAAGTCATCTATATGATGTTGACGGCAATAAGTATATAGATTATTTGCTTTGTTACGGCGCCCTTATTCTTGGCCACGGCCATTCCGGAATTGTTGAAGCAGTTCAAAAACAATTGTTGAACAGCGGGACCACAGTTTTTGGCTCACCGCATCGTTTGGAGTGGGAACTGGCCGGCAAGCTGGCCTCCCATTTTCCCGGTATGGAAATGTTCCGTTTTACCAATTCCGGTTTGGAAGCGACACTTCTTTCCATCCGACTGGCACGGGCTTTCACAGGAAAAACAAAAATAGCCAAATTTGAGGGACATTATCATGGCGGCTATAATGAGGTTCTGTTAAGCGTCAGTCCTGACATTACTAAAGCGGGCAGTGCCAAAGAACCGGCGGCAGTTCCCGATTCCAAAGGTATATCCGCCTATGAGGAAGAGAATACTATCATTCTGCCATTTAATGATTTGGATGCAGCAGATTCCATTCTCAGAAAACATCAATCTTCTTTGGCTGCGGTAATTATGGAACCCGTCCAGGGAGGTTTTATTCCCCCCGATCCTGAATTTATCAAGGGTCTGCGGAAAATTACCCGCGAGTTAAATATTTTGTTGATTTTTGACGAGGTCAAAACCGGTTATCGCTTGGGGCTTGGCGGTGCCCAGTCCGTTTATCAGGTTCTTCCTGATATCACAGCCCTTGGAAAGGTGCTTGGCGGAGGTTTTCCCATTGGTGCGGTCGGCGGCAGAAAAGAGTTGATGGAATTGATGGCTCCGGACAAGGGACGTGATATTTTTGCAACGGGAAAAAAAGATGCCAGGGAGGAAGTTCTTTTTCACAGCGGAACGTATAACGGTCATCCGACGGTGCTTGCTTCCGGAATGGCAACGATTGAGGAGTTGGAACGTCCAAAAGTAATGGAGAATCTCCTCCGGAATACGGCGCTGCTTCGTTCCGGACTTGAAAATCTTTACGCCGGCTACGGAATTTCCATGAAAACCGTAGGAGCAGGCAGCATTTTTACGATTGCTTTTACAGACAAAGAGGTTAAAAATTACCGTGATTTACAAAATACCAATATAAAATTAAGGGAAAAAATAGATTATGAGCTTCTGCAGCTCGGTGTGTACACAAAACCTTTGAATCGCTATTCTTTATCGGTTGTCCATACTGAAAAAGATATCCTGGATACGATCGATGCCCATGAAAAAGCAATTTTATCTATTAAGAGGGGCTTGAATAATGAAGGCATAAAAGCTTAAGTTGTATGCGGATTTGAATGATTGGGGCGGCCGATAAGATAAAGAAGGGTAAGAAACGGGCCTGCTGCAGCCTGTGCGATCTTGGGACGGATATCAGAGAGCACATTTATCTATTTTGGTTTGGGGGATCAAGAAAAATAGAAAATGTGCTCTTTGTCTTTGTTAAAGGGGAGTTAAGCAGACGGTTTGGAATGGATGGAAATGGGTTTTGTCTCTATGAAGGGTTTAAGAGGACATTTTGGGTTGGATGAAAGCGGATTTTGTCTTCATGGAGGTTCATGAAGATATTTTGGGTGTATTTTGAAGATGTTTTGTCTTCATAAGGGTTGACGGAGACATTTTGAGTTGAAATTAAGTTGATTTTGTTTTCAAGGAGGGTTTAAGGGGACAAGTTGGCCTCGAAAAAAGCTCGAAATGTCCTCATGAGAGGCTTAAGTGGACAAAGCGGGTACGAAAAAGGTTCAAAATGTCCTCATGAAGGCTTTAAGGAGACATTTTGGGTTGAAAGTAAGCAGATTTTGTCCTCATGAAAGGTTTAAGGGGACAAGTTGGCCTTGAAAAAAGTTCAAAATGTCCTCATGATGGCTTTAAGGAGACATTTTGGGTTGAATGGAAGTAAATTTTGTCCTCATGAAAAGTTCCAAGCCGAAATCTCGAGCCGATAAAACTTCGATTTGATACGCAATAATGAAAAATTATCTTCAGTTGTGGAGGGGGCAGCATTATCCTGATGGCTATTATTTATAACCCCGTGTCAAGAAAGAAAAACGGAAAATTTTTTACAAAAATAAAAAAAACCCCTTGTCTAATATAATAAAAGGGTATATAATCATAATTAATTAAAGGAGTTTGTGAAATGCTTCACAAATTATTTTTTAGATACCATATGTGAAATACTTCACAATAAACAGAAACCTATTGTGTAAGCAAATTTTAACATCAAGAGAGAGAGAAGAAAGGAGATATTCCCATCATGAAGAAGGAATTGCCAAAAGTTGTAATTGTCGGAGGAGGCTACGGAGGAATCATTGTCAGCAAGCAGCTTGAGAAAATTTTAAAACCGGGTGAAGCGGATGTAACCCTAATTAATAAGCATAATTACCATTACATTACCACGCAGCTGCACAAAACGAGCGCGGGTACATCTCCCGATAACAGGGTTGCATTAAATATCCCTGATTTGCTGCAAAAGAACAAGATAAATTTTGTCAAAGGAACAGTCTATGATATAGATTTCGAGGAAAAAAGAGTTTATCTGGATCATCAAGGGGCATTGGAATATGACTATCTGTTGATCGCTCCGGGGTTTGATGTAAATACGTTCGGCATTCCCGGGGTCGATGAATATGCATTTAAGATTCGCAGTTTCAGAAATTCAAAATCTATTCATCACCATATCATTCACCAATTTAAATCATTTAAAGAGGATCATGACCTGTCCAGATTAACTTTTGCCGTTGCCGGGGCAGGTTTTACCGGAATCGAGATGATTGGCGAGCTGGTTGATGCGATACCAAGGCTTTGCCGTGAATTTGATATTCCTGTTCATAAAACGAGAATCATAAATATTGAAGCAACCGATGCAATTCTGCCGTTTTTTGATAAAAAGGCCATTGATTTTACAAAAAATTATTTGAAAAAACATGATGTTGAAGTGATGACATCCACGAAGATTGTGGAATGCAAAAGAGACTCCGTTGTCTTAGATAACGGTTATTCCATTCCGTGCCGGACCCTGATTTGGTCCTGCGGGGTCAGAGGAAACCGCCTGTTGGAAAAGTTAAATCTGCCCCTGGTAAGAGGAAAGGTAGAGGTTGATGAGTATTTGCGCGTCAAAGGGATGGAGGATGTTTTCTGTATCGGAGATGCTGCGCACAGCCTTGACCGGGACGGCAGACCGCACGGAGCCACCGCACAGGTTGCCATTCAACAGGCACAAACCTGCGGACCGAATATCGCCGCAGTACTTCGCGGACAACCTCTAAAACCTTTTGTCTATAAACATAAAGGAACTGTGGCTTCCATTGGCAGCCGTGCCGGTGTAGGAAATGTTTTCGGTTTGAAAATTACCGGATTGTTTGCTTCATTCATGAAGCAGATCGTCGAAGCAAGATATTTGTTTATTCTCGGCGGACCGTTCTTTATGACAAAGCAGATGCTTAAGCCGGCAAGCAATGTATTCATGGAAACCGCCCCGACCCGGAATAAATAATAGACTTTAGCTTTCTGGTTTTACAAAAGAAATCATTTAATCATATTGAACTAAAAAACACCTGGGAACTTTCTCAGGTGTTTTTTGAGTAATATGTAAAAAATGAGAAACCTTACAGGTTATGAAAACGTAAAAGACTTAACCGGAAAATAGTGTACAAAATATTCCTGATATTTAGTACTATAAGATTGACTTAAAAAAATAAGGAAACGAGGTGACTGGATCATGTTTGAAGTGCTCTCCATTGTGATGCCATTTTCCATTCCCATTGTTGCAATTGTAGCCTTTTTCTTATATAAACAAACAAAGGTGAAACACGAAATCCTCAAGGACCAAATCAAATTGGAGCAACTGAAACAGGAAAACTATTTAATAGAAACCGAAAAAATGAAATTGGAACTGGAAAAAATGCGTCTTGAGAATAATCCCGTTGACAAACTGTAATTTGTGTTTGGTAAATGTATACGCGATTAAAACAGGGCGGTCTTTTAAGAAAGCAAGGATATCTTTTAAGACAGCTTTAATATAGATTTTTGAAAGATAAAGTGAAATCAAGGCAATCGTTCCGGGCAGGCAATCCAAACAAACGGTCAGGGAAAATGGCGCTGGATTGTCTTTTTGTTTTTTTCAAAACAGTCTGTCAAACTTAAAAACATCCATAAGGAAAAACCGATATTAAAAAATGCGGTCAAAGAGCCGGTTATATTCTGCGACAGGGTGCAGCAGCCGGCCGGGAAGAATCTCTATGAAGATAACAAAATCTGAATTTTCATGACAGGGAAAATTTGTTATCATACACAAGGGAAAACTTTTTCATATCAATACAGCAGGAACCTTATCAGAGAATCAACGAAAACATTTTTTGAAAATAAATACGAATAGTAAAGGGGTGTCATGGCCGGTTCCAAAACCTTTCGCATATTTTTTAACATATAGGGCTCTTTTTCCCGCAGATGTCAGCCGGGTCCGCTCTATTTTGCTCGGCGTGGATAAAAAACAACCCGTGTCTGGCCGGGAATATGCCTGTGGTCTTTCGTATGTTCCCGTCACAAGGCCGGTTCGTTGTGAACAAACGGTGTTGCGGAGGTTTGTAACCGGATGTAATATGTTTACGGAAAAAGAACGAGAAGCGGTTTATAAAGTTATTTTTAAACGAAGGGATATAAGAACGTTTTTGCCGAAACCTGTCCCACAAGAAAAAATCAACAGAATCTTAACGGCTGCCCATCATGCCCCGTCTGTGGGATTTATGCAGCCGTGGAATTTTATTATCATCACATCCGATGAGGTCAAAAAACAGCTTGCCTGGGCAGCGGACAAGGAACGACGCGCTTTGGCGGTTCATTATGAAGGTGAAAAACAATCGCAGTTTTTAAATATAAAGGTTGAGGGTCTTCAGGAGGCGCCGGTCACGATTTGTGTTACCTGCGATCCGACAAGGGGAGGCTCCCATGTGTTGGGACGGAACTCCATTCCGGAAACGGATATCCTCTCAACGGCCTGCGCGATCCAGAATATGTGGCTGGCTGCCTGTGCGGAGGGGCTTGGCATGGGCTGGGTCAGCTTTTATAAGAAAAGCGATATTCGCGATATTTTGGAAATTCCCCCTCATATTGACCCTGTAGCGTTAATATCACTCGGTTATACGGATGATTATCCGGAAAAACCGATTTTGGAATTGGTGAACTGGGAGAAAAGAAGGCCGTTGGCGGAGCTTATCTACAGCAATAAATGGGGGAAGCCGCCGGAAGACAATGAGGAAGGCGCCATCGATAAACAACAGCCTTTGCATATGTAATCCGGCAGTTTTCGTGAAAAACTAATGCGAAACGGACATGTCCTATTCACTTTGGATGAATTATTCAAAGTTTTCGGAAAACAATTTGACACCGGGGAACAAACAGTGGTATAACGAATAATACATATATATTTGCCTGGAAAAGTTTTGTCTTGCGTTAACAACAAGGGGGAAGAATGATGGGAAACAAATGCAAAATTTTAGACTGTACAATCCGTGATGGAGGTCTTGTAAATAACTGGGATTTCAGCGTTGGATTTGTCCGGGATCTTTACTACGGATTGAACGAGGCCGGCGTGGAGTATATGGAGATCGGATATAAAAACTCTCCAAAACTCTTGAACGCGACCGAGCCAAATCCTTGGAGATATTTAGACGACAATTTTTTAAAGGAAGTCATTCCTGAGAAAAAATATACAAAATTGTCTGCACTGGTTGACATCGGCCGCGTTGATCCGAATGATATTCTGCCGCGTGAACAAAGTATTCTGGATATGATACGGGTAGCCTGCTATATTCGTGAAGTGGATAAGGGCCTCGAACTCGTTGAATTATTTCATGATTTGGGGTACGAGACAACTCTTAACATCATGGCTCTGTCCAGTGTGCCTGAAAAGCAATTAATAGAAGCATTTGAAATGGTGAAGAACAGTCCCGTAGATGTGGTGTATGTGGTTGATTCCTTTGGAAGCCTCGATCCTGCCGATATTGAACATTTGATGAAAAAGTTCAAGGAAATGCTCCCAAATAAACAACTTGGCATTCATGCCCATAATAATATGCAGCTGGCGTTTGCCAACACCCTGACCGGATGGCGGAACGGAGCCACCTTCCTTGACTCGTCTGTATACGGAATGGGCCGGGCAGCCGGAAACTGCCATACAGAACTCCTTGTCAGCTACATACAAAAAGCCAAATATGATTTGAAACCGGTTCTCGGAATTATTGAAAAGCATATGCTCGATATGCGGAAAAAGTGGGAATGGGGCTATATTATCCCATACATGATTTCAGGCGTTTTAAACGAACATCCGCGTGTGGCAATGGCTTACCGGAAAAGCGAGGACCGTGATAAATATGTTGAATTTTATGATAAAGTGACAACGCCGGAGGTTGCAGTGGCACCGGCAGCAAAATAAAAACCGGATGTGGAGCGTAACAGGAATTCACAGAAAAATGTCCCGGGTCCGGGGCATTTTTTTTGCCGTTTTTCCTGTTACCCTTCCACAATGCCTAATTGATTCAGAGTCCAATTCTGCCGGCGGATTTTTCGTACCTGTCTCGGCAAAAATTGTTGAATCCCTTCATCATTATATCCTGCCAATAACCTGCGTTCATCAATGATAATCGGGCTTTTCAGCAATTTGGGATTTTCGCGGATAAGTGTGTACAAATCCTTTAAAGACAATTCATCAATATCAAGGTCCAGTTCATGATAGACTTTTGACCTTGTAGCAAGAATCTCATCCGTACCATCCATGGTCAGATGAAGAATATGTCGCAGCTCGCTTTCGGTCAGCGGTTCTTTCACAATATTCCGTTCAATAAACGGCACACCATTCTTCTTGAACCATTGCCTTGCTTTTTTTGTTGACTTGGTATCTGTTCCGTATATCGTAACGCTCATATAGCACTCTCCTTTTAAAAATAGCCAGCCAGCCGTGAGATTTAACAAAAGCCGTCCATCCGGATATTGTTACGGCTGCAGGGCTGAAAAACAGACAAGCAAGAATTTAGTAGTAACCGGCAGCACATGCAACCGTTCATCCATTTCTGTCCGGCTTGCAAATGCCGTACTTGATTAAATCAATCTGGGCCGTAAAATGCTCAATGGCCTGGTCATCAGTCAATTTTTGGGAAATTTTCCGGATAAAATTATGTACAGCAATTCCGGTTATTATTTCCAAAATATAAATGATATCCTGATCTTCCTGAATATTCAAGCTGTCCTTATCAATTAAATCGGAAATCTCCTCAAGCTGCTCAATGGAGCAAAATGTTTTCATCAGTGAGTACTCCACATTGTGAGTGGCATACATAAAGGCGTTTTTGAGAAAATTTTTCTCTTCTTCATCGGGCAGTTTTACAAGAAAATTGTAATACACTTCGGTCATCGCTTCGATTAAATCTCCGTTATGGTTTTTCAGGGCATGAACAAAGTGTTCCCTGTTCTCCTCCAGTTTTATATTCAACAGATAGAGAAACAGATCTTCTTTGTTTTCAAAATATTGATAAAAGCTGCCCCTGGGAATGCCGGCCGTTTTTACAATATTGGCAATCGAAGCATCAGAAAGGGGGGCTCTTGTAAACTCCATTTTGGCCGCCTTGAGCAATGTTTGTCTTTTTTTAGCCGGTAAATTAAAGAAAGTTTGTTTCGGCAATGCTTCTATACCTCCAAAAATCATTTTCTGTCTTACATGTCAGTTTTTCCTGTAAGCAGGTTTCTTACCTGAATCTTTTTTCTCTTTCCATCTCTTCCTGCTTTTTAAGAGACTTTGAAGGATATGTCGAATGTGATTTTTCCTCAAAAGTGAACAATAAATTTCTGTGTGGTCATCACCCGGCTTTATAACTGGTGTGGTTGACGGGGCTTTATTAAATTTTTGTCAGTTTGATTTGTTTAATCTTATTGAAATGTGTATCCCTTGATCGGCATTTTCCTGATGTTCGGGACTCTGTTTGTATGCTGTTCCTTGAAAATATTAATTAATTCATACCCCCCCGTTCATTTGTTTGTCATTTTCCTGAAATTAGTTTGTGACATCGTGTCACTTTTTATATTTTTATCATCTATGACACGGTGTCATTTGTCAATAATTTTGTTGCATTTAATAATAATTTTTTTATTCCGGAGATGCAAAACGAAGAGGAATGCCTGCAACAAAGGACAATTTCCCGCAAAAAGGCAAGACAAATTTTCGCTGATAATGATACACTTAATAAAAGAATAGAAAATCATGACAATTTGCGGGTCCGGATCATTATGTAAGGTGGAAGTGAGAGAACAGATGGTCAAAGTGAAATCGGTGAAAATTGATGGGGAAGAAGTGTATTTTTTTAACAGCGCCGTTTATATTTTTGCCGACAGTACGGGCTATACATTGGAGCTTGACATGATTGTCAGCGAAGTCCAGCAAAGAAAATATGAAAACGAAGAAAACCTGATAATCGAAATGGAACTGGAGGACGGCCGTGTTTTCAGCAATATTATGCATGTGCGTCCGTGGCCGGGCAAGCTTCCGGGATTAACGCTGTTTTGCGGAATCAGTTCTGTGGACGAATATCCTGGCTTTGCCGTGGTTGGAGAAAACGACGTGGAATTTCCCGATATTGAAGCAGGAATTACCCTTGAAGAAATTCGCAAAGTGGAAATGCCTTTTGAAAAAATCAGCCTCAGGCTCAACCTGCCGATCGAGCAGACGGAATGGCTGTCCAGGCAGAAGAAAGGAAAATTAAGCGACCTGTTTCAGGAAATGATTTATGATTATTGGGATAAACAACGGAAGGAGACTTCCTCTTCATAATCAACCGGGGCGGGCGGTACTGCTCCATTCAGACAGCCGGTTTTTGCCGCACGGGAAATTCCGTTGAACCGGTGGGATAAGCTTTCTGTAAAATAAAGGCCCGGCGCAATGCGTGCGGGCAGTTTTCATTTAATTCCGGGAGGTTTCAATCAGTCACTTTGCTTAAGAGATGTTTTACGGAGTAAATCGGATGATAAAGAAGCATCCATTTTCCTGAGTAACGCATGACTGCCCGGATTCTGTTTCGGTATTCCGGCATATAACAGTGGATGTGACAGTTGGAACAGGCTCCTTTTTTCTCTCCAAAGGGGCAAAGAGACAGTCGTTTATGTGCATAGTTTAATAAGTCTTTACATTCGTTGCAAAGTTCATTTCGGGAATGATGTTTTTTTCTACAATACAAATGAATCATCTTGGCAACTGTTTCTTTTTCTTCTCTGACAACCGGACCGTTGTTTATGTGGCGGACCTTCGGACTTGCTTTGACTTTCGTTTCCATTTTCGTAAACCTCTCTTTCTGAAGATTTACTTCCTATCTTAACCATATCATGGAATTCAACGATACTTTCAACCTATTTTTAAATAATTCAAGACAATTTTGTGTGAAGGAATAAATTGCTTATATATCAGGGTTGATCAAGGGGAAGTTTATGGCAAAATTGTTACGGGAAGAGGGTTCAGAAAACTTGACAGCTTATGCCCAAAAAAGAATGAGAACCCGGAATGGTTGAAAAGCAAATTTCCTTTCAATGAATCCCGGGGAGCGACAGAAAAAACCAATTTTATGCACCGGGTAAAACAGCTATAATGAACTTAGCGGAGATATCGTGGCGGGATTGTTTTTGCGGGGAAGTTTTTCGCCGCCGGTTGCGGACCTGAATTTGTGTTTGGATGGTTTGAACGTGGCAGATGAGGAGAATGAACATACCGGTTTGAGCCCTTGCATTTTTGAACACGCGGGCTACTTGAATCATGATAATATTTTGAAAAAACGGTGAAACAAATTGAACAGTTATTATTTTGAGGAGGGAAAAGTCATGGTAAGGGAATTCACTTTAAGGACAAATACAAGAGATGAGATGATCGATATTACCGGTAAAATTCAGGCTTTTATAAACGACAGGGGGGTAAAAAGCGGAGCGGCGATTGTTTATTGCCCTCACACAACCGCCGGAATCACCATCAATGAAAATGCCGATCCGGATGTGAAGCGGGATATGCTCCGCCGTTTTGATGAGGTTTATCCCTGGGATCATGAACTTGACCTTCATATGGAGGGAAATACGGCTGCTCATATGAAAGCAAGCACTGTCGGGGTTTCCCAGTGGATCATTATTGAAAATGGAAGACTGCTGCTTGGAACTTGGCAGGGTGTTTATTTTTGTGAGTTTGACGGACCGAGAACAAGGAGATTTTATGTAAAATTAATTTAGAGGAGGTGGTTTTCTTGTACTCCGCTCTGTATGAAAACACCGAATTTTCAAATAAAAAGAACATTGTCCGGATATTGTTAAATGTTCTTGAATGTCATTGAATATAAAGAAAGTATAACGATATAATAATACTAGAAACAGCTTTATCAAACATTGGCTAAACCCGTCAGTGTTGAAATTTTCTGCCAATTACCCCGGTTTTACGGGGATGTGCGGTCCGTAAAGAGAAATGGGAAAGAAGAGTTATTCAGAAAAACAAGTTTGGTTTCTGTATCTGTGGTTGTGTCTGTAGTGTGGTGAATGAATTAAAAAGGAGAGAGGGGAAATGAATGTAAGCGCATTCATCAGGAGCTATATGGCAAAAAACCAGACCGCCGAAGCGTTCCTTCTCCATGTCGTGGAATTAATCGAAAGGCAGCTGAAGGAATGGGATGAACAATATGAGATTTTTGTCATGCTTCTGCAAGACTATGAAATTTCCGTTAAAAACAAAGACAACTATTACCACACATCCATTAGCGTTGAAGAAATCCGGGCATTGAAAAAAGAGGATCCGTTTGCACTGGATCGGCAATTATGGACTGAACTCAGAAAAAAAGGTCTTCCTATTAAAGAATCCAAGGGAAATTATTTAGAACATGTTTTTCGAAAATATTAATTAAAACCGGGAATGTTTTTCCCGGTTTTTTTTTATGTGCCGGTTTATGAAATTTTTGCACCTTTATTTTGCTTAAAAAGCAAAAATCTTAAAAAATCATCCATAAAAATAAATTTTATGTGAATAGAAGGAAAAGAAGTTGACTCTTATACCCTGCTAATTAATAATGAATAAAAATGTATTTTTTTGTCGAATTTTTCTGAAATAGTGTTTATAAAGACCTATTGTCAGAAAATATAGATTTGTGTTGAAATGGAGCGGGAATGGGGATAGTATATTTCTGGAACTCTATTATTTTGTAAATGGAAAGTATAACCACTCCCATTAAATTTCGCCGGCCGGAATGAAAATAATAATCACATTCTATGAAACATTTTGTCGTAAAAAGCGTCTTATAAATACGGGCACAGTAGTACCAAACACCTAAAAGCTTATGGGCGTGGATATGGAGAGATGGGAACTTTTCAGGCGGTTAAGGGAATTTTGCAAATGGCAACTGAAAGCCAATGCAGTTAGCAAATGGGTATGGAAATATCTAAATTTGCCCGGAGATAGAGAGAGGAGAAAAATGGGAACTTATAGTAAGATTTCAGAACAAAAATTTATACCCGTTATTTTAGGGGGAAATCTTGGTGCATACAGCATTGCCCGTTCGTTCCATGAGGCATATGGAATAAAATCAATCACAATCAGCAGATTAGTAACCGGATCAATTAGCAATTCCATGATCTTGCACACAGTGTTGGAAGAAAACATGGATAAAGAAGAGAAACTTATTCAATGTTTGCAAAATATCGATCAGAAATTTTCGAATATTCCCAAAATACTCCTATGCAGTGATGACTGGCATGTAGAATTGGCCACAGGTATAAAAGACCGGCTCGGACCAAATTGGATCGTCCCGTATGCCTCCAAAGAATTAATTCAGTATGCAACGAAGAAAGCCAACTTTTATAAATTATGCGAGGAGACAGGGGTTGATTTTCCGCAAACGGTTGTTTACAGCAGCATGGAAGTTGAAGAGATTGAGCTTCCGTTTTCTTTTCCGGTTGTCATAAAACCGACAAACAGCATGACTTATTCATTGCTTTCCTTTGAGGGAAAGAAGAAGGTTTATATTGCAGACACGAAGGAAGAGTTTGAGCAGATTATCGCTGCAGTGAGAGCGGGGGGATATAAGGAGGATCTCATTATCCAGGAATTTATTCCGGGTGACGATACGTCCATGCATGTTCTGACCTGCTACACCACAAAGGACGGAGAGAGCGTTATGGCTTCGATGGGACAAACCCTTGTTGAAGACCATACGCCCACCGGTGCCGGAAATCACTTAGTGATCCGCACATTGGAGCATTCCGAAGTGGCGGATAAAGCAGCCCGTTTAATCAAACGGCTTGGGTATGTCGGCTTTTCAAATTTTGATATCAAATATGATCAAAGGGACGGCAAGTATAAATTTTTCGAACTGAATGCCCGCCTCGGCCGAAGCAATTACTATGTCACAGCTGCAGGCAACAATGTGGCAAAGTACTACGTGGAGGATTATTTGAATCATCAAAAAATACCTCCATCGTTTATGCAGAATGAGGTTTTGTATACGGTCATTCCAAAAAGGCTGCTTCTTAAAAGCATTAAGAACAAAGAACTTCGCGAAATGGTGAAAAACATGTACCGCAAGAAACTCGTGAAACACCCGTTGAAATATCGTCCGGTTGAAAAAAGTCCCAAGCACCGTTTCTATGAAATTGCCTCGACTTTAAAGTTTTATTTGAAGTTTAAAAAATACCCTCCTCATCCGGAACTGGCGGAAAGGATGTGAACAACCTATGGAAGATTTGGTGGGAATCATTGGCGGACTTGGTTCGAAAGCTGCGGCAACGTTTGTTTCATCGCTGGTTGAAAGAACTGAGGCGAAGAACGATCAAGAGCATGTGAATTTTCTGATGTTAAATCATGCTGCCGTGCCGGATCGAAGCGCATATATACTTGATCATACAAAACCGAATCCACTTCCTGCTCTGCTGGAGGATGTCAGACTTTTGACAAAGGCGAATGTATCTTTTATCGTAATCCCGTGCAATACCGCTCATTATTTTTATGACAGCCTGCAATCGGCTACGCCGGTTCCGATTATTCATATGATTCGTGAAACAGTTGCTTTCATACAAGAACATTTTCCGGATGCACGGAAAATAGGCATTCTGGCTACAAAGGGCACGATTGCAGGAAATATGTATCAGGAGGAATTAGAGAGGGCAGGCTTGGTGCCGGCAGTCCCGCCGGAAGATATTCAAATGGCGGTTCATCGTCTGATTTTTGAGCAGGTAAAGCAGGGAAAAGCGGTCGATTATCATCTGTACTATAGTGTTTTGGAGAATATGTATAAGATGGGATGCGACACGATTATTCTCGGTTGCACAGAGTTATCCGTGATTGAAAAAGGAGCCGCAGAGCACGTTTACAGAATCGTTGATGCTCAGGAGGTTCTTGTTGAACGGACGATTTGTCTTGCCGGAAAAAAGGTCATACAGACACAGAAAAGCAGCAAGAACTTGAATGAATGGAGGAACATAGTATGAGCGGCTTTACCGGTTATTTAATTCATGAGAAGGATAATCATGAAAAAATTATCAGGGCCATGTCCGAAAAAATTCATCACCGCGGTCCGGATGATGAGGGTTATTTTATCGATGAAAAAATTGCAATTGGAGTACGGAGATTAGCGGTTATTGATCTTGATAAGGGAAAACAGCCCATCGTTAATGAGGACGGCTCAAAAATACTTGCTTTTAACGGGAATATATATAATTATCGCGAACTGCGCGACGATTTGGAGAAAAGAGGGCATCAATTCCGTACGGAGACTGATTGTGAGGTCATGCTCCACGGTTATGAAGAATACGGAATGGCTTTTTTGGAGCGAATCAGGGGGCCGTTTGCTTTTGTCATTTGGGACAAAAATTTAAACAAGCTTGTGGGAGCCCGTGATATTTTTGGTGTGAAGCCATTCTATTATTATGATGACGGCAGGAGTTTCCTGTTTGGATCCGAGATTAAGAGTTTTCTGCCTCATCCGCGGTTTGAAAAGGAATTTAATGAAGAACATTTGGCTGAATACCTCAGCTTCGAGTATCTTCCTTCACAGGAGACTCTGTTTAAAAATGTCTGCAAGCTTTTGCCGGGACATTATTTTGAATATCAAAACGGAGAAATAAAATGCCATCCATATGATCGTTTGCAATTTGAGATAGACGATTCCAAATCCTTGGAAGAATACGTCGACTTAATTGAAAAGGCCCTTGAGGAATCGGTCCGGGTTCATGGAACCGGTGATGTGGAAATCGGGGGATTCCTGTCCAGCGGAATTGATTCCAGCTATGTGGCTTGTGAAGCTTCAAAACACAGACCGCTCAAAACGTTCTCTGTCGGTTATGAAGAAGAGCCTTATAGTGAATTAGCCTATTCGACGGAGTTTGCGAATCATCTCGGGATCGACAACTATGCTTTGAAAATTTCCGCTGATGACTTTTTTGGCGCTGCCCCGGACGTACAATACTATATGGACGAACCGCTGTCCAATCCGTCAGCCGTTCCGTTGTATTTCCTGGCGAAACATGCAAGCCGGCATGTGAAGGTCGTCTTCTCCGGGGAGGGAGCGGACGAGCTGTTTGGCGGGTACAATCAATATAAGGAAGCGCTGGTTTACGAAAAATATCAAAAACTGCCGTCCGGATTCCGCAGACTGCTTGCTTCTGCGGCAAAAAATATGCCGCGTATCAAAGGGCGCCGCTTTTTAATCAGGGGAGCTATGCCTTTAAAGGAACGGTATTTCCGGATTGATTATGTGTTCAATTATGAACAGCGTCAGCGCCTGTTAAAAAATAAACATTTAAACAGGGAATGCGCCCCGTTGACAGAGAGGCTTTTTGACGAAGTTGCACATTTAAACCAACAAACACAAATGCAATATTTTGATTTTCACACCTGGCAAGTGTTTGATATATTGTTGAAGGCGGACAGAATGTCGATGGCTCATTCGCTGGAGATCCGCATGCCGTTCCTTGATAAAGAGCTGTTAAAAATTGCGGTGAAACTTCCTTCCCATTATAAGGTTACGAAGGAAAACACAAAAATTGCTTTGCGCAAGGCGGCACTCCGCAAACTGCCTTCAAAAACCGCCAATAAAAAGAAACTTGGATTTCCATCTCCGTTGGCATCCTGGATGAAAGAAGAGAAATATTACCGCATGATTAAGGAGAAGTTTACTTCCGAAACGGCGGAACGGTTTTTTGAGACTGATGAGTTGCTCCGCTTGCTGGATGCGCACCGCAAAGGGACTGAAGCTAATATGCAAAAAATTTGGTCAATTTATTGCTTTATTTTATGGTATGAACAATATTTCGGATGCAGCAGCAATAACAGGGAAAGCGGCAGGGCGATAAATGGCGCGGCGGCTGTTGTAAAATGATCCGGTTTGAGCGTCTATAGAGAGGCTGTGATGTATTTGATGCCAAAAAAAGAAACCACCGGCGCGGTGGTTTTTTAACACCATCCAAATGAAAAGTTGGTGAATATAGGGAATTGGGGGATTGTAGTCAAATTGGTTTCGTGATTTTAGCAGTCAAATAATTAAATCAGCCTGTAGGTGATTAATCGTTCGACGGATGGTGTTGTTGTAAGAAATAATACCCAGTTTTTCATGAATAGTCTATGATAATTATCACAAAAAACAACAATTTTTTTCCGTTTTCAAAAGTTTATGATAAAAGTCTGTCCGGTAAGGAAATATTTCTAAAATAATCCTTAAGAATTCCTGTCCCAATGTGCCTGAAAAAGGTAAGCCGCTCCCTTTGTCCCGGAGCGGCTTGAAAACTATCTTTAATTGACCGGTTGTGTGCCGGCTGTTCTGAATTTCACATGACAGTGCCTGTATTAAACAGGTTTATTGGATGTTTCGTGTTTGCCTGCCAATTTTTCATCAATATGTTCACTCGGGTCGATATGAATGACAATCTTAATACCGAGTTCATTTTTGATCTTTTCTTCCAGACTGTGGACAAGGTCGTGGGCCTTTTCCACACTTAGGTGAGGCGGAACGACCACATGCATGGAAGCTATTTTCCGGCCCGGACCGTAATCATGAACATGCAAGTCATGACAATGCCGGATTTTCCGGGTACTTGAGACAATTTCTTCAATTTTTTCATAAATTTCCGGATCGGGAGAAGGACCAAGCAGATCATTAATGGCATCCTTTGCGGTGCTGAAGCCCGTATATATGATGAGCAGGGAAATCAGCAGACCGAGCACCCCGTCAACAGGAAAATTCACGTACATTCCCACGATGGTTCCAACAATAATTCCAGATGTGGCAATCACATCATTCAAGCTGTCCTTTGCCGTGGCAAAATTCAAGGAGGAATTGATGGTTTTGCCTATATATCGATTATAAGAGAACATCCAGAGTTTGATAAAAACAGACAGCACTAGAAACACCATAGCAATCAGACTGAATTCCACTTCAACGGGATTAAAAATTTTCCCGGCAGAACTGCTCAGCAGTTGTATCCCCACAATGATAATTATGAAGGCCACCACAAGAGATGCAATATATTCCATGCGCCCGTGTCCGTATGGATGTTCCTTATCAGGCGGCTTATTGCTTAAACTGGCACCATAGATTGTGACCACGGAGGAGGCCGAATCAGTCAGGTTATTAAAAGCATCAGAAATAATGGCGATACTGTTCATGATAAAGCCGGTAATGATTTTAATCATGAACAGAAGGATATTAAGAATGACACCCAAAATTCCTGAAAACATTCCATATGCTTTCCGTATCTCCGGGTCATTGACTTGTTCATAATTTTTGATAAATCTTTTGATCAATATCTTAATCATTTGCATAACTCCGTTCATTCTGAAAAAATGGCGCATGATGTTCTTAAAAGAACAGATTTTATCAGCTTTTCATTAAAATTATTGTATCAATTGAAAACGCAGTGGGTCTATGGCAACCTTTATATCCGGCTCCATAAAGTCAGAGAAAGGGAAAGAAAGTTGCCTGCGGAAAAAACAGCAGCTTTCTCTTTTATCGAAAATTGTCCTTGCAGTCCTGCTTAAATTTAGAAAACAGGCCATCGCACTCTTATAATAGTTTTAAGATTTGTCTTTCGAGCATGTGGATGGCATCGTTTCGGGCGGCCCGGAAAACCGGTTTGCCGGCTAAGTTTGTCAGCCCGGTTTGAAAATGAAGATGAAATAATTGGTATTCAAAACAGCCATAAACCACTTTTATTCATACCAGAAATGAGGTGCAAAACAATTGTCTTGTCCATTCTGCAATGAAGGTTTAGAAATTGTATGCGAAAACGGGTTTGCCTTTGCTATTTATGATAAATATCCGGTCAATCAAGGGCATATATTAATTATTCCCAAAAGGCATGTCAGTGATTTTTTTGAAACAACGCCGGAAGAACGGGAAGCGATATCCGCTTTGCTACAAGAGTGCAAGAGCATCATCGATAAATCGTACTCGCCCGATGGATACAATATCGGCGTGAATGTCGGCAAAACTGCCGGGCAGACGATTTTCCACGTTCATGTTCATTTGATTCCCCGTTATGAAGGGGACATGACAGACCCCCGCGGCGGCGTCAGAGGCGTCATACCTGAAAAGCGGATCTATTAATATCGTGAATGCCATGACCGACGGATGTTCCATGTCCATTTTTGCCTTGGAAAAGAAAAATCAACGGCTTGTGCAGTTTTAATATATCATCCACGCCTTGCGGAAGATTTGCTTAAATATCTCGCTGTGAAAAGGTTTGTGATTTCATAAAAAACACTTTCGGTGTGAATCGAAGGGGAGCATCTCATATACATTACATTCGTCTGAAAAGAACCGGGTTGGCGCAAATGGCTTTCCGGTATAAAACATTCCCGTTTGTACGTTTCGTATACTTGCACATTCCGCCGGGTAAATTGGCCGCAGCGGAGTTTTCGCGGTTATTAACCCTGCAAAAAGGGACCCCTTTTTGCAGGAGTCCCTTTAATCGATAAAGGATACGCTTTTTAATATGCCCTTAATGACCGGCAGATCCTTTTCGTAGTTTTCAGGAATGGGCCCGTACGTAAAAACATACCCCTTGCCGTTGTGTATCATGGTTGTCTGTTGCAGCTTGATCCCGTCCGCTCTCAGGGCGACAACCTCGTTTACTTCTTTTCCGTTCAGTTCATAGTATTCGTTGCTGATATATTCCAAATCTTTACTAGCGATGCTGTTTTTTCTGTATTCTTCCAATGTAATTTCAGGAATGTCCGACAGATCTTCTGCAATGACATTAAAGCTGGTTGTTTCTCCGAATTCGTAAAGGATATAAGGGATCCCGGAATCATCCGGCAGAAGGATTCTTTTGAAGCTTTCCGGTATTTTCATGGTGATTCCTTCAAATTCAATCTTTCCAACAGTTGTTTTTTCATGTTTTGAGCTTTTTGTAGTTATATTTTCGTTATTGATTTCCTTTTCATCCTGAGCCGCTTTTTCCTTGTCCGGAAAAAGTCCGCATCCGCTGAGCAATCCAATAATGAGAGTGATAAGAAGGAGCAGATATGTTTTCTTCATAATCTCACCTCTTTAGACTACAAATACAAATATTATACTGTTTTTTCTAATTTTGTAAATGAGGCGTTTGTCCCATCTCTTTCAAAAATAAACAATTTTCTCCGTTTTTTTCAATAGAGTGAAAACGGAGATAAGAAAATATTGTATAATAATATTGAAAGTATTTTGCCGGCACTGCGAATACGGAATGGGGGATAAAAATGGGGAATAAAAAAAGCTCCTATTTAAGCCTTCGCTGTCTTTTCGAAAATGATCTTACCGTAAACCATATCTCAGAAGATATTGTTGCCTGTGACATAAATGACAGTATTGAAAAAGCCCGGACAACGATGGTGAAAAATGGTTTTCATTGTCTGGGAGTAGCCAAAAATGGACGCATTTTCGGCTATATCAGAAGGAAAGACGTTGAAGAAGTTGATGAACATGCGACTATCAGCAGTCTTGTTAGAATATTTGAAATAGGGGAAATTGTATCAGAAACTACTTCCATCATTGAGGCGATGTTTTTATTAAGGGAAAAAGACCGGATCTTTGTTCTCGAAGGAGACGAAATCATCAGTCTGGTCACCCGTGCCGATATGCAAAAAACACCTGTCCGCCTCCTTATTTTTGGGCTGATTTCCCTCTTGGAAATGCATTTCTTAAAAATTATCCGCATTTACCATCCGGGAGATTCCTGGCAAAAATATTTGACAGATTCCCGACTTGAAAAAGCTGAAGAGATTTATGAATTCCGTCTGCAAACCAATCAGGAAATTGACCTGCTTGATTGTCTGCATTTTTGTGATAAAAGGGATATTATTTTAAACGATAAACAGCTTTTCCGTCTGTTTGACTTTCAATCAAAAAATAAGGGCAAACAAATATTGCGGGAACTGGAAAAACTCAGGGATCTGATTGCCCATGCCCAGGATTTGATGGGAACCTTTGATTTTTTAAAGCTGATTTCCCTTGTTAATGAAATGGAAATTCTTTTGAGGAAATGCGAGGAGATTCTCGAAAACGAAGAGAAGAAAATGAAAGACAGAATCCCCCGTATATCCAAGCAGTGATCATACCGGCGGAGCAAGAATTTCAAAGGATATGCACGCAAAGGAGAAAGAAATGTCAGTAAAAATAACGCCCCGGGGGGAAGAAATCATTCGTGCGCAAATTGCCGCACTTGAGAATGAATTAAAGCAGGTACGTATGGATAAAAGCAAAGCCTATCATGCCTGCGGCGATCAAAAACTGGCCAATCCCAACTTCCATAAACTCGAGCAGGAAGAGCAATTATTGTTAGCACGAATAGCCGAATTGAAAAATTTATACAGAAATGCTGAGTTGATTCACTTCAGCAGGCGAAATACAGATGAAGTTGATATCGGTTCGATTGTGAAATGTTCGTTTCAATATCCGGATGGAGCGGAAGAAGAAATCTATGAAATTGTCGGCTACGGTGAATCCAATATCGAAGAAAACAAGCTTTACTATGCAACGCCGGTTGCAAGGAAGCTATTAGGATTAAAAGCAGGGGAAGAAACGATTTTGTCCGTTCCTTCGGGACAGGTGAGATGCACTGTTCTGCAATTGTACAACAGCTGGGAAGAAGCGGAAAATCTATGAGTTTTTGCGGATTTTTGCAAGAAATATCAATCTCCGCCTCATGAAGGAAATCCGAGATCATTCCCCGGCTCTTAATTCAACAAACATATTGAAAAGTTGAGGAAGGGGAATGATATGGAAAATTTTGCTGCTGTTTTTATTGTCATTGTTTTGTTAATCCCGTTATATGCAGTGTTAATATGGACATATTCGGAACCTGAAAAGAGCATTTTATTCGGGAAGAGATGGATGTTTAAAGAAGAACCGGAGCCATCACAAAAAGCGGTCCGTTATACCAAGTTTTCTTCGATGACTGTTATGATTGGTCTTCCTATCATAATCACAAGTTTTCTGGTTGACGTACATATACTAAGGTTGACTCCGGTGGTACTGTTTCTGGTTTTGATCATCGGGGCAATGTTCATTTTTGCAAAAGAGGATTTTTCCTGAATGAACAGGGATTTGTTTAATAAGACTATACAAATTCATTTAGAACTTCCAGCGGATGTTTGGAAGTTCTGATTTTTTTCATGAAATCAACACCAACCACTTTAACAGCGGTTTTTAATTAGGTTCTGTTAAATTTGGTTGTTGATTTCCGTTACAGGCACCTACGGTTAACGGGGGAGCGCCGAGCCTCCTCAGGCCAACAGGACGTTGGTTACAAAGGCGTTGCCACAGGACGTGGCGTTTTTAGCCTTTAGGCCGACAGGAAGTCGGTCACAAAGGCGTTGCCACAGGACATGGCGCTCTTAGTCTTTAGGCCAACATGACGTTGGTCACGAAGGCGTTGCCACAGGACGTGGCGTTTTTAGCCTTTAGGCCGACAGGAAGTCGGTCACAAAGGCGTTGC
>JANWJP010000011.1 GCA_025451895.1 Robertmurraya sp.
GAGTTAAAGAATTTCCTTCAATCGGAAAATGTGGATCGGAGCGAAGAAATCTGGAAGAGACTTGACCAAATGACAGAAATTATTGAGGGAATTAAGAATCCGGAGACAATGAGCAACGAAGAATTGATTGATCTGCAATATCAGGTGGAAAACCTGCATGAAGACATGGAAAACTACTTTCGGCGCCGGCAAAATACAGGTGCTATGTTTCAGTCTGCACCGTTTATTGAGGCAGGCCGGCATACGCTCCCGACGCTGCCGTATGCTTACCATGCTCTTGAACCATATATTGCCGGGGAAATCATGCGCCTCCATCATACAAAACATCACCAATCGTATGTAGACGGGCTGAATAAAGCTGAAAAAGAATTGGAACGGGCAAGGAAGACAGACGATTACTCCCTCGTTAAACATTGGTCAAGAGAATTGGCTTTTCACGGATCAGGGCATTATCTGCACACTATTTTTTGGAATAATATGTCTCCTGCAGGCGGAGGGCAGCCGGCAGGAAAACTGGCACAGGAAATTAATAAATATTTCGGCTCTTTTTCGGCATTTAAAAAACATTTTTCTGAAGCGGCAAAGGCTGTTGAAGGAGTTGGATGGGCTTTGCTTGTCTGGTCTCCGCGGGCCCGCCGTTTGGAAATACTTCAAACCGAAAAACATCATGTCCTGACCCAATGGGATACGATTCCCCTTCTTGTGTTGGATGTGTGGGAGCACGCTTATTATTTGCAGTATAAAAATAATCGAGGGGAGTATGTGGATAATTGGTGGAATATTGTTAATTGGCAGAATGTAAGTGAAAGATTCCGGCAGGCTGAACGATTACAATGGCGGCCGTTTTAGTCTGGCCGGGCAAGGAACAGGGAAGAATGTGCAGGAATTTTTCTAGAACCGGGTTCGGCAAATGAAACCTCGTCCCTGACTGTCTGTTTTTTGTCATATCGGTTTTTCATCCGCATAAACTTGTACAAACAGAAAAGGGCGGGGTTTTGCCGGATGAATATAAAAAAGATATCAGTTTTGGTTGTCCTTTCGGTTCTCCTCTTTCTGAACAGCAAGCCTCAAACTGCAGACGCCTCCATCTCAGTCAGTGCAAGAAATGCTGTTTTGATTGAGCAGAAATCCGGAAGGGTCCTGTTTGAAAAAAATGCACATGAAAAAAGAAAAGTCGCCAGCATTACAAAAATAATGACGGCGATTCTTGCCATTGAATCAGACAAGCTGGATGAAATGGTGACTGTCAGTGAGAGAGCAGAAGGGGTGGAGGGTTCCTCCCTTTATTTAAGAAAAAACGAAAAGATAAAGCTGGAGGACTTAGTCTACGGGTTAATGCTCAGGTCGGGCAATGATGCAGCCGTTGCCATTGCTGAACATGTAGGTGGCAGTGTGGAAGGATTTGTTTTTCTGATGAACCGGAAGGCAGAGGAATTGGGAATGGCAAACACCCATTTTGCAAATCCCCACGGTCTTGACGATTCACCGAATCACTACTCAACGGCCTATGACATGGCAATTTTGACAAAGTACGCAATGGAAAATGAGAAATACAGGAAAATTGCGGGAACGAAAGTTCACCGTGCTCCGAATCCCCATGAAAAATGGGATCGGGTCTGGAAAAACAAAAACCGTCTTATAATGGGCAAGTATGAATATGCAACAGGAGGGAAAACAGGTTATACCAAGCTTGCGAAAAGGACTTTGGTTTCTACGGCGACAAAAGGAGATATGGATTTAATAGCTGTAACCCTGAATGCTCCCGATGACTGGAATGATCATATCAATATGTATGAAACAGCCTTTAAGAAATATGAAATGGTGAAGGTCATTTCAAGAGGGAACATAAAAGGCGTCAATGATTCGTTTTATAAAGGAAAAATTTATTTTAAAAATGATGTCTATTATCCTGCAGCGGAAGATGAAAAGGATTCATTTTTCATTGAATACAAACTGATAAACTCTGAAAAAATCAAGTCCCGCAACGGATTTCCTGAAATTGCCGGAAGTGCGGTGATCTATTTAGAAAATAAGCCTGTTAAAGAGGTGCCGGTTTTCATGGATCACAGCAAGCTCGAAAAAAAGAAATTTTTTGATCGTTTTAAAGATATTTTTAATTTAATCATTGGTGTGAATACAAATGGTTAATGTGATCTGGGCTGCGATGATTATCATCGGGATTGTTTTTGCCATGGTTAACGGGACAATGGACAAGGTGAATGAAGCGATTTTTGAAGGGGCAAAGGAAGCAGTGACCCTTTGCATCGGCTTAATCAGCGTCCTTGTTTTTTGGCTCGGGATGATGAGAATTGCAGAAGAAGCGGGTCTTTTGAAAAAACTTTCCCGTCTTTTCAAGCCTTTGATAAGCCGCCTGTTCCCGGAGGTTCCCAATAATCATCCGGCAATGGGATATATTTTGTCAAACATGATAGCTAATTTGTTTGGATTGGGAAATGCGGCAACACCGCTCGGAATTAAAGCGATGGAGGAAATGAAAAAATTGAATGGCGGAAAGAATGAAGCCAGCCGTTCAATGATTACTTTTCTTGCTATTAACACATCAAGCATTACGTTAATTCCGACAACCGTTATTTCAATCCGGATGAACTACGAGTCGGCAAATCCCACTGAAATTGTCGGTACAACATTAGTGGCAACTGTATGTTCGGCGATTGGGGCGATATTGATAGACCGGTATTTTTATTACAGACGAAGCAGGAAACGTAAAGGATGAGGGCAATGGGGATTATTTCGTTAATATCATTATGGTTTATTCCGGTTTTAATCGGATTTATCCTTCTATATGGAACGATTAAAAAAGTTCCTTCATATGAGAGATTTGTTGAAGGCGGAAAAGAAGGAATTCGAATTGCCGTTTCGCTGATTCCTTTCCTTGTAGGAATGCTTGTCGCCATATCCGTGTTCCGTGCTTCAGGTGCGCTTGATTTCTTTATGAATTTAATCCGGCCTATGCTTGAAGCAATCGGTGTTCCTCCGGAAATAGCCCCGTTGGCCATCATCCGTCCTATTTCCGGTTCCGCAGCTCTCGGGATCATGAGCGATATCATAGCTACATACGGTCCCGATTCATTTATCGGCCGGCTTGCATCCACGATCCAGGGGAGCACGGATACGACGTTTTATGTCCTCACCGTTTATTTTGGGGCAGTGGGTATTAAGAAAATGGGGGATGCCTTGAAGGTCGGACTTCTTGCCGATCTTGTCGGAATTACTTCAGCAATTGTTATTGTGACTCTTGTCTTTGGCAATTAACAGGACCTGACGCTAAAAGATATGTCATAGTGCAAGCGGGCGGATTTACCAATAGTTTTTTTAAGATGGACGGCTGCCCGGTTTTTGTATATGCCTGCCCAGGCCGGGGATTTCAGGAACAGTATAATCAGGCGAGGAAGAAGCAAGATTCCATATGGAATCTTTTTTTTGCTCAAATAATTGCCGGTTAGGTATACTATAAGACGGACTCTGTAATCATTAAAGTCAGTTTAAGTTATAAGGTCAAAAAAGGAAGGGACTTTCCTCTGTAGAGAGGTAATGCTTTTCAAAAATTACAAATTATGTAATAATTTAAATAACGGAATTGGTGTTCCGTCAAACAAGAGGTGGCTTAGTATGGAAAGATTGCAAAAGGTAATTGCTCAGGCGGGAATGGCATCGAGAAGAAAGGCAGAGCAGCTGATTCTTGAAGGAAAAGTAAAGGTTAACGGAAAAATTATCACAGAATTGGGTGTCAAAGTGTCTCCTAATGACAAAGTTGAAGTGAACGGCATTCCAATCGAGAAGGAACAACCGGTATATTTTCTTTTCTACAAACCGTATGGAGTCATATCCAGTGTCAAAGATGATAAGGGCAGAAAGGTGGTTACTGATTTTCTTCCCGGAGTGCAAGAGCGTGTGTATCCTGTCGGCAGATTGGATTATGATACATCAGGATTGCTCCTGCTGACGAATGACGGGGAGTTTGCCAATTTGCTCATGCATCCCCGGAACGAAATAGATAAGGTGTATGTGGCAAAAGTCAAGGGAATTCCCCCCCGGGAGAAACTGAAGGCACTGGAAAAAGGGATTATGCTTGAGGACGGGAAGACTGCACCGGCGAAAGTTAAAGTGCTTAGTATTGAAAAGAGAAAACAAACCGCGGTTGTTGAACTGACCATTCATGAGGGAAGAAACCGCCAGGTCCGCAGAATGTTTGATGCGATCGGCCATCCGGTTATGAAATTAAAAAGGGAAAGGTTCGCTTTTCTTACAATAGAGGGAATGAATGCAGGGGATGTAAGGGAACTGACGCCCCACGAGGTCAAGCAGCTGCGCGTATTGGCGAAACAGAACGCCGGTAAGGGAAAAAACAAAAATTAAAAAGTACAAGCCTGTTCTGTAAACTTTTCTGCCGTTTCGATTAGGATTTGCTTGTGCAGAATACCGGCAGAGAGCAGAACAAATGAACGTTTGTATTCAATGGCTTCGGCACAAGTAAGCTTCCGAATGCTTTTTGAAAATTGCTCATGCTGAGAATTGGAATAACAGATGAGCAGATAAGATTCGCATCGTAAATATGGATAAACCGTAATGGCAAGAATGTACTTTTACTCTGTTTCTTTTGGGGAGGGGAAGCAATGAAAAAAAACCGGCTGTTTATGCGGACATCCATTCTCACGGTTTTGGCCGCATCTGTTATCTTAACAGTCTATGCCAATCTGACAAAGGGAGAACGTCCCCAATTAAAAGTCGGTGATGTGGCGCCGGATTTTATTTTAACGGACCTGAACGGAAATAAGCATCGTCTTTCAGACTATGAAGGTCAGGGTGTCCTTGTGAATTTTTGGGCAACTTATTGCAAGTACTGCGAAAAAGAGATGTCTTTATTGGAAAAGCAGTATCAGGACCAAAAGGATCAAGGAGTGCAGATTCTTGCAGTGAATATCGGGGAAACCGATCTTGTCATTAACCGGTTTCTTGAAAAACATGAATTAACTTTTCCGGTTCTTAATGACCGGAAACAGGAAGTTGTGGACGCTTTTGGGGTGAATCCGCTTCCTGTTACATTTCTAATAAATAAACACGGGTTTATCGCCGGGATCCATACCGGCGAAATTACAGACGAAAAAATGGCAGCGGAGATGATTGAAAAAATAAAACCATAGCGAGCAGGGGGGAGCATTCTTGGAAAGGATTAAATGCGGGTGCGGACATGTAAATCCGCACGGAACCCTCCTGTGTGAGGCGTGCGGACGGTCATTAACAGGAACGGGGGCTCCAGAATTATTGGATATGAGATATGAAGGAAGTGCCCGCCGTTCCCAAACATATAATAAAACTTTCATTGATAAAGTTTGGAATTTCTTTTCCTCAGTTAAAGTTGGTATCTGGTTGATTGTTATTACCTTAATTGCTTCCGGCATCGGGACAATTTTTCCCCAGAAAATGTACATTCCCCAATTTGTTCCCGCATCTGAATTCTATGAGCAGAAATATGGCTGGCCGGGCAAGCTCTATTACATATTGGGATTTCATGAACTATACAGCCAATGGTGGTATATGATTTTAATTGCCCTTATTGGCGTTTCCTTAGTTGTTTGCAGCCTTGACCGGGCTGTGCCGCTTTTTCGGGCCTTAAAAGCACAGAGGGTTGACCGCCATGAAAGTTTTATGAAAGGTCAGCGCATTTTTGGCATTACGAAAGGTGAAAACTTTGATGAAGCAGTAAAAGCAGTAAAAAGAAATTTGAAAAAGAAGCGTTATCGCATTCGTGAAGAAAACCATGCGATTTTAGCTGAAAAAGGCAGATTCTCAAGATGGGGTCCGTATGTGAATCATATCGGATTGATTATTTTTCTGTTTGGTGCCATGTTGCGATTTTTTCCGGGGATGTATGTGGACGAGGTCATTGATATCAAAGAAGGAGAGCGCAAAGAGATCCCCGGTACAGACGGTGAATATTATTTGGAAAACAAGCAGTTTATCTTGGAAGTATATGATGAGAAAGAAAATGAAGCTTTTAGTGAAGCGTTAAAAAAAACAGGGGATGTTGCTAAAAACTACCAAACCGACGTGGTTCTGTATAAACGCAAAGGGGAAAGGGTTCCGGGAGCTGAGGCCGGGTTAATAAAAGAAAAGGAATACAGCATACAAGTAAATAATCCGTTAAAATTTGATCAATATGCCATATATCAAATGGATTTTAAGACGGTGCTGTCAGCGATGAATTTTGTTCTGGTGGAAAAAGAGACAAACGAACCGCTGGGAGAAATAAATATAAGTCTCGACAACCCGAAAATGCGGTATAATTTAGGTAATGGTTATACCGTGGAAATATTAAAATATTACCCTGATTTTGACCTTGATGATGAGGGATTGCCGGTGACACTGTCAAGGGATCCCAATAATCCGGCCTTCGTTTTCGAAATGTATACTCCTGACAAACCGGAGGGCGAAATAAGCCTTGTTGCGATTCAGCAAACCGTTGAACCTGTTGGAGAAAATAAATATAAAATGCAGTTTGCCGGTATCGAAACAAAAACGGTTTCTATTCTGGCTTTGCGCAAAGATTTAACTTTATGGATTTTTGCGCTTGGCGGGCTGATTTTTCTGATTGGTTTATCTCTGGGTTCTTATTGGAATCACAGGAGAATATGGATTCAACAGCGGGGACCGGATATTTGGCTGGCGGCTCATACAAACAAAAACTGGTACGGCTTGAAACGGGAACTCCAGACTGTTTTAGCGGGAACAGGAATCAATGAGCCTGAGGACCGGAATGAAAAAAAGGGCAAATAAGGGGGAATCACGGTGGCAGAACTCAGTTCTAACCTGTTAATGATAGCTTTTATTCTTTATTTATCAGCCATTCCGTTCTTTGGAGGTGCTATTCGCCAGAAAAATATTTCTAAAACTGAAAAACCGCTGAAAATTTGGGCAACCGTTGCAATTTTTTTGACTATGACAGGTTTTGCGGCACATCTGGGGTATTTTATTACAAGATGGCTGGCTGCCGGTCATGCGCCTGTCAGCAATTTGTTCGAATTTATTACATTTTTCGGATTATGCACCGTCGGAGCATTTATTCTTATTCATTTTCTTTATAGAACTCCAGTGCTCGGTTTAGCTGTATTACCTGTTGTTTTAATTATTATTGCTTATGCAGGGATGTTTTCCAGAGATATTTCACCATTGATTCCTCCGCTGCAAACGTATTGGCTGCAAATTCATGTCATTACCGTTGCTTTGGGCCAGGCCATTTTGGCAATCAGCTTTGCAGCGGCGCTTATTTTTCTTGTTAAAAAGGTTGACCAGACGCGGCGGAATAAAAGTAATGTTTGGCTTGAAGTCGTGCTTTTTCTGATGCTTTCGGTCGTCGGCTTTATTGTGGTCTCGGTCTTATTTAATGCTTTTCATTATTCAGCAGTCTTTCAATGGACAAACCAATTCGGGGCAGAAGAGTCAGTCGAATACGGAATGCCTCCTTTGATTGGTCCGAATGAAGGACAGCTTGTCAAGGGACAATTTGAGCCTTTTTTGGAAGCGCCGGCGATTATTGACGCGAAAAAACTAAATACAGTGATTTGGTCTCTTTCTACTGGTATAATATTATATATATTGACAAGATTTATTTTTCGCAAACGAATTGGTGCGGCTTTGAAGCCATTGACAGGAAACATTAATGAAGATTTAGCAGATGAAATCAGCTACCGGTCCGTTTTAATCGGATTCCCTGTCTTTACTTTAGGGGCTCTTGTATTTGGAATGATTTGGGCGCAAATCGCCTGGTCCAGATTTTGGGGCTGGGATCCGAAAGAGGTTTGGGCTCTCATAACCTGGCTGTTTTATGCCGCTTTTTTGCATTTGCGCCTTTCCAAGGGATGGCATGGCGAACGGTCTGCATGGCTGGCAGTCATAGGTTTTGCTATCATTATGTTTAATCTGGTTGCTGTCAATCTGGTGATTAAGGGTCTGCATTCGTATGCAGGGGCATAATTTTTTGAAAACAGGTGCTTTTTTCCTTTATGCTTTTAATTCACATAGTTTTCCCTTCATACAGCAGGCCTTTATGCGCACCGGAAGAAAGAATCAGTCTTTTGTCCGGTGAGGCTTCACTGTATTACATCATCAATAGGAGGCATTTAAGTGGAAAAAGACGTGAGAATTTTAGTAGTGGACGATGAAGAAAGAATCAGACGCTTATTAAAAATGTATTTAGAAAGAGAGAATTATATTATTGAAGAAGCTGAAGACGGAAATCAAGCCCTGTCCATGGCCCTTAATAATGATTATGATGTGATTTTGCTGGATATTATGATGCCCGGAAAAGACGGAATTGAGGTTTGCCGGGAACTGAGGGACAAAAAAGCCACTCCAATTATTATGCTGACAGCAAAAGGTGAAGAAGTAAACCGTGTCCAAGGGTTTGAGGTCGGTGCAGATGATTATATTGTCAAGCCTTTCAGCCCGAGAGAAGTGGTTCTTCGTGTTAAGGCATTATTGCGGAGATCTTCGAAGACTTCCTACTTGCAAACCGAAACGGTTACGAAAGATATCATCGTTTTTCCGCATTTAACCATTGATAATGATGCGCACAGAGTAACAGCCGATGGGAAGGAAGTCAGTCTGACACCAAAGGAATACGAGCTTTTGTATTTTCTTGCGAAATCTCCCGACAAGGTTTTTGACCGGGAAACTCTTCTTAAAGAAGTATGGCATTATGAGTTCTTTGGTGATTTAAGAACGGTGGATACCCACGTTAAACGGCTTCGTGAAAAACTCAACAAAGTCTCGGAAGTTGCCGCAAAGATGATTGTGACTGTCTGGGGCGTAGGCTATAAGTTTGAGGTTATCAATGAATGATTTTTTGGCGAAGTGTTGTTGGTAAACTTTGGTTTACTATTCTGCTGTTCTTCTCATTTGTACTGTTCATCCTTACCATCCTGTTATTGAGTTTTTTTGAAAATTATCACGTAGAAGAAACAGAAAAAAGTCTGGCCAAAACAGCCCGGCAAATATCTCATCTTTTGGAAACACAGGAACAGGGTATAGCTCTGGATATATCCTGGGAAATGCTTGCGGATACTACGGAAGCGATTGTTATTAAAAATTCCGGGGAATTTTTCGCCTCTCCGGAGATGGAAAAGTCTTTCGGCCTTGGAGCTGATTATTTTCTGAATGATCCTGAACTCTCCAAAGTGTTTGAAGATGAAAATGTAAAAAAAATTTCTTCGTTTTCTGCCGAAAAGGCCGGTAAAGATTCACGCCTGCTCATTATCGGAGTCCCCGTCGGGCAAATTGACGGGGATACTGGAGCTGTATTCATTATGCAGTCGCTGCGGGATATTGAAGAAACTACCGCGTCAACGACAAAATTTGTCTTTCTTGCTGCAGGAATTGCCTTTGTGTTAACAACCATCTTTGCTTTCTTCCTGTCAACCAGAATAACAGCTCCGTTAAGAAAAATGCGTGAGGCTGCTTTTGAAGCTGCACGTGGAAAATTTGACACAAAAGTTCCCATTCTCACACGGGATGAAATAGGTGCTCTTGCCACGGCGCTGAATCAAATGGGGCGCCAGCTGAAGTTTAATATGAATGCTTTGAGCCAGGAAAAAGAACAATTGGCAAGCATTTTGAGCAGCATGGCGGATGGTGTTATTACCTTTAACAGAGATGGGACGATTTTGATTACGAACCCTCCGGCTGAACGCTTTTTACAGGACTGGTATTTTGATCAGGAAGAAAAAAATGTGAATACATCAGAGGTTCCATCTAAAGTAATGGAACTATTTCAACTTGCAGTAGATACAGAAACGGAGCAATCCGGTGAGATAACCCTTCAGGGGCGGACCTGGGTGGTCATAGTCAGTCCACTTTATAATAAAGATTTCATCAGGGGAGCTGTGGCCGTTGCAAGGGATATGACGGAAGAAAGGCAGCTTGACAAGTTGAGAAAAGACTTTATCGCCAATGTATCCCATGAATTGCGGACACCTATTGCCATGATGCAGGGATACAGCGAAGCCATTGTAGATGATATTGCAGAAACTGCGGAAGAAAAGAAGGAATTGGCAAAGGTGATTTATGACGAATCGCTTCGCATGGGCCGACTGGTCAACGAACTGCTCGATCTTGCAAGAATGGAAGCCGGCCACATTCAACTTTATATTGAAAGAGTTGAGCTGAAGCCTTATCTGCAGAGGATAATCCGTAAATTCCATGTGTTGGCAAAAGAAAAGGATATTCATATTGAATGTCACATGGATGAAGCAGAGCCTTACTTTTATTTTGATGCTGACAGAATTGAACAGGTGTTTACCAATTTAATCAGCAATGCGATCAGGCATTGCTCACCGGAAGGACTTGTCACAGTAACAGTCAGAACAGACGTAAAAGGGTTGCATGTTTCTGTGTTTAATACGGGAGAGCCGATTCCCGAAGAAGATTTGCCGTTTGTCTTTGAACGCTTCTACAAAGGAGACAAAGCGCGGACAAGAGGGCGTTCCGGAACAGGGTTGGGCCTGGCCATTGCCAAGAATATTGTAGAAGGGCACCGCGGCAATATTTCGGTTCAAAGCAAGAGCGGACACGGAACGACATTTTCCTTCTTTATTCCGAGAAGAAAAAAGTGAACATTGGGAAATTTTAGCGACGTTTCTTGATTCACAAGGAACATTTTAAAAAGGAAGGGCAGCCAACCCTTCCTTTTTTGGTGAACAAATACTATATTAAAAAGGGAATCGTTTCTTCGATTGAAAAGACATGGTTCCGTTTCTTGTGGCAAATATTCCGGGAAATTGTTCCGCGGGGATGCAAAATTGTAACTTTTATTCAATAGATAGCGACTAATAGTATGAGCGGGAGGGGTTATCGTTGGACTCCGTTTTTGATGAGCTCTATCAAAAATATCATCATGATGTATTTCAATTTTTATTTTATATGGTAAAAGAAAGGGAATTGGCTGAAGACCTTGTTCAGGAGGTTTATATTAAAGTCTTAAGATCATATCATAAATTTAAGGGAAACAGCAGTGAAAAAACATGGTTGTTTTCGATTGCCCGCAATGTGGCTATAGACCATTTTCGCAGACAAAAGGGCTGGAAACAAAGAATAGCTGAAAAATTCGACTTAACTGAACATCCCGTAAAGGACAAAGCGCCCCTCCCCGAGGAAATCACCATGCAAAAGGAAGAGGTTCAGCTTATTTATCATTGCCTGGACTACTGTACGCTGGATCAAAAATCGGTGATCATTTTGCGCTTTATTCAGGACTTGTCCATTGCTGAGACAGCTGATGCACTGGGATGGACGGAAAGCAAGGTCAAAACCACACAGCACCGGGCATTAAAGGTGTTAAGAAAGCAAATGGAATTAAAACTGGCACAGGAAGGGAGGGATGCTAAATGGGTGAAATGAATGAAAAAGAACTGGAGGAGCTGCTAAAGTCTTTGCCGAGAATAAAGGATCGCCGGAATCCGCAGGAAATTTATCAAAATATTTCTTTAAAAATGGAAAAAAGGAAAGGCAGATCCTGGATGATTCCATCTTTGGCCGGAGCGGCAGCACTTTTATTATTTATTTTCCTTGTCCCCCAGATCATGGACTGGGATAATTTTGCATTAAATTTTACCGGTAAAGATAATTACGAAAAAGAGGAATACATTGAATCCGGGAGTAAGCAAATGGAGACTGTTTCACAGTCCGGAAAAGAGTCTCTTAATTCAATAAAAAACGGCCAGAAACAGGAAATAAGAATTGATGAACAAGAGATATATTCGGCTGTCTATGATACAGGGGATTCTCAATATGACTATTTTGTCTATCCGATTCCTGACAGAAACGGGCAAATCTTAGTTCCTATTACGGTTGTGGCCAGAACTGAGAAGAATAAAGCAGCTTTTGAGCAATATACAGAATTGATGCCGCTCCTGAAGGAAGAGGAATGGGGATTAAGTGATTATTATCCGCTGAACGGGAAACTCACTTTATCAGAGGATCAAAAAACCCTGCATGTTGATCTTCCGCGTAATCATATATACGGGGAAGGAAGCAGCTCCGAACATAATTTTATGAGAGTAATCAATGATACTGCAGCTTCCCGGGGAATAGAAACAATTACATTTTCCACTGAAGGGAATCCCGGAGTCAATTTCTCTCATACTGGATACGTGGAAAAGATGCCGGTTTATATCCAAGGAGCACGCGGATATTATTTTTACACTCCTCCGGGCGCAGGCAAAAAACTTTATTTAGTTCCTTCCAATCAGTCGTATGCGACGATTCAGGAAGCATTGGGCAAGATGAAGGAAAATATACCCGTTGATAATTTGGAAGCATCCATCCCGAAAAACTTTGTGATTGCCGAGGTCATTGAGGCCAGCGATTTATTGATTATCCGCCTTGATGATACAGCAACTGTGACAAATGAAACGGAAACAATTTACACAATAGAAGCCATTTTGCTGACAGCCAAAGAATTTAATTTCAAAAGGGTTAAGATTGAAAATTCAAATCTGGCTTCTGTCGGTAAATTTAGATTTAGTGAAGAATGGACAGTCCCGCTGGCTCCTAATAGAATGATTCTGGCAAAAAAATGAAGGATTAGCTGACAGGCTGGTCCTTTTTTTATTTTATTTGTATAAAAAAAACCCGGAAGTCCAAATAATAACAAATGTATTGCTTTCTATTTCCGGCTTATTCATTTTGCAGACCGGAAGTTTAAAAGCCGGATGACAATCTCCCTTTAATCAGGTTCTAAATGACTTTATTCTTACATATGTTTCAACTGGGAGATTTTTAAACTCAAGGAGGAAAAAAATGCGGGACTACATAAAACGGCTTCTAATTGCAGGAATCATGGCATTGTGTATCAGTTTATTATTTCTGGGAGGAAAAGAAACCAGGGCCGAAACGCATGATATTGAAAAGGTGACCGACCATTGGGTCTGGCCCGCCGACGGTATTATTACGGATACATATGGAACGAGAAACGGTTCACATAAAGGGATAGATATTGCAGGGGGACTGGGTTCACCCGTGTATGCTGTTGATGAAGGTTATGTTTCTAAGTCCTATTATTCTGATTCTTACGGCCATGTGGTTTTTCTGAAGCATCCAAACAATTTGGAGACCGTTTATGCTCATTTGAGTAAAAGAAATGTGCAAGAAGGAGAGTTGGTGAAAAAAGGAGATATCATAGGAGAAATGGGCAGTACCGGAGATTCTTCCGGGAGCCATCTCCATTTTGAAGTACATAAAAATGAGTGGACCGCTGATAAGAGAAATGCTGTCGATCCGATTATTGCACTGGGAGAAGTAAATCAGGGAGAGTCAGTGCAGGCGATGAAAAGGGAGGAAAAAACCGGACAAGTCATGACGGCTGCCACCGGAATGCCGGTTGATGAAGAACCGGCAGAAACCGGGTATCATCATGCAAGTACGGATAAAACTGACGAACAGGAGCAGGAAACGGACGGGACCGGGAGTCTTCCGGGTGTAAAGGTCGAAAAAATTATCCATCACGTTCTGCCGGGGGAAAATTTGTCCGTGATCGCTCACCAGTATCATTCAACTGTAAAACATATTCAAGAGGTTAATAATATTCAAACTGAAAAAATTTTTCCAGAACAGGAGCTTGTTATTCATCCGGTAAATTTATTTAAGTATACGGTTCAACCCGGCGACAATCTTGAATCAATTGCGAAAAGAACCGGCGTTACCGTTCAGCATCTGATGGAAGAAAACGATTTAGATTCACATATCATTCATCCGGATCAGGAATTATTTTACCGGCTGTCCCGTTAGCCGCATAAAAAAGGCTGCCCCTTTTTCCGGGACAACCTCTTTTATTTATCTATGATATTATTTGTATTAATATTAAAGGGTCAGGCGGTTGACATAGAGAATTCCGTCAAGCTTTGAAATCATTTCGGCAGTAGTGTCATCCACTTCTTTATCAACGCCCAGAATCATAATTGCATCTCCGCCGGCTTCCTTTCGGCCCACTTGCATTGTTCCAATGTTAATGTTTTGATCACCAAGGATTTTGCCGACGCGGCCGATTACGCCGGGACGGTCCTTGTGAAGGACATACAGCAGATTGCCTTCCGGAATAAAGTCGATATTAAAGTCGTTAATATGGACAATTCTCGGACCGTAGTTCTCAATATATGTTCCTCTGATAATTGCCTGGCGTTCTTCACCCTTGGCAACGACTGTGATGCAATTTGAATAGCCGTAGGTATTGGTTGAAACTTTTTCACCGGTAGTAATTCCTCTCTCTTTTGCCACGAGGAGGGCGTTTACTTCGTTCACATGCACGTCGATGCGTTCTTTAAAGAAACCGGATATTACAGCTTTGGTTAAGTAGGAAGTTTCAAGTTCAGTCACATTGCCCGCATAGGTAATATATAATTCGTGTACCCCTTCATTAAGGCATTGTCCGGCCATAACACCCATTTGTTTCGCCAGTTTGTGGAAAGGTCCGATTTTTTCAAATACGTCTTTGGACATTGCCGGCAGATTGATTGAATTGGAAACTGGTTTTCCCTCCAAATACAGTCGGACTTCTTTTGCAACCTGTGTGGCAACATTTAATTGGGCTTCCTTCGTGGATGCACCCAAATGCGGTGTAACAATGACATTGTCAAATTTGAACAATGGATGCTCTCCCGGAGGTTCCTGGGTGAACACATCAAGGGCTGCCCCGCCTACATGTCCGTTCGCTAAATACTTTTCAAGTGCTTCTTCATCAATGATGCCGCCTCGGGCGCAGTTCAGGAAAAATACGCCTTTTTTGGTTTTCTGGATGGCTTCATCGCCGATAAGTCCTTTTGTTTCAGGTGTTAAAGGTGTATGAACAGAGATAATATCAGATTGCTCTAAAACTTCATCCAATGAGCAGCTTTCAACACCGATTTTTGCAGCACGTTCTTTTGTTAAAAACGGATCATAAACTTTAATGTTCATTGCAAAGGCCTTTGCTCTTTTGGCCAATTCGGATCCGATTCTTCCCAATCCGACAATACCCAGTGTTTTGCCGTGAAGTTCAGTACCGACAAAAGCGCTTCTTTTCCATTCAAGATTTTTTACTGATTGATGGGCTTGAGGAATGTTCCGCACTAAGGATGCCATCATGGCAAACGTATGCTCAGCTGCGGATATTGTATTTCCGTCCGGAGCATTAACAACAATAATTCCCCGTTTTGTTGCCGCATTGACATCAATATTGTCGACGCCAACCCCTGCACGGGCGATAATTTTCAGCCGGGGCATTTTTTCCATTAATTCTTCGGTTACTTTTGTTGCACTTCTGACAAGAAGGGCATCAATGGTTTCAAGGTCGACCTCCGGATCTGTGACCTTTTTCTCAATAATTTCTGCTTCTTCATACTCGAGCAAAGGCTGCAATCCCTCTGCATTAATTGCGTCAGATACTAGTACACGATACATGTAAACAAACAACTCCTGCCATCGATTATTTCTGATTTTTTTGTTCATTGTACAAGACGAATATTTGTCTGTCAATCGATAAAAATGTTCATGTTTTAAATGTAATGCTTTAAACGAGTAAAGTCAATAGAATATTAAAAAAAGCAGGTCAATTCAAGACCTGCTGAAAATAAGCAAGGAAAATATTATCCTTGCTTTGTTAATACATCAGTTAAAACAGGAACAATTTGCTTCTTGCGGGAAACTACACCTTTCAGGATTGCTGTGTTGTTTTCCAATGCCAAATTATATGCTGCTTCGACCGCATTTGCTTTGCGTCCGAGGGCGATGGCTGTAGAATCATTGTTTAAGATGTCAGTAATGACAAAGAGAAACAGATCGAGATTTCTTGTGTCTATTTCTTTTTGGATAGCTGCTTCTATTTCTTCCTGCTTTGTCAGCACATCTTGAATATCAACCGTGTTAACTTGTGCAACAATCACTTTGTTGCTTCCCATTTGAAATTCTTTGGCATCCATGGTGAGCAGTTCTTCGACCGTTTTTTTACTTAAATCAGCACCGGCTTTAAGCATTTCCAGGCCGTATTTTTCCGCGTCTACACCGGCGATTTCAGCCAATTCCCTGGCAGCGGCGATGTCTTCTTCAGTGCATGTCGGTGATTTAAAGAGTAAAGAGTCGGAAATGATGGCAGACAACATTAAGCCGGCGATATTTTTTTCAATTTTAACGCCGTTTTCTTTGTAAAGTTTGTTTAAAATGGTTGCCGTACATCCGACAGGTTCAGCACGATAATATAAAGGATCGGCTGTTTCAAAATTGGAAATGCGGTGATGGTCAATCACTTCAAGGATTTTTACTTGTTGAATATCATCGATGCTTTGCTGGCGTTCATTGTGATCCACTAAAATGACGCTGTTCGTTTCGTTTGCTGCCGTTTTAACAAGGCGGGGAACTTCTTGATTGAATGTTTTTAAGGCAAATTCCGTCTCGCCGTTAATTTCCCCCAATCTGACTGCTTCCACGTTCATGCCCAGTGCTTTTTTCAACTCGGCATAGGCAATTGCCGAACAAATTGAGTCAGTATCAGGATTCTTGTGACCAAAAATTAATACCTTTTCCATTTTACTCTCCTTTTGTATTGGTTTTTCTCTACAGTACCCCGGAAGGCAAATCTGTTGTACAAAATCACGGTCTCTATTAATATTGGTTTATAAGTAAAATTATCCTTTATTAATTTACCATAAATATGAGAGATCGACAAAAAAAGTTTATGTAAAATTCTTCACAAACTCATATAGATGGTGTATAATGTAAAAAAACAAATAATGGTTCTATCTCTTCAGGGCAGGGTGAAATTCCCGACCGGCGGTGATGAGAAAATTTTCTCAAAGCCCGCGAGCCTGGCTGTTAATCTGCCAATCTTAAAAGGCAGTTTGTCAGGCATGATTTGGTGAGAATCCAAAGCCGACAGTATAGTCTGGATGGGAGAAGATGATGGTTCTGCTAAGCGTCCAATATTCCTGTTGATATTGTTCGCTTTTTAAGCTTGCCGCTCCATTCTCCCTCAAAGAATTTTGAGGGAGTATTTTTTTCCGTGACAGCTTAGAACAGCCGAACCGCTCTTCCGATAGGTGAGATGGTTCCTAAAAAGGAGAGAGGAAAAAAATGAGGAAAAACAGTGTAAAGACTCTTGTAGCCATTGGAATGCTCAGTGCAATTGCTTATGTATTAATGTTGTTGAAATTCCCAATTTTGCCGGCAGCTTCGTTTCTAAAACTTGACTTCAGTGATATTCCCGCTCTAATCGCCGCATTGGTTTTCGGACCCGGTGCCGGAATCCTTGTGGAGTTTTTGAAAAACGTTCTGGATTATTTTATGACAGGAAGTGAAACAGGAGTCCCTGTCGGACATATTTCAAACTTTATTGCGGGAATTCTTTATATTTTGCCTGTTTATTATATTTATCAAAAGGTGAAATCAAAAAAGGGCCTGATTATAGCGCTTGTTCTGGGAACGGTAATTATGTCACTAATGATGAGTGTCCTCAATTATTTCTTATTCTTACCGGCTTATACTTGGTTTTTGGGAATGCCGGAAATGTCGGCTTCAGCAATGAGAGATATGATCGTCATGGCAATACTTCCATTCAATTTAATAAAAGGAATTCTTACAAGCTTATTGTTCGTCATTCTGTTTGAAAAACTTGCTTCATGGATAAAAAAACAAGTGCCCGCAAAGAGTGTGGCATAATTATATATGAAGAGGCTCTTCAATTACGGGATTGCTTTCCGTTTGCGGGAGCCTCTTTTAAAATGGAGATGAAATTTTGTATGCAGGAGGAGGCGGCGCCCGCACTGTCTCCCGGATGCCGGGTTCATTAGATATTTGCATATTCCCGGGACCTGCAAATGACGGTTTCCCGAAACAGCAAGAAGGCTTGTTTCGAGTGGAAACAAGCCTTTTTTATAGGAAAAACCATTAATATTATTCAAATTTATTTGGATCGCCATCAAACGGCTCATCAGCAACTTTGATGGAATCTGTCGGACAACCTTCAGCAGCATCCATCATGTCGTCAATTAAAATGTCAGGAACTTCAACTGTTCCTTCATTATTGTCAAGGGTTACATAAGCAAGACCCTCGTCATCATAATCATAAATGTCCGGTGCAGCTGCTCCACAAGCACCACATGCAATGCATGTCTCTTTGTCTACAATCGTATATTTTGCCATGTTAAAAATACCTCCCAATGAATTAACATTTGTCTGTTACATTCCCTGATATAATCTGGAAACATAACTTCCATTCTTTTTGTAAGTCTCATTCAATAACTTTTCAATAGAAAAAACGACATTAATCGTGCGGTTTATCGATTTTTCAGAAAAAAACACAATTACACCATGAAATTACATGATAAACTGAAGATATCTTTAGAGATATTTTTGGAAAAGGTTTAAATCAGTTTAAAGCAAGTGCATATTACATGTTTCCGTTGATAAAATCTTGTACGGCCGCCCTTTACATCAGCATGGTGTTCTTTGTTCAACAGGATTGCGATGGAAAACGGAATTCTGAGACGGAGCATTTTTAAAAAAGCAATGTCTTTTATGGTTTTTTCTAGTAGAATTTTTATAATGGGTGATTAAAATGACCAAACAGCCTTTTTTAAATAAAATCATTCTTTATTGTTTATATAAATTAAATGGAGATCGAACCGTTTCATCCGTTTTCCATCTCCTGAACGGAAAAAAATCTTCACAAACCCTTCAGGACATCCGCCTGTTTGGCCTTTCCTCCTTTTTTAAAACGTTTGAACCTGTTTCGCGTCCGGTCCTTGACATAGCAGTCGAAACATTGGCAGAGTCCGGTTTGATTGAGGAAATTTCTTCTCTTCACTATACAGTTACAGAACAAGGACGGGAAGAGGCGGGAAAATTATTTTCGGATTTTCCTTTTCTCACATTATTAAACGGCTGGAAATATCAAAACACTGAAGTGTTTTGGGAGAAATTATCTCTTCTTGTTCAAGTCGCATCAAATCTTGTTCATGGAGTAACAAGCTATGTTCCTGTTCAAAAAAATGCCGATATACAAAAATGGATAAAGGATTTTCTAAGAAGACAGGCTTTTAACCGCCGTAAATTGGGAGTAGTTCTCTACAATGAGCTTGAAGCGGCCCTCGCAAGCTGCCGCTATGTCCATCCCTCCGTTGTTACAATTAGATTAACAGGTTCAGACTTTGTCGGACTTACATTAAAACAGGCAGCCAAGGTTCTGGAAATGGAGGAAACCCTTTATCATTATCAATTTTTGGCATTGTTGCATCATTTGCTCGGTACAGCAGGAAGGAATCCCCGGGAATTTCCTGTCCTGACGGAGATTTCCGGCGGATTTGACCGCAAGTTTTCTTTAACCAATTCAACAAGAATCACTATGAATCTTCTTGCCAAAGGGTTATCATTGGATGAAATTGCCTATGTACGGGGATTAAAAATCAGTACGATTCGGGATCATGTTGTTGAACTTGCGTTAAATGTTGACGGATTTGATATATCTCCTTATATGGACAAAAAGACCGAACAGGCGATTATATCTGCGGCAAAAAGAGCATCTTCAAAACAATTGAAGCAAATTCGCAGTCTTGTTGAACACGCTGATTATTTTCAAATCCGTCTTGTTATGGCCAAGTATGGAGATGAGTTGTTTTCATGAAAATAAATTTAGAAGAATTTTTACAGAAAAAATTTCAATTTGCAAACTTCCGTCCCGGCCAAAAAGAAGTCATTTCATCTGTTTTGGCGGGAGTGCATACGGTGGCCATGCTCCCGACAGGCACGGGAAAATCGTTGTGTTATCAGTTTCCCGGCTATTTGCTGGAAGGCCAGGTAATCGTTGTTTCTCCTCTTCTCTCATTGATGCAGGATCAGGTTGAACAGTTGAAAATAATGGGAGAAAAACGTGTTTGTGCCATAAATTCTTTCTTAACTCCGCGGGAAAAGTACGCAGTTTTGTCAAGACTTGACCGCTATAAATTTATTTATGTTTCTCCGGAAATGCTGCATGGAGAACGGGTTTTAAACAGCCTGAAAAAACTTTCTCCGGCCTTGTTTGTTGTTGATGAAGCTCATTGCATTTCCCAGTGGGGCTATGATTTCAGACCGGAATATATGAAACTTGGCCGGATTCGCAAAGAACTTGGCAATCCTCTTACATTAACATTAACCGCAACAGCGACAAGGCCTGTCATCGATGATATCATCTGTTCTCTGCACCTTGAAGAATGGCAGGAATATATTTATTCTGTTGATCGGCCCAACATTTCTCTGGCTGTCGAAATATTTAACGACGGCAATGAAAAATTGAAGAGACTTTTTGAATTAACCCATTTTTTAAGAGGGCCGGGAATCATTTATTTTTCAAGCAAAAAAATGGCTGAGGAAACAGCGGTTGCTTTAAAGGATAGAGGAATGGACGGCGTCGAGGCTTATCATGCAGGTATGGACCAGGAAAGCAGAGTTCTGATTCAACAGCAGTTTATAAAAGGACAGCTGCAGTGTATTTGTGCGACAAGCGCATTCGGAATGGGGATTAATAAGGATAATGTCCGTTATGTCATTCACTTTCATATGCCTTTGCAACCCGAATCATACTTGCAGGAAATCGGCAGGGCCGGAAGAGACGGGGACGAAAGCATTGCGATCCTTTTATATTCACCGGGCGATGATGCTTTACTTGACCAGTTGATTCAGTCCGAATATCCCGACAAGGAACAATTGGATGCTTTTATCCAATTTTTAATGCAAAATCCCGGTGCCGCCGCGGATTTGCGATCATACGGGCAGGAAATTTGCCAGGCAGCCGGGTTAACGGAAACCCAATGGCGGGTGACCGGGGATTTTTATGAAAGCAGGGACTTTCCAAATCTGGATCGGTTTATTGCTGAATTTACGTTATTTATAGATAACCGGAAACAGTTTAAGCAAGAAAAGTTGAAGCAGATGAAAGCTTATGTTTATTCGAAAAATTGTCGCAGAGAAAGATTATTGGAGTATTTTGCCGAGAAAGGGGCCATAAAAAATAATCGTTGCTGTGATCTTTGCGGTATGACGCTGGAGCCGTTTATCGGGAATAATGTCCCGAGCAATTTTCACGGAAAAACAACTGTATTTGACTGGCGGTCTCATTTGGCTGCAATTTTATTAGAAAGTTGAGCGGGGAATATGGAAAAGAGGAAGAAAAAATATCAACAATTAGTTAGTGAATTATCAGATAAAGAATTATTGTTGAATCTTTTTTTGACAAATGTTCTTGTGATCATAATCGCGGTTATACTGGGATTTTTCTTTTTTGACAGTTTCGCGGAATTTTGGAAAATTTTTAATTGGATTGATAAGAGAATTATTACCATTGGTGTCAGTGCCGGCGCGGCTGTCGTCTTGCTCGACCTGATTTTAATGAAGGTCGTTCCTTCCTCCTGGTTTGATGACGGAGGGATTAATAAAAAAATATTTCAAAACAGAACCGTCGGACAAATTGCTGTCATTGCTCTGTCTGTAGCTGTCAGTGAAGAAATTTTGTTCAGGGGAGTCATTCAAACCCAATTTGGACTGTTGATTGCAAGTTTGATTTTTGCCCTTGTCCATTACCGCTATCTTTTTAATTGGTTTTTATTCGTCAATGTAGTTGTATTGAGTTTCTTAATCGGATATATTTACTTTCTCACGGAAAACCTTTTGGTAACAATCGTAATGCATTTTGTAATAGATTTTTTCCTTGGGGTTATTTACCGTCTTAAGTTTGGAGGGTGCAAGGAAACACGGACCGAGGAGGAAGGATCAAATGAGAACGAATGATTGGCATAAGGATCAGGCGGAGGAATTGAGAAAAAGGATGGAACAACAGGCTTCTGCCGGGGAAAATGATCAAACCGGCAGTTATGACCCGTATACTGTCAGTCATCTTCCTCCGAGAAGTGAAGTCCATAAAGGGAAAAAGAAGAAAAAAAATCCTGAAAAAAAGAATCAAAAGTTTAAATATCCGCTCATCCGAATTCTCGTTATTTTCTTTATTCTGCTGCCGTTTATTATTATCAGCATTTATACTTTTTCAAAGGGCACAGGTCCGGCCGGACAGGAAAGAAAAGATTTTGAGGAACTGCATTTTGAGGAAGATTATGAAAGGTCTCCGGAACGTAATTTGGAATAACAGGCAATATTCCTTCATTGCCCATTCTCCTGTGGTCTATTTTCTGAGACAGGCCCATATATATAACTGATGAAACAGAAAGACAAGTATTTAACATAAGGATCATATTTTTAACATGATTCCAATGCGGCCTGAGGAAGAGGAAAAGGAGGATGACGGATGGAGAAACCGATTAAGGAGCTGGATGAACGAACAGATCCGGCAACGAAAAGGATGCTTCAAAAGGTTGTTGAACGAAAACAAAAATATGACAAGCTTCACTTCCGGCATCTGGTGGTTATGTGGTTGACGATCTTTTCCGCATTCCTTTATGTGTATTATTTTTATCAGAAAATAATCATCCCGTATTCCCATTCTTTTACTGTTATGTTTTCCCAGTTTACCGGGGACAGTAAAAATTTATACGGAGCCATTATCATTGGCGGGCTTTACGGATTCATGAATGTGTTGCGTGAAAAAAGGGATAAAGCGGAAAAGGAATTTCATGCCTTAAGATGTGAAATAATTGATAAAAGCACTGATTTATGGAGCAAGGATGACCAGTGGCAAAATCGCCATCTTGTCTTTGAAATGATGAAAAGGGAATATGATATCAATTTGTTTCATGAAAATAAATAGCGGCACAGGGAGGGTATATGGCACAATTTTTTCATGTAATTATATTCTTGATTATATTCCTGCCGGTTTTATTCATTGCACTGGCAGTTTATATGTATAAAGAGGCTTTTGCTGATCGTGTCGTTTGCCATAGTTTAGCCTTTCCCGGATTTCCGGAAAGCTTTAAGAAATTAAATATTTTTTTCATTTCTGATATTCACAGAAGGTTAATAACCGAACAAATCATTCAAGAGGCAAAAGGGAAAACAGATATGGTCATTATCGGAGGGGACCTGTTGGAAAGAGGGGTCCCTTTGGAGCGTGTGGAAAAGAATATTATCAAACTGAAGGAACTCGGTCCGGTTTTTTTTGTCCGGGGGAATAATGATTATGAAATTGACGATCAAGTTCTTGATGAACTGCTTCATAAACATGAAGTGACTATATTATCCAATACTGCAGTGGGTTTTGAATCACCGGCGGGAGAACGTCTTGTCCTGCTAGGGGTGGATGATTTCGGAAAAAAACGGGACAGACTTGATCTTGCCATTCAAGCTGCCGGGGAAGGCGGATTCAGAATCTTGGTGAGCCATAATCCCGGCATTTTGAGAAAGATTAAACCCGAACATAAGATTGACCTGGTTTTAAGCGGTCATACTCACGGAGGCCAAATCCGCATTTTCGGTTTTGGCCCGTATGAAAAAGGCGGAATTAAAATAATTGCCGGCATAACGCTTTTTGTGAGTAACGGATACGGTACAACATTGCTGCCTTTACGATTAGGTACAAAAGCCGAAACCCATATTCTGGTGATAAAAAAGGACCTTAACTCCAATTTCCCCGTTAAACATTCATATGTGAAAAAATATTAAGAATGCGCCCTGTTTTATAGATGTCCATACATAAATTTATTAAAATGATCATCCGTGACTCACCAATCTCCGTTATGAACATAAACTACAGTAAGAGTTGGCACGGTAGGGGGCATTAAGATGCACTTGGAAAGATTGGCTTTTAATAAACTCAAGATATATTTAACTCTCGAGGAGCTAATGCTCAGAGGATTGGATAAGGAAGATATTTGGAAAGACTCTTTTAAATGGCATATGCTTTTTGATGATCTGCTTGAAGAAGCAAGCTTGGTTTATGGAATTAATATTGAAGGCTCAGTTGCAGTGGAATTATTCTCTGTTCACAGTCATGGAATGATTATGATCGTTACTCTTGAAGAACAGGATGATGTTCGTGCTTTAAATGACGGATATCTTGAAGCAGGCTATTTTCCGTTTGAAAGCACTTTATTGTTTGAATTTGCCGATTTTGAAGATGTCATCCGTCTTGCACACCGTTTGAAAATGATTCCTTTCACCGGTGGAACTCTTTATTACATGGATAACAAATACTTTCTTTATATCGAAAAAGCCCCCTTTGAAGGATTCGGAAAGCTCCAAGCCAATCTGGCCGAATTTGGTCAAGCATCTTTAGAAAATACTGTTAAACTTCATGAATATGGAAAATTATTAATAAGAGAAAAAGCAGTGGAGGCTCTTGTTCATTATTTTAAATAACGAACATGCAGTCTTTATTTTTTGATGATAAAAAAACGGAACTTCTGTTTTACGACGAACATGGGATTTTGTTTGTCCTTAAAGGATATTGATAATGAATGCTATTCTTTCCGGTTTTTAAGAATTTTGAAATTTAAGGAAAATATGTTTTTTAAGCCATGCATTTAAAAAAAAGGACAAGTTGACATAAGTCTTTCGGTGTGAGATTTCTCCTTGCAAGAAAATTGTGAAAGTATGTATTATTACCCGGAATGGACAAATATGCGCTAACGCTTAATCAGGAGGTTTTTCCATGGCTGATAAGGAAACTGAACAGATGAGTAATAAGGATGAGCAGGATATTTTAAAATCAACTCAAACGATCATTCGCAAGGCCCTTGAAAAGCTGGGATATTCTAAAGAAGTCTTTGAATTGTTGAAGGAGCCTATGCGTATGATTACAGTAAAAATTCCTGTCAGGATGGATGATGGCTCTGTTAAGGTATTTAAAGGTTTTCGGGCTCAGCATAATGATGCGGTTGGACCGACAAAAGGCGGAATCCGCTTTCATCCAAACGTTACTGAAAAGGAAGTCAGCGCCCTTTCAATTTGGATGAGTTTAAAATGCGGGATTGTTGATTTACCGTATGGGGGAGGCAAAGGCGGAATTATTTGTGATCCGCGCAATATGTCTTTCCGCGAGGTAGAGCGGTTGAGCAGGGGGTACGTCCGGGCTATCAGTCAATTTGTCGGGCCGACAAAGGATATACCTGCCCCGGATGTTTTTACAAACTCGCAAATTATGGCTTGGATGATGGATGAGTACAGCAAGATTGACGAGTTTAATTCTCCCGGTTTTATTACGGGCAAACCCCTGGTGTTAGGAGGCTCTCACGGCCGTGAGTCGGCAACGGCAAAAGGGGTGACAATTTGTATCAGAGAAGCCGCTCGCAAAAAGGGAATCGATTTAAAAGGGGCGCGCGTCGTTGTACAAGGCTTTGGCAATGCGGGCAGCTATTTATCAAAATTTTTGAGTGATGCCGGAGCCAAGGTTATCGGAATTTCAGACGTGCATGGCGGACTGTACGACCCGGACGGGCTTGATATTAATTATTTGCTCGACCGGCGTGACAGCTTCGGGACCGTTACAAATCTTTTTAAAGACACGATTACTAACAAGGAACTATTGGAGCTGGACTGTGATATTTTGGTGCCTGCAGCCATTGAAAATCAAATTACCGAAGAAAATGCTCCTAATATTAAAGCAAAAATCATCGTTGAAGCGGCGAACGGGCCTACCACGCTTAAGGCCACTGAAATATTGACCCGGCGGGGAATTCTTATCGTTCCTGATGTATTAGCTTCAGCAGGAGGAGTTACAGTCTCATATTTTGAGTGGGTTCAAAATAATCAGGGCTATTATTGGTCCGAGGAAGAGATTGAAGAAAAACTTGAGGCAGTGATGGTAAAGGCTTTCAATAATGTTTACGAGACAGCCGTGAACCGTCAGGTCGATATGAGACTGGCAGCATATATGGTCGGTGTCAGAAAAATGGCTGAGGCATCAAAATTTCGCGGATGGGTATAATAAGGATCATATAAACATACGTTAAGGCTCGCCTAGAAGGCGGGCCTTTTCATGTTTTTTCGGAAACTGACTGATTTGTAAATTAAAATCGATTATTGGTTCACGGGTTTGTCATCTTTTTTTGATATGGGATCTAAAACAGGCTTTAGAATCCCGAATAGACAGTTTTTGTTTAAAATGGGATTCAATAAGAGATTTTTCGTCCCGTAATGATAAGGGAACTCACTTTTCATATTAGTTCTGATTTTTATTATTTCTCCGGCAAACGGGTTTTTAAAACGTATTTTTAATCCTGATTTTGCCGGGTGGTTTCAATAAGGGAAGCAAATTATCCCAACGGTTACTTTTTTCTGAAAATAAATCTCAACCCTGATTTATTCACAGTGATTTCTGAATTAGCCTTAGAACCCTGAGATTTTGGCTTTCTTGGCCATTAAATTTTTTGATTTGCTTGATTTAGTTGATTAAGTGATTCTTCATTAAAACGTGTGTAAAATCGAGATAAGCTGGGCTGGGAAGCCAAGGCAGGTGTTCCAATAATTTGTGTAAAAACCGGATCATTGGTCAGTTGATCTGCGGCATCATCCTCAGCATATCCGGCAATCAATTGATAGATCTTTTGACGTA
>JANWJP010000012.1 GCA_025451895.1 Robertmurraya sp.
AATAATTGCAACCGAAAAACTTTATAATTAAATATGGAAGAACTGATTGCTCTTATCCAGAGAGGTGGAGGGATGTGCCCAATGAAACCCGGCAACCATCGGCAGGTGACACTGTTGATAAGGTGCCAATTCACACAAAGCCAATGGCTTTGAAAGATGAGAGGAAGGTCTGTAATAAATGATTCATGCCTTTCTGCTCACCTTTGCAGAAAGGCATTTTTAAATCCCGCAAAGACGGCATCTTCAAAAAAATAAATTGCCATCGGCTGCAGGTATGCAGAAATTTGCGGGAAATATTTTCGGATAAGAGAAAAAGAACAGATAAAGATAAAGGTACTATAGAAATTTTCTGGAATAGTTTTTATGGTTTTGCATTATTATAGCTATTTCGATTTTGGTGTGAAGGGGTGAGTGTCAGGTGATTGTAGTTGATCGTATCCGGAAGGTTTATTCATCGAAAAATGGTGATGTCCCAGCCGTGAAAAATGTGAGCCTTGAAATTAAAGAAGGCGAGATTTTTGGAATCATCGGTTACAGCGGCGCAGGAAAGAGTACATTGATTCGTTTATTTAACGGATTGGAGAAACCGACAGGCGGTTCCATATTCATTGGCGGCAAGGATATCACGAAGATGAGAGGTTCCGAACTGCGGGAAACAAGGCAGAAAATCGGGATGATTTTCCAGCATTTTAATTTGCTTTGGTCGAGGACGGTAAGAGGAAATATTTCCTTTCCCCTTGAGATTGCCGGTGTTCCCAGAAATGAACGCTTGAAACGGGTGGATGAGCTGATTAAGCTTGTCGGACTTGACGGCAAAGAGGATGCCTATCCTTCCCAGTTGAGCGGCGGCCAAAAGCAGCGGGTGGGAATTGCCAGGGCTCTTGCCAATAATCCGAAAGTATTGTTGTGTGATGAAGCAACATCTGCTTTGGATCCGCAAACAACCGATTCTATTCTGGATTTGCTCCAGGATATCAATGAAAAACTGGGCCTGACTATTATTTTAATAACACATGAAATGCATGTTATCCGTAAAATTGCCCATCGCGTCGCTGTGATGGACGGCGGAGAAATTGTTGAAATGGCTCCTGTTCTGGAAATTTTTAAACATCCGAAACAATCCATTACGAGACGTTTTGTCCAGCAAGTGGCAGAACCGGATGACTCTGAGGAAATCATGGCTCATTTGATAAAAAAATATCCGAACGGGGCTATTGCAAGACTGACTTTTGTCGGGGAAGCGGCAGAACAGCCAATTATCTCAGAGCTTTTAAAAACACAAAATGTCACCGTCAATATTTTGGAAGGAAAGGTAACGCAAACTCAGAGCGGCGCATACGGAACTTTAACCATTCAAATTATCGGAAGTGAAGAGGATATTTACAGTGCTGTTCAATTCTTAAATGATCGCCAGGTTGGAGTGGAGGTGATCGTCAATGCTTGAGTATTTCTTTCCGAATGTTGTCTGGGACAAAGCCTGGGAAAAAACCATTGAAACACTGTATATGACCGGTGTGTCACTTATTTTTATCATCATATTGGGAATTCTGCTGGGGCTGCTATTATTTCTGACTTCAGAGGGAAATCTATGGGCGAACAAGATCGTTAACAGTTTGACTGCTGCAGTTGTCAATATTTTCCGTGCCATCCCGTTTGTGCTTTTAATTGTTTTATTAATTCCTTTTACAAGGTTTCTTGTCGGTTCAATGACTGGGATGAAGGCGGCTCTCCCTGCGCTCATTATCGGTTCCGCTCCTTTTTATGCCAGAATGGTTGAAATCGGCCTGAGGGAAATTGATAAGGGAGTGATTGAAGCGGCAAAAGCAATGGGCGCCAGAACAACCACGATTATTTTTAAAGTGCTTCTTCCCGAATCGATGCCGGCCATTGTCTCTGGGATTACAGTGACAGCTATTGCCCTTGTCGGTTATACGGCGATCGCCGGTGTAATTGGTGCAGGGGGTCTGGGAGACTACGCATATTTGGATGGTTTTGCCCGCAATAAAACTGATGTGACTATTTTCGCTACTTTACTAATTTTGATTATCGTGTTTATTATTCAGTTCATTGGTGACTTTTTAACGAAGAAGATTGACAAAAGATGATGGAGGGAATAACCATGAAAAAAATCTTCGCACTATTATTTACTGCGCTTTTAATATTGCCTCTTGCCGCTTGTGGAAATGATGACGATGCATTTGTAGTCGGTGCAACGAATAAACCGCATGCGGAAATTTTGGAAAAGGCCAAACCGATACTGGAAGAGCAAGGTATTAACTTGAAGATTCAAACATTCAGTAAGTACGAGCTTATCAATCCCGCTCTTGTCGATAAAGACTTAGACGCCAACTTCTTCCAGCATCTTCCTTACTTAGAATTACAGGTTGAAGAATTTGGATATGACATCGTTAATGCCGGCGGGATTCATATTGAGCCAATCGGTATTTATTCAAAAAGGTATAAGTCTCTTGATGAAATTGAAGATGGCGCGACAGTAATTATGAGCAGCAGCGTTCCTGACCACGGCCGGATTTTATCTCTGTTTGAAACATTCGGTCTCCTTAAATTAAAAGACGGGATTGATAAGACTGCCGCATCAGTGGAAGACATTGTTGAAAATCCAAAGAACTTAAAGTTTAAATACGATTATTCTCCGGACCTTCTTCCAAAAATCTATGAAAATGATGAAGCGGAGCTTGTTGTGATTAATTCCAACTATGCTCTTGACGCAGGGTTAAATCCGGTGAAAGACAGCATCGCAATTGAAGGTTCAGAATCTCCGTATGTAAATATCATTGCTGTTCGTAAAGGTGATGAAAACAGAGAGGAAGTTAAAAAGCTGATTGAAGTTCTTCGCTCGGAAGAAATTCAAAACTTTATCCTTGAAGAATACGGCGGCTCTGTCGTCCCTGTGTCTGAATAAAGTTTTACAAAAGCGGGTATCCTTTTTGCGGATACCTGTTTTTTGTTTTGTTAAGAAAATGGCCGCGCATTTTTTACTGCCGTATTCAGGAGGAAAGGAAGTGGTGATTTTGTCAAAGTTTTTAAGAAGGAAAGTAAATCTGAGAAAAATGGCGAAAGTACTCACTTTTTTATAAATGTAAGCCTTTTATTCTTTTTTGCTGGAAAATCATTTCAATTTTTTGGCCTTGAGCAAATTTCGGGAACCTGATAAAATAATGGAGTTAAAAAAAGTACGTAAACAGATATATATAGTGAAGGGAAGACAGAAATATGCATCATTTGCACCTGAACTATACAAGTGACATGGCGAAAGCTTTGCACGGAGCCCATAAAGTAAACTACGCGGAATACAGCACCAAATTGGATGTAAGAATGAATGTCGAAAAGCGGAGAGAAGAGGATTATCAAAAGAGCCGGAGGATTATTGCCGATATTGAACGAAAGGCTTATCGACATAAGCAGGGATAAAAACTAGTGCAGCAATGTACTAGTTTTTCTTGCTTTTTCGATATGTGCGGATAATATGGAGTAAAATGCACATTGAAAACAGAATTTTTCGAAGAAACCATGGGACGAATTGTAAAAAGAAATCCCAATCATGACGGAAAAAATTATTCTCAATTAGATTCAGATACATACTTCTAATTGATAAGGGTATAATAAATAAGAAAAAGATCTCTGTACGGAAAACAAAGGTTGTTTTTTGTGTTGAAGGTGAGAAAACGTATTAAATAAATTACAGAAAAATTAATATGTGTGCAGAAGTTTTTTTTTTGAATAGCGTTTATGTTGATATCAAATTTCATTTGATATAAGATTGTAATGAGAATAGAATGAGAATGGATTGGCAAATCCAAACAGATACAAATTTTTCTTTTTTACGGAGGTTTTAGTATGGCAGGTTCAACTTTAACAATTAAAGATCTTCACGTTTCAATTGATGGAAAAGAAATTTTAAAGGGTGTAAACCTTGAAATAAAAGGTGGAGAAATTCATGCAATTATGGGCCCGAATGGGACAGGTAAATCAACACTGTCAGCAGCCATTATGGGTCACCCGAAATATGAAGTAACAAAAGGAACCATTGAATTGGATGGTCAAAATGTTTTAGAAATGGAAGTGGATGAACGCGCCCGCGCCGGATTGTTCTTGGCGATGCAATATCCGAGTGAAATCAGTGGTGTGACAAACGCAGAATTCCTGCGTTCAGCCATCAATGCCCGCCGTGGAGAAGGCAATGAAATTTCTTTAATGAAATTTATCCGCCAAATGGATGAAAAAATGGCGTTTCTGGAAATGGATCCTGACATGGCCCAGCGCTATTTAAACGAGGGCTTCTCCGGCGGTGAGAAAAAACGGAATGAGATTCTTCAATTAATGATGCTTGAGCCGAAGATTGCCATTCTGGATGAAATTGATTCCGGTCTTGATATAGATGCATTAAAGGTTGTATCCAAAGGAATTAATGCTATGCGCGGCGAAGATTTCGGCTGTATGATCATTACCCACTATCAGCGTTTATTGAATTATATCACTCCTGACTACGTACACGTGATGATGCGGGGTCAAATCGTTAAATCCGGAGGACCTGAGCTTGCCCAACGTCTGGAAGCAGAAGGTTACGAAGAACTGAAGAAGGAATTGGGAATCGAAGACGAAACTGTTGAGCAAGAAGTGTAAGTGTTAGGAGGATAAAAATGACAACGGAAATTAAATTACCATTTGATAAAGGGTATGTACGTTCTTTTTCAAAGGAAATGGGTGAACCGGAATGGCTGACTGCTCTCCGCACGGAAGCTTTGGACATGGCGGAAGAGCTGCCGCTTCCGAAACCTGATAAAACGAATATTACCCGCTGGAATTTTACTCAGTTTGAAAAGCATATTGTTCCCAGCGATGATTTTTCATCTCTGAATGACCTTCCTGAAGAAATCAGAACATTGGTGAATTTACAGGAAAGCGACCAAACTCTTTATATTCAAAGAAATAATCGCCCATCTAGTCTCCGTGTTTCCAAGGAACTTCAGGAAAAAGGCGTTATTTTTATGGATATATTTACAGCAGCGAGAGAGTATGGCGATCTTTTGCAAAAATACTTCATGAAGGACGGCGTAAAACCTGGTGAGCACAAGCTGACTGCATTGCACGCCGCATTGATGAACGGCGGAGTATTTTTATATGTTCCGAAAAATGTAGAATTGTCTGCGCCGGTTCAGGCTGTGTTTGTTCATGATGAAAAGGACGCTAATTTATTTAACCATGTATTGATTGTTGCTGAAGATAACAGTTCTGTTACTTATGTAGAAAACTATATTTCTACAGTTGAAGAGTCAAACGGTATTTTTAATCTTGTTACAGAGGTTATTGCCAATAAGAATGCCAGAGTGCAGTACTGGGCAGTAGATACGATTGCCAAAAATACAACCGTGTATGTAAACCGCCGCGGGGTAACTGCAGATGATGCCCGGATCGAATGGGCGCTCGGCCTTATGAATGACGGAAATACAATTTCTGATAACACTACTTACCTGATGGGGAACGGTTCAAGCGGTGACACCAAAACTGTGGTGGTTGGCCGCGGAGAACAAACTCAAAATTTTACAACAAAAGTGATCCATTTTGGTAAACATACAGAAGGTCATATTTTAAAGCATGGCGTTGTAAAAGACAGTGCCACATCCATTTTTAACGGAATCGGGAAAATTGAACACGGGGCAACCAAGTCCAATGCGCAACAAGAATCCCGCGTTTTGATGCTTAGTGAAAAAGCCCGCGGGGATGCCAACCCGATTCTTCTGATTGATGAAGATGATGTCATGGCGGGACATGCCGCATCCGTCGGCCGTGTTGATCCGATTCAACTTTACTATTTGATGAGCAGGGGCATTTCCAAAAAGGATGCGGAAAATCTTATTATTCACGGATTCCTGGCTCCTGTTGTGAATGAACTCCCGATTGAAGGAGTTAAAAAACAGCTCGTAGAAGTGATTGAAAGGAAAATCAGGTAATGAATATAAAAGAAATTCGTTCTTATTTTCCAATATTGGATCAAGAGGTTAACGGCCAGCCTCTTGTATACTTGGATAGTGCCGCAACATCGCAAAAACCTGTCCAAGTGATCGAGGCGTTAAATAAATATTACCGTGAATATAACTCCAATGTGCACAGAGGCGTGCATACACTGGGAACAAGGGCGACGGACGGATATGAAGGTGCCCGGGAAAAAGTAAGAAAATTTATTAATGCCAAATCGACCAAGGAAATCATTTTTACAAAGGGAACGACCGAATCCATTAATACTGTCGCTTCAAGCTACGGAAGAGCAAATGTAAAAGAAGGCGACGAGATTGTTATCACATATATGGAGCATCACAGTAACATTATTCCCTGGCAGCAGGTGGCTATCCATACCGGAGCAACATTAAAGTACATTCCTCTTCAGGAGGACGGTACGATTTCTCTTGATGATGTGAAGAAAACCATCACCAAGAATACAAAAATTGTTGCGGTCACACTTGTTTCCAATGTTCTCGGAGTGGTTAATCCGGTTAAGGAAATTGCTAAAATCGCCCATGAGAACGGGGCGGTCATTGTTGTCGACGGTGCCCAGGGAGTGCCCCATTTAAAGGTAGATGTTCAGGATTTAGATTGTGATTTCCTTGCTTTTTCCGGACATAAAATGTGCGGGCCGACAGGTATCGGAGTTTTATACGGAAAGAAAAGCTTACTGGAAAATATGGAGCCGGTTCAATTCGGCGGCGAGATGATAGATTTCGTTAATCTGTATGATTCAACATGGAAGGAGCTTCCCTGGAAGTTTGAAGGAGGCACCCCGATTATTGCCGGTGCCATAGGTTTGGGGGCTGCGATTGATTTCCTTGAGGAAATCGGCCTCGATGCGATTGCTGAACATGAACATAAGCTTGCGGCTTATGCTTTGGAAAAAATGAAAGACATCAACGGAATGACAATTTACGGGCCGCATGATCCGAGTAAACGTGCAGGACTTGTCACATTTAATCTTGATGATGTTCATCCGCATGATGTGGCAACCGTCCTTGATGCCGAGGGGATTGCTGTCCGGGCAGGACATCACTGTGCGCAGCCGTTAATGAAATGGCTGAAAGCATCAGCAACCGCCAGAGCCAGCTTCTATCTGTATAATAATGAAGAAGATATTGATAAGCTTGTAGAAGGGCTTATCAAAACAAAGGAGTATTTCAGCGATGTCTTTTAAGAATTTAGATACATTGTACCGGCAAGTGATTATGGATCATTATAAAAATCCCCGCAATAAAGGGGTTATTGAAGACAGCGATTTGTCAATTAACATGAATAATCCCACATGCGGTGACAGGATTCAGCTTTCATTAAAGATCGAGGACGGAATTGTTGTTGACGCCAAGCATGAAGGTGAAGGCTGTTCCATCTCTATGTCATCGGCATCAATGATGACCCAGGCGATTATTGGGAAAAAAGTCGAAGAAGCCTTGGAACTGGCAAAGATTTTTTCCGAAATGATGCTTGGGAAGGAAATTGACAGTGATCTTGATTTAGGGGATATTGAAGCATTATCAGGGGTTTGTAAATTCCCGGCCCGGATTAAGTGTGCCACATTAGCCTGGAAGGCAATGGAGAAAGGCATTCGGGAAGCAAAGTAACAGAATGAAGAAGGATAAGGCAGGCCTTATTTACTTCTTTAGAATGGAGGATGACAACGATGGCAAAAAAAGCGCCTGAAATCGGTGAATATAAATATGGTTTTGCCGATAAAGACGTTTCCATATTCCGCTCAAAACGCGGACTCACAAGGGAAATCGTTGAGGAAATTTCAAAAATGAAGGAAGAGCCGCAATGGATGACGGACTTCCGCTTGAAATCCCTGGAGCACTTCTACAATATGCCCATGCCGCAATGGGGCGGGGATTTAAGCGCCCTTAATTTTGACGAAATTACCTATTATGTTAAACCGTCTGAAAGAGCCGAACGGTCATGGGACGAAGTGCCGGAGGAAATTAAAAATACGTTCGATAAGCTCGGTATTCCGGAAGCCGAACAGAAATGGCTGGCCGGGGTCTCTGCCCAGTATGAGTCAGAGGTTGTTTACCATAATATGAAAGAAGATCTCGAGAAGCTTGGAATCATTTTCAAAGACACAGATTCAGCTTTAAAAGAGAATGAAGATATTTTCCGCCAGTATTGGGCTACTGTTGTTCCGCCGACAGATAATAAGTTTGCCGCTCTGAATTCAGCTGTCTGGTCAGGAGGATCTTTCATTTATGTTCCTCCGGGCGTAAAAGTGGACACACCGCTGCAAGCTTATTTCCGGATTAACTCTGAAAATATGGGACAATTTGAACGGACATTGATCATTGTCGACGAAGGAGCTCATGTTCATTATGTGGAAGGCTGTACGGCTCCGGTTTATTCAACAAGTTCTCTGCATAGTGCGGTTGTTGAAATTATTATTAAAAAGGATGCCTACTGCCGTTATACGACCATTCAAAACTGGTCCACGAACGTTTATAACCTGGTTACAAAGAGGGCAGTTTGTGAAGAGAATGCGACCATGGAATGGATTGACGGAAATATCGGTTCCAAGCTGACAATGAAGTACCCGGCCGTTATTTTAAAAGGCGAAGGCGCAAGAGGAATGACATTGTCTATCGCTTTGGCAGGAAAAGGACAGCACCAGGATGCAGGTTCTAAAATGATTCACCTGGCTCCGAATACATCTTCGACAATTGTATCCAAGTCTATTTCCAAAGACGGCGGAAATGTAACATATCGCGGTATTGTGCATTTTGGCCGCAAAGCAGACGGTGCCAAAGCCAATATTGAATGTGATACATTGATTATGGATAATAAATCAAAATCAGACACGATTCCATACAATGAAATTCTTAACGATAATATTTCTTTGGAGCACGAAGCAAAAGTTTCCAAGGTTTCTGAAGAGCAGCTCTTCTACCTGATGAGCCGCGGAATCTCAGAACAGGAAGCAACAGAAATGATCGTTATGGGCTTCATTGAGCCATTTACAAAAGAATTGCCGATGGAATATGCCGTTGAAATGAACAGATTGATCAAGTTCGAAATGGAAGGAAGCATCGGTTAAAAAGACAAAGCCTGTCACAATATTATTTGTGGCAGGCTTTGTCGTGTGCCGCGTGCCCGGCAAGCCGTTAATTGCTGGTTGGTGAAAGTCCAACCCAAGTAAGTGCCAAGATGCTTGGCAGCTGACAGGCAATTGGTGGAGAAATCCTGAGATTGAAGCTCTGTGACAAAGTAACTCTATACGGGAGTGTGAGCAAATGAACAGGTTGTAACATAAAGTGAATCCTGCCGCTTCTCAAAAGAACCCATCTTTGATGGACAAGGAGAAGTCGAGCCTGGGGCATGCAGGCGAAGACCATGGAAGGTGTGAAGAACTTGGAAAGCAGCACCGAAGAATCTCTCTGGGTAAGGGGAGCGACATATTCAGAAAGTAATTAACGGAACTGGAGATGCGTCTGAAAATAAAGGACTATACAAAACCAAGGTATAAACTCTACATGGATATAATGGACTTAGTCTTTGGGTTAAACCGTAGGCTTCAAGGCTTTAAGAATTACTATGCCATTTTTCCAATCGGAAAGAAGTGGCTAAATCGTATTGATTGGTACGTATTCGAGCGTTTGGCGTTGTTTTACAACAAGAAAAGAAAGAAGCAGGGATATTTTAAGGACGTAAGAAAAGATATTGACCCCTTATTAGTGAAATTGGCAAGTTAGGCTCCGTAATGCCAAAGAAGGAAGAACGTCGGAAAGCCGTATGAGGGAAAACCTCACGTACGGTTTGATGAGGGGAGGCAGGAAAAGGGAAAAGTCTTCAAATCTGGCTTAGTAAGGTGGACACCCTAAACCCCGAGGATAAGAGGCCATTTCCTCATTCCTGTTTTCTACTCTACTTTCCCGAAACTGTCTTTCCGGTTGAAAACGAATCCCCTTGTTTAAACCCCCTTTTAAATTTTCCGAAAGAACTTCGACATTTTCTCTTTATATTATGATTTTTCCTATTTCCCGGCTCTAATTGCTTGCCGCGTATCCAAGAACTGCGGTGTAAGCAGGTTGAAACAATTCAATAATTCTCAGTTATGTCAATGAATGCACAGTTTAACTCAAAAGTTAAGTAAACCAAATAGGCGTAATATTCAAGTAATTAAGTTGACGAATAGAAAGAATCAATGTATTTTGTTCCATATAAGGAAAGTTTTTCCTAATAGCAGACAACATACAGAAAAAACCGTTTTAAACAGGGAGAAATCTTTTTATAGAAGGCTGGGAGGAATTTTTCGATGGTTGGACCATTAGAAGGAATTAAAGTATTAGAACTGTCAAGAACACTGGCAGGTCCTTTTTGCAGCATGCAGCTGGCGGATATGGGAGCAGACGTAATAAAGGTTGAACAGCCGGGACTCGGGGATGAAACGCGGAACTATATTCCTCCGGAGTTAAACGGTGAATCAACCTATTTTATGAGTCTGAACAAAAATAAACGGGCGATTACGTTGAATTTGAAAACAGAAGAAGGACAAGCCATCGTCAAAAAACTTGCAGCAGAAGCGGATGTATTAATTGAAAACTTCCGCAACGGAACGATGGAGAGGTTTGGTTTAGGTTATGATGTGCTGAAAGAAATCAATCCGCGTCTTGTCTATTGCGCAGTCAGCGGGTTTGGAAGAACCGGTCCGATGAAGGATGAGCCGGCCTATGATTTGCTTATGCAGGGCTTTGGAGGATTAATGAGCGTGACCGGAGAACCCGGACAAGCACCGGTAAAGGTCGGCTATTCCATCGTTGATGTAGCGACAGGATTGTATGCTGCGCTCGGTGTTACGATGGCCTTATTTGCAAGAGAAAAAACAGGCAAAGGACAATATGTCGAAGCGTCTCTGTTAGATTCCGTTGTCGCTTTATCAAATTATGCCGGACAGGCGGCTCTCAGTACCGGTAAAGCACCGGGCCGTTACGGTTCCGCCCATCCGACGCTTGTTCCGTATCAAGCTTTTGAAACAAGGGATGGTTATTGTATTATTGCCGTTCCAAATGACGGGTTATGGCGGAAAATGTGTGATGCCTTGAAGTTAACGGAATTAAAGGATCATCCGAAATTTTCAATCAATGCGGATCGGGTTGCGAACCGGGAAGAATTGGTGGCAATTTTAACAGAATATACAAAGCAAAGAGAGTCAGCGGAAATCATTGATAAATTGAAACGGGCCGGTGTTCCGAGCGGACCGATTCATAATCTCGCAGAGTTGATGGCTCATCCACAAGTACAGGCCCGAGAATTAATTCAGGAAGTTGAACATCCGAAAGTCGGCAGGATGAAAATATTAGGGGTGCCGCTGAAGTTATCTGAGACACCGGGGGCTGTCCGCAAGGCACCCCCTCTGTTGGGAGAAAACACAGAGGAAGTATTGGAGTCATTGGGTTATTGCGTTGAAGAAATTGCCCGCTTAAGGGAGAAAGGGGTCATTTAATATGGTAAAAAACATAGGTGTTATTGGTGCAGGGATAATGGGCCGCGGTATTGCTTATACCGCCGCATTATCCGGATTCAACGTTGTTCTCCAGGATATTTCCGAAGATGCATTGGCACGTGCGAAAGACTATATTGAAAGTTTGCTGGAGAGAAGTGTGGAAAAAGGGTATGTTCAGCCTGATGAAAGAGAGCGCGCACTCACAAATCTTTCATACACGACAAAATTACAAGATGCAGCAAGGGATGCAGACTTGGTGATTGAAGCAGCGCTGGAAGTCATGGAAATCAAAATCGATATTTTTAAACAATTGGATGAATTCGCACCGGCTCATGCCGTTTTGGCGACCAATACTTCAACGATGAGTCCGACGGAAATTGCCGCTGCGACAAAGAGGCCGGAGCAGTGTATCGCGATGCATTTTTTTAATCCGGTTCACCGCATGAAATTAATTGAAATCATCAGAGGATTGGATACATCAGACGAAACAGTGGAAATGGTTAAGCAAACCGCTGAAAGATTCGGGAAAGAAACAGTTGAAGTCAACGAGTTCCCCGGGTTTGTCACAAGCAGGATGAATTGCCTGATTGGAAATGAAGCGATGAATATGCTGATGGAAGGAGTAGCATCGGCGGAAGATATTGATAAGGCGTTAAAACTTGGCTTGAACCATCCGATGGGGCCTCTCGAATTGGCAGATTTAGTCGGACTGGACACCCGCCTGCGAAACATGGAATACCTGTACAAACATTTGGGAGAAAAATATCGCCCGTCTCCACTGCTCGTTAAATATGTCAAAGCCGGCCGCCTCGGCAGAAAATCAGGACGCGGGTTTTATAAGTATGATGAAAAATAGAAAGGAAAGAGAAAATTGGACTTTAAATTATCAGAGGATATAGAAATTTTAAAACAGAGTGTTCGTGATTTTATTGAAAGTGAAGTCGATCCATTGGCAAATGAAATTGAAGAAACCGACGCGATTCCGGAAAAAATCATGCAAATGTCGAAGGAAATGGGTTTATTCGGTTTAAGTATTCCGGAAGAATACGGCGGTGCCGGAATAGGAATGGTTGGAAAGTGCGCCATTTATGAAGAATTGGGCCGGACCCATAACGGTTATACCACTGTCATTGGGGCTCATACGGGAATTGGCACCGTCGGAATTGTGGAAATGGGAAATGAAGAACAAAAGAGAAAATATCTTCCGAAAATGGCAAGCGGTGAATGGATTGGAGCCTTTGCTCTTACTGAGCCGAGTGCCGGTTCGCATGCTGTGAATCTAAAAACATCAGCAGTGAAAAAGGGAGATAAATATATTTTAAATGGCAGCAAACAATATATTACCAATGCACCAATTGCCGATGTCTTCACGGTGATGGCTGTTACAGATCCGGAGAAAGGAGCGAAAGGGATCACCTCCTTCATTGTTGAAAAGGACTTCCCGGGCTTTATTGTTGGAAAGCCGGAAAAGAAAATGGGCCTTCACGGTTCTCATACAGCAGAAATATTCTTTGAGGATTGTGAAGTGCCGGCGTCAAATGTGCTCGGGGAAGAAGGACAAGGATATGTCAATGCCCTGAAAATATTGGCAAACGGGCGTGCGGGATTGGCAGCGCGCAATCTGGGCTCATGTGAAAAATTATTGGAATTATCGATTGAACATGCCTATAACCGTATCCAGTTCGGCAAACCCATTTTTGAGCAGCAAATTATTCAGCATTATTTAGCTGAAATGGCTCTTGATATTGAAGCGTTAAGGAGTATGACGTATCGCGTTGCCTGGATGGTTGATCAGGGAATGAAAGTCATTAAAGAAGCAGCGATGGTGAAATTACTGGGTTCAGAGGTTTACAACCGTGTCGCGGATAAAGCAGTTCAAATTCATGGCGGAATAGGCTATATCGCCGAATTCCCGGTGGAAAGATTTTATCGTGATGCACGCATTACGAAAATTTACGAAGGAACATCTGAAATTCAAAAGAACATTATTGCTGCACAATTGAAAAAGGAGTATTTGTAATCGATTCACTTATTGCCCTTGGTTGTACGACATTTATGACTTCCCGGGGAAAATTCCTAAGCTTGGTCCTGATGCGAAGAGAACAGGAAAAGAATGCAAAAAAGCGGACAATTTTGGATGCTTTTGTGAAAGATTCATATGATTAGACTGTACTAGAGAAGACGATGGGAATCTGTTTTTCAGCTGAAATATTTGCAAATGTTTTCGTTGAAACAGAAAAGATGTATTAATAAATAAAAGGTAATTCTGAAAAGCCGCACATGAAAATCCCTCATTTGGAAGCCTTGGCAGCAAATAAGGGATTTTCTTTTGTTTCTCCATTATTTTAAATCTTTAATATGGTACTCCATCTTTTTTAATTTCCGGTATATGGATATGGTACTCCGGCTCATCTGCAATTCTTTTACAGCCTTTGTGACATTCATATGCGATCGTTTTAAAGTGGAAAAGAACTTGTCATGAGCGTTCAATCGTGCATTGTTAAAAAAAGAGAATTGCAGTGTTGAGTTATTTATTCAATATTTTGCGAAAAACCTTGGGGAACATTCTCCAGGGTTTTTCTTTTGCAAATTGAAACAATTTTTGCCGGGCCGGTATGGACATATTCCATTGGCTGATGATGATTCGATATTCAGTGAATGGACCGGCCGATTCGGAGAAGGTTCCGCCGCTCCCCGGTATTTGTTCATCCGTCCATTCACTTCTATAAGCTAAATTTACAGTCCGCTCAATGTAAATCTTTTATTCAGCAAAGACTGCCCCGTTTTTCTTCCCGCAGATTCCGGTTTGTGAACCGTATATGATAATAGCCCGTCACCATTGGACTGCCCTGTTCATACATTATTAACGGAAGGGAAGGAGTGCAGAAATCATGATAGAGCTAACACCTCTCGATATAGAAGGACACATATTCTTAAGCGTGTCCGTAAAACTGCCAAAGACAAATTTGCTCGTTGTTACAAACGATAAAGGATATATTATGTGCGGTGCTTTAGACGTGGCGTTGCTAAATGAACGGTTAAAAGATCGGAAAGTGATTGCCGGAAGAGCTGTCGGGGTAAAAACGATCGGAGAGCTTCTTGATGCGCCGCTTGAGTCGGTGACCCTTGAAGCAGAAGCGTTAGGGATTCATAAGGGAATGATTGGCAGGGAGGCCCTTTTGAAAATGCTTTGATCTTCCGGTTGCCGGCATCTTTTGGGCCTTTCTATTCCCGCTTAAAAATCATTCAGAAAAACAAGTTTTTGAGTTAGTTCCCCCTAAAGCAGCATAAGTATAGCTTAGTAAGGGGGTTTTCTTTTTGGTTAAATTCCGCAGAAGACGACATCGCAAAGGCCCGTTGCCATTTAAATATGTTCTCCTGATTTCATTTTTGTTTTTTGTCCTTTCGACGGCGTTGGGATTATGGATTGTTAACAAAAGCTTAAAACCGACATTAATGTCCTTTGCTGAATCACAAACAAGGCAAATCGCTTCCCTGGCCATAAGCAAAGCGGGCATGGAGCGGGAGGCTGTCGATATTCATGAAGTGATCATAAAGGATCCGGAAAGTGATCTGATTTATTTTGACACGGAAAAAATAAATAAAATCCGCGGGGAAACAGTAAGATTGATTTTGAAAAATATTAAATTGGCTGAAAGCGGTGATTTGGAGGAACTTGAGCAAATTTTGGAGTTTGATATGAAGAAAGGAAAGGACGAGGGGATTGTTTATTATATCCCGCTGGGAAAAGCGACAAATAATGCCCTGTTGGGTAATCTCGGTCCCCATATTCCGGTGGAATTCAGTACGATTGGCCATTTGGAAGCAGATGTGGAAACAGAATTTAAAGAGGTCGGCATCAATAATGTGTATGTAGAAATTTTTGTAAGACTTACCGTGCGGATGCAAATCATTATTCCTTTTGCCACTGAAGAGGCCGTGGTGAAACAAAAAATTCCCATTGCTTTGGGGATTCTCCCCGGGGAAGTGCCGCAATTTTATAATAAGGGTGGCCGGGGATTTATGCCTTCCCTGCAATTACCGGTAGACTAATTACATTGAAATTGTTATACTGAAAACATAATTTCATATGTGCGACCTTATCATTTCGATGGGGTAGAGGTGCAAAATTTAAGAGTAGGCATCGGGAGTTTGACAGCAATGATCGGCGCCGAAAGGAGATTTTGCCGAAGCAATTTAACGTGTCAGCGTTATTTTGCTGGTGTTGCTTTGAATAAGAGTAACACTGTCATTATGGAATTGCCATAATGGAGAGCTACAGATCGTGATGGAGAAACAAATTACTGTAAAAGGGTAATGATGGAATGTTCTCTGTCATTGCCCTTTTTTGTTTTTTAAGCTTGTTAAATATTATTTACAGCCATGATTTTGCTTCGGCAACATGTCTGAACTGAACGTTTGATGAATAATGGTATTTAACAGCAGCGTTATAAAAAATATTATTTTAGAATTGGCGGATGCGCAATTCATTATGCCAAAAATATTTTCGCCATCGGCAAAAGATCTAAGATGCACTCTCCAATAAAATTTTTTAGGAGGATTTTTTATGACAAACACTGTTTTCTCTTTAATTCCGCCAATCCTGGCTATTATTATGGTGATTGTGACTAAAAGGGTGCTGTTGTCGCTGGGGGTTGGAATTGTTTCAGCGGCGTTGATCCTGGCAGAGTTCAACTTGGCGGACACTTTGAAAATCACTTTTGATTCCTTTAAGAATTTAGTGGTTGTTGATGGAGGGCTGAACACTTGGAATATTTATATTATCCTTTTTCTGCTTATTTTGGGAGTAATTACGGCATTTATATCGATCAACGGAGGCAGCCAGGCCTTTGGTGATTGGGCGATGAAGAGGGTGAAAACAAGAGTGGGGGCAAAACTGGTCGGAGCGGTATTGGGAATTATTATTTTTATAGATGACTATTTTAATGCCCTCGCTGTCGGGCAAGTCTCCAGACCGATTACAGACAGGCACAAAATTTCCCGGGCAAAGCTCGCTTATATTATTGACTCCACTTCTGCACCTGTTTGTGTTATTTCTCCTGTATCGAGTTGGGGGGCTTATATTATCGCTTTGCTGGTGCCGATTCTTGCCGCCCACCAGATTACGGAATTTACTGCTTTTTCGGCATTTGTACAAATGATTCCCCTTAATTTTTATGTGCTGGCTGCCATACCGATGGTGTATATCGTTGCTGTCCGGAATATCAATTTGGGGGGAATGAAGGAGCATGAAGAGAGGGCAATAAAAACCGGGCAAGTGCTTGATCCGTCCAAAACGATTCCCGGGGAAATAAAAAGTGATCTGGCCTCCAGTAAAAAAGGAAAGGTTTCCGACCTGGTGTTGCCAATCCTCGCTTTAGTTGCCGGAACGGTCGGTTCCTTGCTTTGGACCGGTTACCAGGCGGTTGCCGGGAAAGCCACCATTCTGAAAATCTTTGAAAATACAGATGTTGCTAAATCATTGTTTATCGGCGGGATGTTTGGTCTATTGGTTGTATTATTGTTATTTTTCCGCCAGGCAGGAATACTGAAGGCAGTCCCGGGCAAAGTATTTTTTAAAGGTGTCACGGCAGGCGCGAAGTCGATGCTTCCCGCAGTATTCATTTTGATTTTTGCCTGGAGTATTTCAGATTTAATTGGCAGGTTAGAGACCGGTGCCTATCTGGCAGGGGTTGTGCAAAAAATAGATTTGAATATAGCCTGGTTACCGGCAATTTTATTTATCATTTCCGGGCTGATGGCTTTTGCTACAGGCACGTCCTGGGGAACCTTTGGCATTCTGCTGCCGATCGCCGGGGATATTGCTGCAGCAACTGATATAACAATTTTGCTTGCTTTGATGGCAGCTGTCCTGGCAGGTTCAGTGTTTGGTGATCACACTTCACCAATATCGGATACAACGATCCTATCGTCAACAGGTGCCGGATGTAATCATATAGATCATGTATTAACACAGCTTCCATATGCATTATTGGCAGCCGGAATGGCAATTATTGGCTTTTTGATTATCGGTTTTATCGGAAATATGTTGTTAGCGATGGCGGCTGTGCTGCTTTTGTTAACTGTATTCGCATTATTTGGACCAAAACTTGCGTTAAACGGTGAAAAATAACAGGTGAACGAAAAGACAAGAAAAAATCTTGTCTTTTCGTTTTTCACATATAAAAATATGAAATTTTACATGATTGTAATGAATATATTTGAGTAACAAGGGGGTGAAAGCGCTTTTATTCCGTGCAAATATTGATCATAACGTGTTTTACCTGATGTCCCATGATTCTGTAATATGTTATAATAATTAAATAATTTAATAGAATGACAGAAGACTATGATTCGAATTGATATTTTTCAAAAACATTTATTTATCTAAAGTATCATTTTTCAGAATCATGGGAAGAAACAGACTGATAACAGGAGGTTAAAAGATGGGTAATCGTGAAAACTGGGGAACGAGAGCCGGTTTCGTTTTAGCCGCGATCGGTTCGGCAGTCGGCCTGGGAAATATTTGGAGATTTCCGGGGGTTGCTTATGAAAATGGCGGCGGCGCATTTTTTCTTCCTTATTTAATTGCTTTGTTGACGGCCGGAATTCCGTTGCTAATTTTGGAATTCACCATTGGACATAAGTACCGCGGATCTGCGCCATTAAGCCTGGCCAGAATGAGAAAAGGGTTTGAACCTTTGGGTTGGTGGCAAGTGGCTGTATCTTTCGTCATTTCTACTTATTATGCTGTCATAGTCGCCTGGGCCATTTCTTACGCCTGGTTTGCTGTGGGCCAAAAATGGGGGGACAATCCTCAGGATTTTTTGCTGGGAGAGTATTTGCAGGTAGTTGATGCAGGTAAAATTGGAAGTTTAGTTCCGAATGTATTAATCCCTCTTGCACTGGTTTGGCTTGTAGCTCTTGTTATCCTGTTCAAAGGAGTCAGGAAGGGAATTGAGATTGCCAACAGAATTTTTATTCCTACGTTAGTGGTTGTATTTTTAATCATTGTTATTCGTGCGATCACACTTGAAGGAGCGATTGACGGGTTAAACGCTTTCTTCAAACCTGATTGGAAAGCTCTTACGAATGGTTCGGTATGGGTTGCCGCTTATTCTCAAATCTTCTTTAGCTTGTCGATTGGATTTGCAATTATGATTACGTACTCCAGCTATCTGTCAAGGAAAACAGATTTGACGAACAATGCGTTTATTGTCGGTTTTGCCAATTCTTCTTTTGAGTTGCTTGCAGGTATCGGTGTTTTTGCCGCTCTTGGTTTTATGGCGGCGCAACAGGGTGTCGGCGTCCATGAAGTGGTAAGTAAAGGTGTTATTCTTGCTTTTGCCGTTTTCCCGCAAATCATTAATGAATTCCCGGGTTTGAACGGATTCTTTGGTGTTTTATTCTTCTTAAGTTTGGTATTGGCAGGAATCACATCGCTTATTTCCATTACGGAAACATATGTTTCAGCCGTTCAGGAAAAGTTTAAGATCGCGCGGTGGAAAGCCGTTGCCTTCGGAGGCGGATTGGCGGCTCTTATTTCCATTCTTTTTGCCACTCAAGGCGGATTGAACTTCCTGGACAGTGTGGATTATTTCATTAATTCTTACGGTGTTGCTTTTGCCGGATTGGTGGAAGTTATTTTGGTTGTTTGGGTGGCAAGGGAACTCAAGAATTTGCAGAGTCATGCCGATGGGGTTTCAGATATGCGGCTGGGGCTCTGGTGGAGAGTATGTTTGTCGGTTGTAACACCGGTTATCCTTGGATATATGCTCATACAATCAATCATTACAGATATTACAGAAAGCTACTCCGGATATCCTGTTATTTTCAATGTGTATTCGGGATGGCTCGTTGCCGGGGCAGCAATTATTTTAGGATTCGTGTTCACGTATATCAAGAAGTGGGATCCTAAACATCTTGAAATCCCTGATGATGATAAAGGGGGTTCTAACTGATGGAAACAAGTGCAATTGTCATGATGATCACAGGTATGGTCGTGATTTGGGGAGGATTAGCTGCGAGCTTAATTCATGCAGTCAGGAAAAATCGTTCATAACTTTTCATAAAGAACGGCGCAATATTGTTTTTCAAAATTTGACTTTTGACATTTTTTTAACGGGCAGCCCAGTCGAGGCTGCCCTACCTTTTTCTCATTTTTTGTCTTTCCTGGCGCTCCCACAGTTTTAAATGAGGAAAAGGGTCGTAGGACCATTCAGTGTAGCCGTTGTCTTTATACAATCCGTAATGAAGATGGGGAGGAAATTTTCCGGATGTTCCCGGCGGACCGTAGCCGGAGCTTCCGACACCGCCAATCAATGTGCCCGGTTCTACGACTTGTCCAAGTTTCAAGTCTTTGGCAAAGCCGCTTAAATGGGCAAAATAATGATAATTATTATGAATGTCCCTGATGCCGATCCGCCAGCCGCCATATCTGTTCCAACCTTTCATTTCCACGATTCCGTAACAGGTTGCGCGGACAGGAACCCCGTAGTCGGCGAAAATATCCGTCCCTTCATGGATTCTTCTGCCTCCCCAGCCTCTTGCATCCCCCCATGTATTTTTATAGCTGTAGTTACTTGTTAACGGGACGGGAAAGCTGTGGTCTTCCAGATCAATTCTCCCGAAATGTTTGTAAATTTTCGCAAAGCCCATTATTATGCTGACAGCTTTGTCTCTTTTATAATAATCCCACAGTCCGATTTTAAGATGGCTTTGCTCAGTGCCGTAAGACTGGAGGTAACGGGCGAAGGCATGGAGGACGTCCTCATCGCTTTTCCTGCTTGCTTTTCCGTCCCCATTCCCGTCAAATCCCATTCCTCCAAAAAAGTCAATGGTGGCCGGATTTTCATCTTCATGGTTTGGATTAAATATCCCTGCCCACTGCTCAGGGGGAAAATAAATTCCTGACGCACCTCCTGCTTTCGGCAAATCCCGGCGCGCCGCCCTGACATTGCGCTCATATTGGTCTACAGCTGCAATATAATACCATGGGATATGAGTGACCGCCTCTACTTGTTTATACAATTTCATTCGCTGGTGATAGAGATTATTTTCCCCGGATGCTTTAACTTCCTGTAAACTAAAAGTAGTCATTACTATAAAGGCAATGAGAAAAATATGTAATTTCCGCACAGTACTGCTTCTCCTCACTTTCCGATAAGTGCCTTATGCCAAGTCATACATATTTTGACTTTTCAGGAATACTTATTCCGGTGAACATAGAATCTGCACAGATAAAATGGCGGGAATAGATAATATTCACCGTTAAAAACAAAACTTTTTGTTAAATACATCATTAGTTTGGCGATATTGGCAAGAATAAATAATATCAAATAATGGAAATAGGTTGAGTTCAGGATATGTTGGAGACACAGATCTCTGAAAAACGGAGGGAATGGGTATGAGCAGGCAAAAACATCTAAGGAAGCCGGAGTGGCTGAAAATAAAGCTGAATACAAATGAAAATTATAAGGGATTAAAAAAACTTATGCGAGAAACAAATCTTCATACGGTCTGTGAAGAAGCAAAGTGCCCGAATATTCATGAATGTTGGGCAGCGAGGAGAACGGCAACATTTATGATTTTAGGAGATATATGTACAAGGGCCTGCCGTTTTTGCGCTGTAAAAACGGGCCGGCCCAATGCAGTGGATTGGAAAGAACCGGAGAGAGTAGCTGATTCTGTCTTTTTGATGAATCTGAAGCATGTTGTGATTACGGCAGTTGCGAGGGACGATTTAAAAGATGGCGGTGCATCTGTTTTTGCGGAAACGATTCGGGCTGTCCGGAGAAAAAATCCGTTTACAAGCATTGAGGTATTGCCTTCCGATATGGGCGGGAGTGTTGAAAATTTGAAAATACTGCTGGATGCCCGTCCGGATATTTTTAATCATAATATTGAAACAGTCAGGCGGCTGACACCAAAGGTCAGGGCGAGGGCGACTTATGACACGTCATTAAATCTGCTGAAAATGGTAAAGGAAATTGAACCCGGAATTCCTGTGAAATCAAGTATTATGGTTGGATTAGGGGAGGAACGGGAAGAGATTATTGAAGCGATGGATGATTTGCGCAGAAGCGGCGTGGATATTCTTACGATCGGCCAATATTTGCAGCCGACGGGCAAGCATTTGCCGGTTGAAAAATATTATCATCCCGATGAATTCCGGGAACTAAGGGCAATTGCTCTGAGCAAAGGGTTCAGTCATTGTGAAGCAGGGCCGTTAGTCCGCTCATCCTACCATGCTGATGAACAAGTTCGGGGAACTATTGAAAAAAAGAAACTGAAGGAAGGATGAGGATTTTCAGTTCAGTTTTGCCTCCCTTTCAATAACATTTAAACTTTTGTACTTCGACATTTGCCGGGAATGCAGTTATAATGTAGTCAGAGTTTCCCCGTGGAGAGGTGAAAAAGTTGATTTGCATCCATAATCATTGCTATGAAGTCATAGAAGAAAGGCGGGGCGGTTTCAACGAACAAGCCTTTCGGGAAAGATACAGCGAGATATTAGGCAAATATGATTATATTGTAGGAGACTGGGGATACGGACAACTGCGATTAAAGGGGTTTTTTGATGACCGTAATCAAAAAGCAACTTTTGATACAAAAATCAGTACGGTAACAGAGTATATTTATGAATATTGTAATTTTGGATGCCCGTATTTTGTCCTCAAAAAAGTCAGACATGACCGTTATAAAGGAAGGTGACTCTGCTGATGAGTCACCTTTCTGACTGCTTATACATCCGTTTTTTATTCATCGTCTCTTTTTATAACAGAGTCCGTGATTATGTTCGTGTCCCCGTTGCTGTCGTGGGTTGGATGGGCTCCTTCCATTTGCCGGGGCACTCCGGCATGCAATGCCCTGTTTTCATAAGTGAAAGCGCTGCGGGTTTGTTGGTCGTACGGGTAGTGGGACGGAGTTTGTTTCCCTTCTACGGGCTTATTTTGCTGAAAAGGTTCTCCATATGCCCCTTCAGGAAATTCCTCGGGTACGAGAAATTTTTTCTGCATCTCCACTGCGGCAAAGTCCGCATAAACTTCCCGTTCTTGTTCTCCCATCTTTTAATCACCTCTAAAGTTTTTTCTTCTGTATTTTTTCCGAAGAAACGAGAAAGATGCAAAAGATGGAAGAAATTCATAAAAATTTCAAATTATAATACCTCCCGCAAGAAATCCTTCAATTCTTCCGCGGCTTGTGAAGACAGGTTAAAAACGGCTTCAAGGTAACCAGGTTCATCCAAATCATCATGGCCGAGAATGGCATAGCGATTACTTTGTGTATTGAGGACGATTTGTTTTCCGTAAAAACGATCTGTTTGAATAATGGCTAAATCAAACCGGCCATTGTCAGTGGCAAAACTGACAAAGCGCGTTTTACTGTCTTCCGTTTCATCGTATAGAAAATCCCGTTCCATGAAAGTCGCTCCTTTTTTTGCAAGCCGGCAGGGCTTACTACTTTTTTATGTATTTTCAATCATCTTTTTTATCATAACAAAAATTGATTCATTCCCCCACTGATTTGTTTTTGATTGGGCGGTTGCGACATTTTTCCCGTCTGTTCTGAAGGGTAAATCATATAAATTTGGAATAATTATGATACAATATTACAGTACAATCGGGTTTTTGAATGAAAGGATGGAGTGAAATTGTATTTTGTCGACAGGGAAAAAATCGAGGAAACCTTGCAATTTCTGGAAAAGCAGCTGTCTCTTCTGGACAGGGTTCCCGTCTGGGAGTCAGAGGTTGAAAAAGCTGCTCTTGAAAGAATTTGCCATACAGTGATTGAGTCCATTCTTGATGTGGGGAATGCGATGATAGACGGATTTATTATGCGTGATCCGGGCAGTTACCATGATATTGTCGATATTTTGGAAGATGAAAAAGTGATTACAAAGGAAATGGGTCAGGGCATTAAGAAAGTTGTTGATCACCGCAAAGAAATCGTTCAGGATTATACGAAAATCGATCATGCTGCCATGCACGATAACTATTTAAAACAAATGTCTCATTTGAAAGAATTTGCCCCGAGTGTAAGACGTTATTTGGAAAATGAACTGGGGCCCGTTTCCGCCTTTCGCAACTAGGGAGGGACATTAGAAGAGATTACTGCGGTTTTCTGTGCGAACAATATTAGGGTATGGGACAAAATCAACTTTACAGGATGGGGAACATATACCCTGATTTTAGAGGAGTGATGTGATTGAGGAAGTATCAAGGATACTTAATCGATTTAGACGGGACGATGTACATGGGGACAGAACGAATCCCGGAAGCCGCAGATTTTATCAGAAAGCTGAATGAACTGAATATCCCTTATTTATTTGTTACAAATAATTCAACACGCACCCCTGCACAGGTTGCGGAAAAGCTCCGCTCTTTTTCAATTCCCGCAGAAGAAGAGCAGGTTTTTACAACGAGTATGGCCACAGCAAACTATATTTATGAACAAAAGAAGGATGCAACCGTCTACCTGATTGGAGAAGAGGGGCTGAAAGCGGCCATGGATGAAAAAGGATTTGCCTATGGCGGGGAACATGCGGATTATGTCGTTATCGGCCTTGATCGGGAGATTTCCTATGAAAAGCTGGCTGTCGGCTGTCTTGCCGTCCGCAACGGTGCGGCATTTATTTCCACGAATGCCGATATTGCTCTTCCGACAGAAAGAGGTTTTATGCCCGGGAACGGCTCGTTAACTTCGGTTATTTCCGTGTCAACGCAAACTGAGCCGGTTTTTATCGGAAAACCCGAGCCGATTATTATGGAACAGGCTCTGAAAGTTTTGGGAACCGATAAGGAGCATACGATAATGGTTGGGGACTACTATGATACAGATATTAAGGCGGGAATAAATGCGGGCATTGATACGCTTCTTGTTTTGACGGGGGTTACAAAAAAAGAGCATTTGACAGGAATTGAAAAACAGCCTGATTATATTATCAATACATTGGCTGAATGGGAATTTCTCTGAGGCTGTATGAATATAAATATGCTGATAAGAAGGTCCTTTCATGTTGGTGAAGAGGACCTTTTTATGTTTTGCGCTTATTCTGCATCCTTTGCCTGATGGGCGAGCCGGCTTGAAGCGGCGGCAGCAATTGCTCCAATAATATCATCAAGGAAAGTGTGGCAGCGGCCGGATGTTTTATTATTCAGTTTCTTTAAAATTCCCGGCTTCATTTTATCAATGTACCCGTAATTGGTAAAACCAATCGAGCCGTACACATTGACAATGGAAAAGGCTAAAACCTCGTCTACACCGTATAAGCCTTCATCCGTTCTGAGCATCGTTAACAAAGGTTCCTCCAGCTGTCCTTTTTCTGCCAGAGTATCAAGGTGAATCCCGGTAATAATCGCATTTTGCACTTCTCTTTTTGCCAGCACCTTTTCAACATTGTATAAACAAGTTTCCATTTTAAGATCAGGATGATATCTTTTTTGCAAAAAATATACAAGGTCTGCAATATCCATCAAACTTATTCCTCTGTCCTTAAGCCATTGACGCGCTGTTTTTTCGACAATATCTGTTGTGTTTTCGAAGGTCATGTTATTCACCTTTTCTTTTTTTTTAACGAGATTTTTCTGCTCTTTTCCTTTGTGTTGCATAAAAAACTTCCTTGTGCGGAAGTTTTTCTATAATAAAAGATATGCGCATAACAGGATAATGTTGCCTGATTACGGCCAATATTTTATCCGGCATAAATGAAGCCGGTTTTAGATGGATGAACTGTAAAAACAGATTATATAAAGTCCGTCCGGTTATTTTCTAATTTTTGCGCGGGCAGATGTTCTTATACAATTTGGCAACAAGTTTTAATTTTCACCTCATATAATTAGGCAAAACCATGTATCGGAGGGGCAGGATATGTTTCAGCGCATTTTGAAGGAAAAATTTCAGATAAATGGCGAAAAATTTTTTAAGGCCGGACGATATGAGGCTTGCATTGATAAGGGGAAACTCTGTCTTTTGGTGCGGGTTGACGGAGCGGATCCGGAATATTTGCAAGAGGTGGAGCAACTGGCTGTTCATTATCACAGAAACGGAGACAAAAAAGTGTGCCGGTTTTTAAAAACAGAAAGAGGAGAAACGCTCATAAAGTGGGAGGGCCGCCATTATTGTGTCCTTTTTAAAGAGTGGCCGGGGGAAGAAAGGAAAATAAGAAATTTAGGCCGGAAATTGGCAAAATTTCATTATCGGGGGAGATTTGTTTCTTTTCCGTTGAAAAAAGTAAACCGCATCGGCCAATGGAAAGCCTTTTGGGAAAAAAGGCTGGAGCAGATGGAAAAAGTCTGGAATGAGAAACTGTTCCATGAACCGGAACATGAATTTGAAAGGCTGTTTTTAGAATCATTTCCTTATTATATGGGATTGGCTGAAAATGGGATTCAATATTTAACGGATACGGAAATTGATGATGAACCGCTTCTGTCTGACAGCGGAACGGTTTGCCACCATCGTTTTGGCGAATTTTCATGGGGCGGCAGCTATCATTACAAGAACCCGTTTGACTGGGTGTTTGACCATTGTGCAAGAGATTTGGCTGAATGGACACGTGAAAGATATTTCCATAATATTAAAACGTATGAACAGGAATTACACCGTTTTTTTGCTGATTATCAAAGTTTTTCCCCTTTATCGTCTTTTTCATGGCGGATGTTGTATGCCAGGTTGCTTTTTCCGCTTCATTATTTTGACTGTGTGGAAAATTATTATTCCACAACTTCTGAGGAGGAAAAGCACCGATCCGGCGACAGACTGCAGCGGTATTTGCAATATACGGGGGAGCATGAACAATTTCTCGGCCGCTTTTTTGAACTCCTTCAAGTACCGACAGGAAAATACCGGATTCCGGTGCCTGAATGGCTCAGAAGAGTTTGACGGAAAAATAACTGTGATATAATGAGAAAAGGCAGTTAACAGAAAATTGTCGAAACAGTTCTTTTTGTCTTGTTTTAGTTTTTTTTGCAAATCCGGAAACAGGTAAAAACTTCTTGAAAGTAAAAAAAGCCTGGGATTTTGTTAACTGATAAAAATACAGAAAATTAAAACGCTTACAAGAATAAAAGATGAGAAATTCCTATTGTAAAAAATCGTTGCTGACACTATAATGTCTACTATATAAAAACATTTGTACTCACAAGAAGAACAAAGAATTCAGGAGGGGGAAAACTTGGAATCTATTTCTGTTGGATTATTGGGATTGGGAACGGTCGGCTCAGGTGTTGTTAAAGTGATTGAAAATCACCAGGATAAATTGATGCACCAGATTGGCTGTCCCGTTTCTATAAAAAAAGTCCTTGTCAAGGATGTCAATAAACCAAGAGCGGTTGAACTTAAACCGGAAATGCTTACTACAAACGTTGACGATATTATTTCAAATCCGGAGATCGACGTGGTAGTAGAGGTTATGGGCGGCGTGGAAGAGACAAGAAAGCATCTTTTAACAGCATTGAGAAACAAGAAACATGTCGTTACCGCCAACAAGGATCTTATGGCTGTGTACGGTTCAGAACTTCTCTCTGTCGCAGCGGAAAATGGCTGCGACCTTTTCTATGAAGCCAGTGTTGGTGGAGGTATTCCAATCATCAGGGGTCTTGTTGACGGATTAGCCTCAGACCGGATTACAAAAATTATCGGTATCGTGAACGGTACAACGAATTACATTTTAACAAAAATGACAAAAGAACGAATTGCATATGAAGATGCGCTCAAAAAGGCACAAGAACTCGGCTTTGCCGAAGCTGATCCGACTGCGGATGTGGAAGGCCTGGATGCCGCACGGAAAATGGTCATTCTTGCTACACTGGGCTTTTCTATGGAAGTCGATTTGGAGGATGTTAAAGTTACGGGAATTTCCAATATTTCTGAAGAAGATCTCCAGTATGCAAAAAGACTCGGCTATACAATGAAGTTAATCGGAATTGCCCAGCGTGACGGTGAGAAAGTGGAAGTGAGTGTTCAGCCGACGCTAATTTCTGACAGTCATCCGCTTGCATCGGTTAATGATGAATTTAACGCAGTCTATGTTTACGGTGAAGCGGTCGGACAGACAATGTTCTACGGACCGGGTGCGGGAAGCCTGCCAACGGCTACAGCAATTGTATCCGACCTTGTTGCCGTTATGAAAAATATGCGCCTTGGTGTCAACGGAAAAAATATTGTGGCACCGCAATATGAAAAGAAATTAAAGGAGCCGCATGAAATTTATTCAAAATACTTCCTTCGTCTTCTTGTCAAGGACGAGGTGGGCGTCTTCTCCAATATTACAACGATCTTTTCACAACACGGCGTCAGCTTTGAAAAAATTCTCCAGCTGCCTGTAAAAGAAAAGGGCGAAGCGGAGATTGTCCTTGTAACCCACCAGGCCTCATTAAAGGATTATGAGGACATTTTGGTCAAGTTACGGGACTTGAAGTCTGTACACGAAATTAAAAGTTCATATAGAGTAGAAGGGAATGGCAACTGATGAGATGGAACGGTTTATTGCAGGAATATAAAGAATACCTGCCGGTTACGGAGAACACTCCGATGCTGACATTAAACGAAGGGAATACACCGCTTATTAAGCTTGAGCACCTTTCCAAAGAGTGGGGTGTAAACCTTTACGTAAAAACAGAAGGAACAAACCCTACCGGTTCCTTTAAAGACCGGGGAATGGTAATGGCTGTAGCTAAAGCGAAAGAAGAGGGGAACGACACGGTTATTTGCGCTTCCACCGGAAACACCTCCGCCGCTGCAGCTGCATATGCTGCAAGAGCAGGGATGAAATGCATTGTTGTCATTCCCGATGGTAAAATTGCCATGGGCAAGCTGGCTCAGGCAGTCATGTACGGGGCAGAAATTATTGCTATCAAAGGAAACTTCGACGAAGCATTAAAAATGGTTCGCAAAATTAGTGAAACTGAACCTGTCGCTCTTGTAAACTCAGTCAATCCATATCGTCTTGAAGGCCAAAAAACTGCGGCTTTCGAAATTTGTGACCAATTGGGCGGCAAGGCTCCGGATGTATTGGCCATACCGGTGGGAAATGCCGGAAACATCAGTGCCTACTGGAAGGGTTTCAAAGAGTATCATGAAGCCAAAAACACAGGCCTGCCAAAAATGCACGGTTTTGAAGCAGCCGGAGCGGCGGCCATTGTTCATAATAAAGTATTTGAAAATCCGGAAACGATTGCGACAGCCATTCGGATCGGAAATCCGGCCAGCTGGCATCTGGCTGTTGCTGCAGCAGAGGAATCCAAAGGAAAAATTGATGAAGTAACCGATGATGAGATTATTGCTGCATACAGAAAATTGGCTTCCACAGAGGGCGTTTTTGCCGAACCTGCATCCTGTGCGTCAATCGCAGGGGTTTATAAGGATATTCAAAACGGAAAAATCGCCAAAGGAAGTACAGTCGTTGCCGTTTTAACAGGCAATGGCCTGAAAGATCCGAATACCGCTATTGATTGCAGCCCGATTAAGCCGGTTGTTCTTCCAAATGATGAAAAGGCTGTTGCTGATTATATTAAGGGAGTTGTCCATTCATGAATGAGGGTGACATGCTGGTCATCCGGGTTCCTGCCAGTTCTGCCAATCTCGGTCCCGGATTTGATTCAGTAGGACTGGCATTGAACAAATATTTGACACTTGAAGCGGAAAAATCCGACCATTGGGAAATTATTCCTGAATCGGAGGAACTGAAAGTTTTTCCAGCCGATGAAAACAACTATATTGTCAAAGTGGCATTATTGACAGCCAAAAGATATGAAACCGCACTTCCTCCCTGCCGCGTCAGGGTGAGAAGTGAAATTCCCCTTGCAAGGGGATTGGGTTCCAGCGCGGCGGCAATTATAGCGGGCATTGAGCTTGCAGATGCCGCCGGCGAATTATATCTAACCCGGGAGGAAAAATTTAAACTCGCTGCAGAGATTGAAGGTCATCCGGATAATGTCGGTCCTTCATTATACGGCGGTCTCCTTATCGGCACCCAGGAAAATGATGAAGTCCATGCGATTTCTTATTACGGCCTTGATTTTGAAGTAGTTGCGGCCATTCCGAGACATGAACTGCTGACAAAGGATGCCCGCAATGTTCTGCCAAAGGAAATGCCTTTTTCAAAAGCGGTCAGAGCCGGTTCAGTCGGCAATGTCCTGATTGCTGCTTTGCTAAGCGGGGATTATCGTCTGGCAGGAAAAATGATGCAAAAAGATTTATACCATCAGCCGTACCGCCGCAATCTTGTGCCTTTCCTGGAAGATCTCGAGAAATTTGCACTGGCTAACGGTGCTTTTGGGGTGGCGCTGAGCGGAGCAGGACCTACGGCAATTTGTTGCTGTGAAAAAGGCACGGGAAAACAACTTTTGCAAAAATTAATGTCTTTTGATCCGGGTATGGATTATCATCTGTTGCAAATTGACCAACAGGGCAGCGTGGTTGAATGGAAAAGCAGGGTGAAATAAAGGGATTTGACTTCACTTTATAATGCCAATTTCCCCGGTTATTGCATCAAACGGTTAAAAAAAACCGGTAAGGGGCCCGTTTTGAAATAAATATAAGAACAACTATGCAACTCAAAAAAAAAACAAGCGATTCCTTTTTAAATCGCTTGTTTTTTTGGGTTTATTTTTTAACTGTTAAAATACTTGTTCAACTTCAACAACGCCCGGCACTTCTTCGATTAATGCCCGTTCAATCCCCGCTTTTAAAGTAATGGTGGAACTTGGGCAAGAACCGCAGGCGCCTAATAAGCGCAATCTTACAATACCATCTTCAACTTCAACAAGTTCACAGTCTCCTCCGTCGCGAAGCAGAAACGGACGCAGTTTATCCAAAACTTCCTGTACTTGTTCATACATTTTGTCTGCCATTTTATCGCTCCTTTCTTAATTCAATATTATAATGTCTTTAAACTTAAAAAGCTATCATTTAAATGGCAAATCCATTAAATAACGGCTATCGGGCATTTTTCCATTATGTAAGAAGAGGTTTTTCATTCTCTATTAGCATGTCATTTTCTCAATAACGGTTAAGTTTCCGCTTTACATCCGCAGTTTCTTTGTCAAATAAAAATTCATCTCAGTTGGATCAATCAGGTATCCATAAAAGAGGTTGGGCAATCTTTCTTATTATATTCTGTATCAGGAAAATATTAACGTTCGTTCATATGCTCTTTCATGGCGGGGGATATATTTGGTCATCGGGTTTACGTAAGAACTCAACTGCGTTATATGTCCTATTTGCTGTCTATACACCATGAATTATTCTTTACTCAGTAAAAGCAGGGCTTGCCGATCAGGAATGAAAAAATTACATTTATGTTATTTACAATATGGGTTGTTATGGGATGTATACAATAAAACTTTGCCGGCGGATATAATAAAAATAAATATTGGAGGGGAGTTTGCAATGGAAAGAAAAGAAGTGGAAATTAGTGTGTACGGGGCTGAACAACTTTGTGCCTCCTGTGTCAATCTGCCTTCAGCCAGGGACACGTATGAATGGCTTGAAGCAGCAATCAGCAGAAAATTTCCCGGGCAGTCTTTTAAGATTACTTATGTGGACATCTTTGATCCTCCGGGGGAACAAGCAAAGAAGAATTTCGCCGAAAGAGTGATTAAAGAGGATATGGTTTATCCTGTTGTCTTAATTGAAGACAAAATTGTCGCCGAAGGAAATCCGCGCTTAAAGGTTATTTTTTCTGAAATGGAGAAATATGGCTATCGCGCTGAATGAAGGTGTTTCCGGTGATTTAGGTGGTTGTCTGCTTTTTTTAAATTGAGGGAAGTTAGTCAGTATGATGTGATTTGGATACAATCGTTTGTTTAAAAAGTCATTTTACAGTGTTTATCATTCCCGTAAACAAGTAGCGGATAAAAATCCCTGTTTAGAGCGGAAAAACATATTTCCAGATGATTAATGTGAATAATCGGAAAAGCAGCGGCAGCTATATCTTAAATGCTTCAGGACAGCATGGTTTGAAAACAAGCCGCAGGAATGTTTTTGTTGAAAACTTCAATGGTGGTTTTCTGAGGGTAAAATAAAAGGCAGATTATTCAAATGGTATCCCGGCCGGTTTCAGGTTCAGTTTGCATCGAAAGAAATATTTTTCTGAAGAGACGATTTAATTGAAGTTAAGATGATATGGAGATTCAGCACCATTTTTAAAATCCTGTCAGACGGCCGGGCGGATTTGGAATCCTTGATAAGATCAAAAAAAGCAAGTGGATGATAACAAATATATATTTCTTCACTTGCTTTAATACATAATTAGGGTTTTTTGAATGCGGGAGGGAACCGGACTGCTGCCGGAACAACTTTTAATGATATTTATAAAGCCAAAGTATTCCCGATTTTAACAAGCGTACCACCCGTCCTGTTACAGGTCTGCCTTCGAAAAGGCCAAATCCGCTTTTTCTCCCCAAAGCGCCGAGGACTCCTTTTAACTTGATTACAGGCATTTCCTCAGGAAGCAATTCATTTTTCCAACGACTCAGGATCACTTGGGCAATTTGCTCCCCTTGACCTTCAGCCAACTGGGCACTTGGTGAATGGGGCAAACTGGCACAATCACCTACAACATAAACATGTTCGTAACCAGGAATATTATGGTATTGAGTTAAAATGATTCTTCCGTACCGGTCTTTTTCGACATCGAGTTTACGGACGACTTTGCTCGGTTGAATTCCTGCAGTCCAAATAATCATATCTGTCTGTTCAGGTACTTCATGATTAAAAATAGTATTCTTTTCAATGCGTGTAATATTAGCATTAATGTTAATATCGATGCCGTGATTATCAAACCAGTTTTCAACATACGTACTTAACCGGCTCGGGAATGAAGGTAAAATATTCGGGTTTCTGTCATAAATGCTTATTCTTAAATCAGGACGTTTTTCATTTAATTCGCTGGCTAATTCGACGCCGGTTAAACCAGCACCGACAATACTGATTTTCGAACCTGCAGGCAGGCGGTTTAATGCTTCATTTGTCTTTTTCGCTTTTTCCATTGTTTGAATACTGTAGGCATATTCTTCTGCACCGGGAACATCACGGAAATTGTCTTCATGTCCGAGGCCGATCACTAAGTCATGATAGGAAATGACTTCCCCGTTTTCCAAATGGACTTCATTTTTATTAAGATCAATATGACTTACTTCCCCCTGCTTGAATTTCAACTGCGGATGCTCAGGGAAAGGAAGCTGGATTTGCTGCGGTTTGATTGTTCCGACAGCTAAAGCATAAAATTTTGTTTTTAGGCAATGATTGGGCATTCTATCTATTAAGGTAATCATTACTTCCTTCGGGAGTTTATCAAGCAGAAGGGAAATGATTTTCATACCTCCATAGCCGCCGCCTAAAATAACAAGATTTTTCATGTTTGACTGCTCCTTTGTTTTACGTTAAGAAAAATGCCCGATTTATGGTAGTATAGAATGAGTTCAATATGCGATGGTCCTTAATCATTATAATATAGTGGAAAGTTAATTACTCGGAAAAACTTGCAATAAGTTAAAAGCAAGAATTTTGTCGAATTTTCTTTCTTATTAAAAGTATAACGAAAATATGACGAAATAACAACGTTTTCTTGTCAGAAATTTGACAAAATGATTTTTAAGTCACTTAAATGCATAAATATGTAACATTATTTTTTGCGGAAGTTTTTTGATTGGGAAGAGGTGAGGTTGATGGTAAGGCCCCTGATTGAATTTTGCATGAGCAATCTGGCCATGGGTGCCGCGGAAGCAAAGGAGATCCTGGATGAAGACCGTGATTTGGATGTGATTGAATACGGCTGTTTAAATAATTGCGGGGAATGCGGAGCCGCTCTTTTCGCTTTCGTGGATGGAGAGACTGTGACCGGGGAAAATGCCCGGGAATTGGTCAAAAATATTTATATGTACATAAATGAACATTCAATTGATTAAATATGCTCCGGTTGACATTGCACGGAACAGAGAGCCGGTTTCAGACATAAGATGATTGAGGGTTGTTGGATAATTTGATGGAAAAAATCTCATATAAAATGTTTCAAAGTTGTGAACTGGAATTCCGATCTGTATACTGAATATAACATCGGATAGAAAGGAGAAAAAACATGAGTGTTGTTACAATAACAGAGAATGCCGCTCTCCGAATCAAAGAAATTATGGAGGAAAATGGCGAAACTGAAGCTTTTCTTCGCGTTGCGGTTCAAGGAGGCGGATGCAGCGGCCTCTCCTATGCAATGGGGCTGGATTTTGAAGTGGCTGAGGGAGATGAACAATCCGAGCAATTTGGAATTAAGATTCTTGTGGACAAAGACAGCGCGCCGATTTTAAACGGGACGGTTATTGATTTTCATCAATCCCCAATGGGCGGAGGATTCACAATCGATAATCCAAACGCCATTTCCAGCTGCGGATGCGGTTCTTCTTTCCGTACAGCTGATCATGAAGGTACGCCTGAAGAGTGCTAGGTTAGGTTGTCTTTCCGGAAGTCATGTAAAAGGTATTCATTGTGCACAACTTTGAGACTGGATTATTTTTAATCCGGATTCTCTAAGAATCAAAAAATGTAAATTAAATGCCTTCTCCGTAGTTGTAAAAAGCTATTGAGGAGGTTTTTTAATGACTTTATGCAAATGAATTGCAAGAAAGAAAAAAATTACCAACAATGATTTTATCCTTTTTTAATTAGGGGTGAGTGAATAAATCAACATATCGGCGAAATTTTAAATATGTTGTTTAAAAATTCATTTTATCAGCGAATTAACGAGTATATCAGCGAAACGCCAACCCGCACCAAAAGGGGCTGCCCGGGTCAGGTAAACTGATTCCGGGCAGCCCCTCTCATATACAAATAATACTGCTAAAAACCTTATCAATTATTTTGCTGCTTTAGTTGTAATTACCATTTTCTTTTTAAAGCCTGGACGCAAAAGGTTTACTTTTTATTTTTAGCAATCAGCTGATCTGCTGTGATGAAGAGGCGGCGGAACCAGCCATCCCTTTTCTTTATTAAGTCTGAGGACTTTTGCACCAAGCGCCGCTTTTTGAACATGAAACTGTCCAAACATCATCGCTATGTCTTCCCGAATGCATTGTCCCATGATTGTGCTGCACGCGACAAGACCTGCTGAAACGCTCGCTGCAAGCCCGGCGGCTATTTCCGGATCCGGAAAACGTGCTCCAACCGGAATATCTTCTAAACAAGCTTTAGGCCGTTCGGGAGGTGTTGGAGGTAAGCCAACTTCATTTTCCTTTAATAATGTTTCAATTTGTTTGATTTCTTGTTGCCCGGCTTGAATGGCTTCCTCAAGCAATTTTTGCAAGTCTTCATCACCTGCATGGTTTAAGTGGGTTTGATAGCCGGCAACTAACCCTTTAGCAGTCATCAAGTAAGACCATGTCCCAAATACTTCACCATAGTGCATAGGTTCGTCAACTGGGTTTCCACTTAAAATTCCCATTGTAATCCTCCTTAGTGATCATGTGAATTGAGCTGCCTTTTTATACTTCAAATTTGCTCCCCTTTTATCATCCCTAAAGAATCCAAAGGTATTCATCAATTTTAATGATGGATTTCGAGGAAAAATAAACTAAAAAGCCATCCCCGGCCCGGGCGGAGTTCAAATCAAAAAAAGAGGCTGACATAAAGGAATTACCTTTATGTTCAAGCCTCTTTTTCAGATGATTTATTACTTAAACATAGATGAACTGTGCAGCGGTTGTGCTTTGGCTTTCGGATCGATGTATGTTTTGGCATTGTTAACAGCAGTTGGCGCTTCGCCAAATCCGGCTGCAATTAACTTAACTTTTCCATCGTACGTACAAATGTCTCCTGCAGCATAAATACCGGGAATATTTGTCTCCTGTTTGGAGTTAACGACAATGGAGTTCTTGTCAATATTTAAGCCCCACTCTTTAATTGGTCCAAGTGAGGAAATAAATCCAAAGTTACAAATAACGGCATCTACGTCGATTGCCTCAATGCTTCCATCGTTAACGTTTTTGATCATGACTTGGGTTATTCCTTCGTCATTTCCGGCAATTTCTGCAGGAACAAATGGAGTCTTTATGTCAACCTTTGATTTTTGAAGGTTTTCAACACTGTGTTCATGTGCACGGAATTTTTCGCGGCGGTGAACAATCGTTACCTTTTCAGCTATTGGCTCAAGCATAAGTGCCCAGTCAACGGCAGAGTCTCCTCCTCCGAAGACAACGACTCTTTTTCCGGCAAATTTATTCATGTCGTCAACGAAATAGTGCAGATTTTTACCTTCATACAAGGCTGCATTCTCCAGCTCCAGACGGCGCGGCTGGAATGCTCCGTTTCCTGCTGTAATGATAATGGATTTAGAGTAATGAACTTCTTTATTAGTTGTTAATTTAAAAATTCCATCATCCATTTTTTCGACTTTTTCGACTGTTTGTTCCAAAACAATCGCAGGTTCGAATTTGCTCATTTGCTCTTTGAGATTGTCAATGAGTTCTTGAGCGCGAACTTTAGGAAATCCAGCAATATCATATATGTATTTTTCTGGATATAACGCAGACAGTTGACCTCCAAGCTGAGGCAAGCTCTCGATAATTTTTACAGAGGCTTGTCTCATTCCACCATAAAACGCAGTGAAAATTCCGACAGGTCCCCCGCCTATGATGGTGATGTCATATATTTTTTGGTCTTCTTTCACTCCGTATCCCCCCATAAACAGAATAGTACAAATTATATATTACCATAAATCATAAAAAAAACTTAAATAAATGATCATTTTTGTCGACTTTATGAACGATTTTTTTTTTACAGTGCCTGTTTGCGTTAAAAAGGCTTTATTTCGTTTGGAATAATGCACGAAAGTGAAAGAGAGATAATTTTTATCTTGAAAAAACAATACCAGTTGTTAAAACAAAGCGAATGGGAAAAGATATATTAACGACAGGTACCCCTTCAGAAAAATCCATTTTTTACCTTAATAATAGGAAATTTAGGCTTGAAAAAGAAGGTAAAAAAGAATATTATGTAAGGGAAGAGGTAATTGTTAAATTTCTGTGACTTTTTTCTAACAAATTTATGAACAAAAAAGTGAAAAAGTGATCATAAACGGAAAGTCGCATAATTTTATGTATTAGTATGTTTAATATTTCACAATGTATTCGTTGGAAAAGTCAAACAGAAGATATAGATAGAGTTTTAGTTACAACGGTGCACAGTCAGGTCGGTGTGACATAAATAATAAAGAGTGGAAGTGATTACTTTGCATAAACCAAGAGTAGTTATTTTAGGTGCAGGTTACGGAGGTCTAATGACTGCCACAAGACTGCAAAAATCAATTGGAATAAATGAAGCAGATATAAAAATAGTCAATAAGAACAGCTATCATTATGAGACAACATGGCTTCACGAGGCATCAGCGGGAACATTGCATCATAACCGGGTTCTTTACGATATTGCCGGCGTTATTGACAGGAATAAAGTTGAATTTGTACAAGGGACCGTCGAAAGAATCGTGCCGGAGGAAAACCGGGTGCTTCTGGGCGACGGGGAACTGTCTTATGACTATCTTGTTGTTGCTTTAGGTTCTGAAGCAGAGACATTCGGTATCAAAGGAATGAAGGAACACGCTTTTTCCATTGTCAATGTCAATGCTGCCAGAAAAATCCGTGAACATATTGAAAGTCAATTTTCAGCTTACAACAAAGAAGAGGTAAAGAATGAAGAACGTTTAACGATAGTTGTCGGCGGAGCAGGTTTTACAGGGATAGAATTTATCGGAGAGTTGGCAAACCGGATTCCGGAGTTATGTGATGAGTATCAAATCCCCAGGGAGAAGGTCAAAATCATTTGTGTAGAAGCGGCGCCGACTATTTTGCCGGGCTTCGATCCTGAATTAGTGAAGTACGCGATTTCCCGTTTGGAGAAAAAAGGCGTTACTTTCATGATTGGCACGGCAGTCAAGGAGGCTACTCCGGAAGGAATTATTGTCGGGAAAGATGAGGAGCAACTTTTCGAAATTAAAGCCAGGACGGTTGTATGGGCAGCCGGCGTCAGAGGAAATTCAGTTATTGACAAGTCAGGCTTTGAGGCTCTGCGGGGCAGGGTGAAGGTGAGCCCGGATTTAAGAGCGCCCGGTTATGACAATGTATTCGTTATCGGTGATGCAGCATTGATTATAAATAAAGATACAAACCGTCCTTACCCGCCAACAGCACAAATTGCCATGCAACAAGGTATCGTTTGTGCACATAATCTTCTCGCATTGATTCGCGGCGAAAAAGAAGAATTGAAAGCTTTTGAGCCTGATATTAAAGGAACCGTTTGTTCCCTTGGAGAAGATGATGCCATTGGGGTTGTTTATGGCAAGAAAATTAAGGGAACCATTGCTTCCATTATGAAAAAGGTCATTGATAATCGCGCCCTGTTTATGATTGGCGGGTTGTCACTGGTTCTTAAAAAAGGTAAATTTAAGTTTGTGTAAAAGTGAACAGGTCCTGCTTAGACAGCGGGCCTGTTTTTTGCTTATAGGTATTTCTCTTAAGTGGATATAATTGATTCCTTGAAGAAAATCTCTTGCGTGTGGTTTAAGCGGATAAAATGGTTTCTGAATTCGGTGAAAATGTCCTCATGAGCGTTTTAAGCGGACAAAACGGTCGCCGAATTCGGTGAAAATGTCCTCATGAACGGGTTAAGCGGACAAAACGGTCGCCGAATTCGGTGAAAATGTCCTCATAAACGGCTTAAGCGGACAAAATGGTTTCTGAATTCGGTGAAAATGTCTTCATGAAGGGTTTAAGCGGACAAAATGATTGTAGAATTTGATCAAAATGTCCTCATGAACGGGTTAAGCGGACAAAGCGGTCTCTGAATTTGGTGAAAATGTCTTCATGAAGGG
>JANWJP010000013.1 GCA_025451895.1 Robertmurraya sp.
AAGGGAGGAAGTGGACAGGGTAACAAACGATACAATTCAGGAAGTCCGAAAGGGTTTGTCGGACAGACTTTTATCACTGGAGGCGATGTATCCGTCCTCCGTAAGTGTTGTCAGCGGGGGATGCAATATTTGTAAGATATGTGCCAGGGTCCACGGAAAACCGTGCATTTATCCGGAAAAAATGAGGTATTCCTTAAACACATTCGGCTTTGATATCAGCAAGATTTTAAAAGATTTGTTTAACATTGAGTTAATATGGAGCAATGGCAGACTTCCCGAATATTACACATTAGTCAGCGCATTTTTCACAAATCTCGATTTATCCGGGAAGTTGTTTTCCGGCCATCAGTCAGGGGAAGATCTGTTACTTCAAACTTAAGAAACAACAATGAGTAAAGGCGGCTGCCGGATATTACCGGTAAACCGCCTTTACTCTTTTGTCTCATTTTCTGATTTTTCAGACCATTTTACTTAAAAAATCCGGCTAATTATTTTGAGTGTTCAGAAATCCATTCTTCTATTAATGGATATGTCGTTTTAGAAGCATTTTTTCCGACAGTCACACTGACGTGACCGGCTGATAACAATTTAAAAGTCTTATCTTTGCTGGATATTTTATCCATTAACCTTTCAGTTTGTTCCGGAATGGCAATATGGTCACGGTCAGCAGCAATATTTAATACATTTGCAGTAATATTGCTCAATTTTACTTGCTGTCCGCGGATATATAATTCGTCTTTAATCAATTTATTCTTTTGATAAAACTCCCCAATCCATTGTCTGTAAGCTTCGCCGGGGAACGGAATACCGTCGGCGACCCATTTTTGAAGCAATCTCCAATTTCTTACAAACTCTTCATTATCAGCACGATTGAAGAGGGAAATATAAGGACCGACAAAATTCACATACGGTTTAAGAAGTTTATTTCCGAAATCAATCATCTCCGGAGGAACATTTCCAAAGGTATCGACGATCTTATCAAGATTGAAATACCGTTCATCCGTCCACAATGTAAATAAATCCGCATTTTCAAAATCAAACGGGCTTGTTAAAAAGACAATATTGCGAATCGGCAAATGAGGATGCAAGGCTGCAAATATAGCCGTAAGTGTTCCGCCTATGCAATATCCGAACATTGTGATTTCCTTTGCTTCAGAAGTCCGAAGCACTTTTTTTACGGCACGCGGGATATAATCCATCACGTAATCATCAAATTTCATATGGCGATCCTCGTAGCCAGGGGTTCCCCAATCGAGCAGATAAACATCATGACCTTTATTTGTCAAATATTCAATTAAACTGCTTCCTGGCGCAAGGTCCAGTATATAAGGCTTGTTTATTAACGCATAGATCATCAAAATCGGCACTTTATTTGTTTTTTTCATATTCGGCTGGTAGCGGTACAATTTTGCCTTGTTCTTAGTCCAAATTACTTCCTTTGGAGTTTGACCGACTAATGGTTCCGGTTCTTTAGTGAGAACCTCAACCGCTCTTTTAAATTTTCTATAATCTTTTTGCATATCTTCAGGCAACACGTCAATCATGCTTTCTAAATCTTGAGAAGTGGCAAAAACCATTGAAACACCCCATTCAGTTTGTTTAGTCTTTTTTCTTCATGCCGAAATTCCTTCCATTACATATATAATCCGCCGTTGACATTAATACACTGGCCGGTAATATAGTTGCTGTTTATCAGAAAGAGAACAGCTTCGGCAACTTCATTTGTAGTGCCCAGTCTTTGCATCGGTATTTTCTCTACCAGTTGTTCCATAATTTTTTCAGGAATTTCTTGTGTCATTTCTGTTTCAATATAGCCCGGGCAAACAGCGTTCACCGTGATTCCGCTTTTAGCGGTCTCAAGGGCGAGGGATTTTGTAAAACCAATCATTCCGGCTTTCGCTGCTGAATAGTTTGTTTGACCGAATCCGCCTGCCTGACCGATGATGGAGCTTATATTAATAATACGTCCGTATTTTTGTTCGAGCATTGTGTGAATAACAGCAGATGTAGTATGGTAAACGCTGTTTAGATTTACATTAATTACCTCATTCCATTCTTGCGGACTCATTTTTCTGAACGTCCGGTCCCGTGTAATTCCTGCATTATTAACAAGGATATCAATGCGCCCGAACTGCTCTTTCGTTTTTTCAATTAATTGGTGGGCTTCTTCAATGCAGGCCAGATTAGCCTGATAAGCAGTGGCGCTGCCGCCTGCCCGGCGAATTTCCTCAACAACAGCTTCCGCGGCCTCTTTACTAGCATTATAGTTAAAAACTACTTCTGCGCCTTGTTTTGCCAATTCCTTGGCAATCGTTGAACCGATCCCGCGGGAACCGCCGGTTACAATAGCAATTTTCCCTCTTAAGTTTAGTTGTTCACTTGTTTCTGCAACCTGTTTTACGGCTGTCGTCATAAACATCATTCCTTTATAAAAAATTTTTGCATTGATATGGCTCGATCTTAAAAAGAAATTATTTTTGTGCCCCTGAAGGTGCCTGAGCCTTATTAGCAGCTTCTTCCATTTGTTTAAAATAATTTAAAATTTGATCCATCTTTTTATCAAGCTTGGAAATATTCGTCTTTAATTTCGCAATTTCGGCTGATACTGATTTATCTTTGTCCAGAATTTCATCTTCAATTTTTTCTTGAAGCGTTTCAACTTTTTCTTCTACATTAATCACCAGCGATGCAATATTAGATATTTCTTCCCTTGTCGGCACATTAATTTGTTTTAGATATGTATCAGTAGTATTTTGAATTAACTCCTGGTACTGAAGATAACCAAGCTGAACCTGGCCAAGCCACTCCGCAAATGCCTCTTTGTGAATAATTTCATTAACAATTTCATTAAAATTTGTTTCGGCCTTATCATACATGGCCTTCCATAATTTAAACGGATCCAAAATTGTTTCTTGTGCCAAAGAATTCATCTCCTTAAATTTTATTTGTTACCCTTTATTTCCTTTACTTTCAATCACTTCTATAATAAAGGAAATTTTCCAATTTTAAAGAAAAAAAAAACGTTAAATTGTTTGTTGATTCCTCATAAAACGCCAAAATTCTCCAAAAAACTGGCGAATAAAATCAAAATTTGTAGAAATATAAAGATTAGGAAAATCTTGACTTTTTCAACAGATAAGTGTAAATTACAGATAAAGGTTTTATACATTGATTGGGAGGTGATAAGATTGGCTTCCAGACGCAGCAATTCAAAAGAAAATAGTATGGTAGCAGAAACCATAGGAAGCGCCCCGAAAAATTTGATTATTCCCGTACTATTATTGCTTTTGAAGGAATGGAATGCTCACGGGTACGAACTGATGCAAAAGCTGGTGCAATTCGGTTTGCACTCTGTGGATCAGGGGAATTTTTACAGAATTCTCCGCCAACTTGAAAAGGATGAGTTGGTAACATCCCATTGGGATACATCATCATCAGGAAGGCCAAAACGAATTTATTCCATTACGCAGGCAGGCGAACAATATCTTGATCTTTGGGCAAACTCTTTAGGTCAATATCAAAAAATGCTTGATCGCTTCTTCAATATGTACAGCCAAATGTTTATACCCTCATCGCAAGCTAAAAAATCAGAAAAATCAAAAGATTAAAACCAGGAGGCTGTTATAGGAGAAGACTTTGACCGGGAAAGAGGTATTCATCAGACACCATTTAAAGTTAAAGAAATATTCTATATTATGGAGGAATTACAAATGACAGCAAAAAAAGAAGAAATTAATACAAACAATTTGTTGGATGTGTTATTTAGCGGCTGGACGAATCAGCTTAAAGTTCTCGAAGAATTAGAAAAAAAATCACTGCAGGTAATCGAGAGCCAGAAAGAATGGTTTGAAGCTAGCCGCGAACAATTAAATCAAATCGAAAAAAACACAAAGGAACTGACAGCAGATTGGAAAGCGAATGTCCAAGAACTATTGGTAAAAACTGCAAAAACGAAAGGAAGTCTCGAGTGGACTGAAAAGCTGGAAGAAATCGGGAACAAAACACAAACATTAGTGTTTACACCCGGAAAAGCTTCCATCGAGATTCTGTCAAAAACACATGAACAATTTGAAAAAACTTACAGAAGCGCTCTCGAGCAGCAGCAAAAAAGCCGTATTGAAATAACCAATGCGGTAAAAGGAATTATGGATCAAATTCAGCAGGCTCAAATGAGTGTGTTAAAGTCCTTTGAATTGCCTGTAAATTAACCGGCCGCTGTGTAAACAGCCGGGCTATGCGTCATAAGATCCTCGGAAGGTGAGTTGCCAGCGAAGTTGGAATTCAACATGGAGGAGGAATGAAAATGCGTTTAAAGGATAAAGTGGCCATTATAACCGGAGCCGGGAGAGGCATTGGTGAGGTTACAGCGAAAAAATTTGCTGCAGAAGGAGCCAAAGTGACAGTAGCAGATGTAAATGAAGATGCAGTCAATAAAACAGTTGCCGAAATCCGGGAAACAGGGGGAGAGGCACTCGGTTTATTGGTGGATGTAACAAACCGTGAGGACGTCGACAGATTAATTGACGAAACGGTAAAAAACTTCGGCAGAATTGATATTCTGATAAATAATGCCGGAATTACCCAGGACGCTCAGTTAATTAAAATGACCGAAGAACAATGGGATAATGTAATTAATGTTAATCTAAAGGGAGTTTTCAATGTTGCCCAGGCAGCTGCCAGGGTAATGAAGGAACAGCAAAGCGGAGTTATTCTTAATGCGTCCTCTGTTGTTGGAATTTTCGGTAATTTCGGCCAAACAAATTATGCTGCTGCTAAATGGGGCGTTAACGGAATGACAAAAACGTGGGCCAAGGAATTGGGTAAGTATGGTATACGTGTGAATGCAATCGCTCCCGGCTTCATTGCAACCCCAATGACAGAAAAAATGCCTGATAAAATTTTAAATATGATGAAGGAAAAATCACTTTTAAAAAAATTAGGCAGCCCGGAAGATATTGCCAACGGATATGTATTCCTGGCTTCTGATGAAGCCAGATATATTACCGGCACGATCCTTAGCATAGACGGGGGCACTGTTCTCTAATGATTGGAATGGTGAGCCATAACAAGCGGGTCTGCATGGATATGTAAAGATTTATCCATTAAAGTAAAGCAATGTTGGGATGCTTTATTTCCGCGGGTTTTCTTTATTCCGGAATGCAGGCTCATTCCTCCCCTAAACGCTGCAATTGACAAGATGAGGAGATTGATGACTGATGACACAATGTACAAATGACCATTTTTCTTAGTTATTACTGATAACAAACGAAGGGGACACAATGGAACAAATCCTTATACGGTTAAAAGAATATGGTTTTAAAACCGGCGTATATACACCTGAGCAAGTTGCAATTGTTCAGAAAAAATTCGCCGAATGGTTTCCCTTTGAAAACCTGGATGTGATTTGCGGGAATACTCAGGAAATAACGCCTGAATTTTTACAAACAAAACTGTTTCACATGCACAGGGGAGGGCTTTGTTATGAAATTAATGCCCTCTTATTTTATACATTAAAAGAACTGGGGTTTGATGTTCAACTTGGTTCAGCAACCGTTAACAATCAAGGAAAATGGGCTCTTGCCGGTACCCATGTCATGGTATTGCTTACGATTGACGGACGCCGCTATATAGTCGATGGAGGATTTGGCAACAGACTTGCATTATATCCTCTTGAAATAAACGGAAAAGCGGTAACTTCCCAGGCAGGTACATTCAGAGTGAAACAAATGAACAGTGATATGGGCTCCATTGCTTATCAATCAATGACAGAAACAGGTGAATGGGGTCTGCACTATGCATTTGAATGGGTACCGGCAGACTGGCAAACATTAAATGAAGTTAAAGATAAGATTCACAATCATCCCCATTCACCTTTTAACAGGCAATTAATCATCGCGAATATCATCGAAAACGGCACTATTTCCATAAATGAAAACCGCATATTGCGCAAGTTTACAAACGGCAAAAGAGAGGTATCCCAATTTACAACAAAAACCGATATGCTTAAATTTTTACATTCATCATACTCTTCAGCTATTGCCATAGAAGCCGAAAAATATATAAAAAACAATTTTCATTAAACAATCGCAAAAATTTATAAAAAAATATCCCGGCATCATTACAAAATAAAAATAAAGAGTCTTGTTCCTTAAAAAAGGACAGGCTCTTTATTTTTGCGGGAAGAATCTAAACACAGTAGTAAACAGTATTAAGTTTAATATTGTCTCTTTCCGTGTAAGGGTTTTAAAAAAAATATCCTGCCTTGATTTCTCAATATTTCCACCGAAAATGTCCCGCCACAGGTGTTTTGATAGATTTTAATTTAATTTCCGCTGCGAATGGGGGACTATTATGTATAATATATGGGGTTCCATCTTTGGCCCGCTTGTCCGATATAATTGCTACATGGTGATATCCATCCAAAAAGACAACGATATCTCCCGGCTGCCATTCTTTAAGATTCTCAACATTATACGGTATTAATTCTGTTGTTAATGATTGGGCATGTCTTTTTAAAAATACGAATTGATTCGGAACGCGCCGAAAATCTATGTTCGGATCGGGAGTCCCGTTCACGCGGGGATATAGTTCTTTATATTCGGCTATATCCTGGTCTATTAGACTTTTAAAATCAATACCGGCTCCGGCAAGTCCCCGCCAAATAACATCGGTACAGACCCCTTCATCATCCGGTGGATAACCGCCGGCATAATAATTGCTTTCGTACCTTGTTCTCTTTTCCACTTCTTTTCTGGCTGCAGTTACGATATCCAGCGGATCAGGAATCCCGTTTTCATTTCGATCAATTGAAACATATTCATTTGGTACAACTACTTTTTTGGAAAACGGGCTATCTATATGCAGACCTAAAGAATCAATAATAATCCCATCCCGGAAGAAAAGAATAATAGAAATAAGTCCGATAAATACAATCCCCGGAATAATTAGAAATTTTTTCTTCATTCCGTTCACCTCATATGTAAAAACGAAGAAACGGCTGCAATGGTTTCATTTATTTCCTTTATAAAGATAATTTAATAGTATAATCTTTTTATAGATTGAAATTCTTTTAATACAAATGCAGATCTGTTTTGAACTGTTTTAAGGAGAGGGCCGCATATGCAAAGTAAAACAATTGAATTTTTGACTTTTAGTCTGGTATTCATTCCAATATTTATTTGGACGATTCTTTATTTTTCAGAAAACAACTATACAAAAGGATTTATGGGGATTTTATCCATCGCATTACTTACCGGACTCGCATTTTGGCAAAAAAAATCTGCACTTAAATTTCCGTCAGCATTTATTTCATTAATATATATTTTCATTTTTGCCGCCATCGGTTTGGGAACATTCGGCGGTTTTTATAAATTGACCGGTTATGATGACGTTCTTCATTTTTTATCAGGGATATTGACGGGTTACGCAGCCTGGTTTCTTCTTTTATCACTGGAAGGCGAAAAAACGGTTATTCAATTATCACATAAATTTATTATTCTTTATCTGATCGCTTTTGTCATGGCAGCGGCAGGCTTTTGGGAGTTACTTGAGTTTGCCGGGGATACGTTTTTAAATTTTACAGCCCAGGGCCGCGATCATGTTGATACCATGATGGATATGATAGACGGTCTGCTGGGAGGAATAACTTTTTGTTTTATTTTTATATATTTTCGAAAAAAACGTGCGTAAAATATAAATTTAAGCACAAAACTTTATGGGCTGATTTGAATTTTAACATTATATTATAAGAGAAGAACAGAACTGTTTTTCTCTAATTATGCAGCCAAATAAGCCAAAATCATAATAGTGTTTTTAATGAACTTCTTATAACAGGGAGGCTTTGCTTTTATAGCAAAACCACCGATTTTTTCAGTTGCCAACTGACGGTTTATTTGAAAAAATAAAAGAAAGGGCAAGTTATTTCACCATAATAACAAGATGGAGAATAACGCTGATTATTTGCAAAAATTTCATATACTTTTTTTATAGAATATACATTCAACATATATAATAAGTATAACTAAGAAATAAAGAAGGGAATCCGAATTGATTAAAAAGTTTTTGACTTTTCTTATTGTATTATTAATAGCTATTGCCGGATTTCTGTTAATGACAGCTGATGAAAAGCCGACAGACCAAGCAAACGAAGAACATCATATTAAATTGGCGGATAAAGAAGAAACGGATCCTTTAATTTTTGAAGCGCGAAAAGCCGTCATAAAAGCGCATCAACTTTTTTTGGTTTCTTCAGAAGAAGAGCTTGCAGATGTGCTTCAAGAATCATGGAGCGAACCTGAATTCGCACAGGAAGTGTATGCAGATATGATCCATTGGATTTTATCAAGGGAGATTCCGTTCAGCAAAGTTGAAACAAATTTCGCCAATGAAACAATTACAAGTACCGAGAGCGGAGATTTTATCACCTATACAGCTACAGTTACAATACTTTTATATAAACAGAAAGAGAGAATGTTCGAAAAAACATTTACCGGTATTTATAATATTGTAAAAGAGGAAGACGATATTTACAGGATACAAAATTTACAATTACTGGAACCTGCGGAAAATGAACATATTTCGTAGATTACAGCGGCCATCTCATAAGAGAAGAATCACTGCTTATGAGACAGCCGCTGATTTTTTCTTTTCAATAAGTGAAACAAGAGGAATTATTTCAGGGAACAAAGAGCAAATCTATTGGGAAATGGACTCTGTTACTTCTTTTTCATGTACTCATTTGTTCTGCTTGCCATCAAAGGATTTTTAAATCTGTCATGCACAATCGCTTGCCCCAAAAAAGATCATAAAAATTCGCAGGGAGAGGAAACAGAGCTCCCTGCGGTTGATAACATTTGTATTTATTCAACGTTATTTTCGTCCACATTCTCTTTATTGAGCAACTTCATAAACTCTTCGCCGGAAATTGTTTCTTTTTCCAGAAGATATTTAGAGATTTCATGAAGGTTGTCAATATTTTCCTTTAAGATTTCAATTGCTTTTTGATGGCAGCTTTTAATGATGTTCAGAATGACCTCATCAACTTTTGCTGCAGTAGCCGATGATACAAGCAGGGATGTCTGGTCTCCTAAATAAGGATTATTAACCGTTTCAAGAGCCATCATATCGAATTCCTCGCTCATGCCAAAGCGGGTGACCATAGCTCTGGCAATCTTGGTTGCCTGTTCGATATCGTTGACAGCGCCGGATGTTATGGAATTAAATACGACTTCCTCTGCGGCCCGGCCCCCAAGATAAGTAGTAATTTTCGCCAAAGCTTCTTCCTTGCTCATTAGCACTTTTTCATCTTCTTCTACTTGCATCGTATACCCTAATGAGCCGGAAGTTCTCGGAATGATAGTAATTTTATGAACAGGAGCAGCATGTTCCTGCATGGCCGCCACAATGGCATGTCCCACTTCATGATAGGCAATTGTCAATTTATCCTTCTCGGGGATAACTGCATTTTTCCGTTTATAGCCAGCAATAACAACTTCAACAGATTCCTCCAAATCATTTTGGGTAACATATTTACGCCCTTTTCTGACAGCTCTTAATGCGCCTTCATTAATAATATTGGCTAAATCCGCTCCCGAAGCTCCGGGGGTCGCCCTGGCAATGGCATGCAAATCAACGTCATCGCCAAGTTTTACACCTTTCGCATGCACTTTCAAAATAGCAACGCGGCCTTGCAAATCCGGCAGTTCAACAGGAATGCGGCGGTCAAAACGTCCGGGTCTGAGCAGGGCTTTGTCCAAAACTTCCGGTCTGTTTGTTGCCGCTAAGATGACAACTCCTTTATCAGCATCAAAACCGTCCATTTCTGTCAAAAGCTGATTCAATGTTTGTTCCCGTTCATCATTTCCCGCATACACTCCGGCGTTTCTGCTTTTTCCGATAGCATCTATTTCGTCTATAAAAACGATGCAAGGAGCTTTTTCCTGAGCCTGCTTAAACAGATCGCGCACCCGGGCGGCACCCATTCCTACAAACATTTCCACAAATTCAGACCCTGATATGGAAAAGAAGGGAACCTTTGATTCGCCGGCAACCGCTTTGGCAAGCAGGGTCTTTCCGGTTCCGGGAGGCCCGACCAAAAGGACACCTTTAGGAATTTTAGCGCCGACTTCTTTATATTTTTCAGGGTTATGGAGAAAATCGACTACCTCCATAAGTGCTTCTTTTGCTTCATCCTGGCCGGCAACATCAGCAAATGATTTTCCTGTTTCAGCTTCCACATAAATTTTGGCATTGCTTTTGCCAAAGGACAGGGCATTTGCGCTGCCGCCAAGTCTCTTTTGGATTCTTTTTGCTAAAAATTGCCCGAGTGCAAGAAAGATTATAATCGGGACAATCCATGCCAAAATAAATCCGACGATAGGGGAGCTTTCTTTCTTGATAACACCTGAAAACTTCACATTCGCATCATAAAGGCGATCGGTCAATCCCGGATCATCAACAACACCGGTTTTATAAGTTGTTTTGTCATCGCCTTTCAGGGTGTACGCAATAAAATTTTCTTCAATCTCAACCTCATCTATTTTATTTTCTGCAATCATATTTAAAAAAGTTCCATAATCCACTTCTTCCACTGACTGATTGACTAACTTCGGAATGACAAAAACATTCAGCAGCATTACCGCTAACATGGTGAAAATAAAGATATATACAAGCCGAGTTTTATTATTCGGCTCCTTTTCGTTCATACTTTTCCTCCCCCTATGAGAATTTTTAATCATCTATTCTGTCATAACAAAATCAGTACACATAAAAAATGTACAATTGCTATTTTCGTATTCCTCGATGTTTTTTCGGAATAACATATAATCACTCTTCCAAAAATGACATCCCCTTCTTAGCAAATATTCTTCACTTTAATCATACCAATACTTCCGAATTTTTTATATATTTATATAAATAAATACTATTATTTATTTTTTAAATTTACTATTATTTTCTCGGAAAAACAAGTAATAAGCGCTTTTTCAACACTAGAATATTATTTTGTTAAAAAAACAAGTTGAAGAATGGTTTTGACTACTTCTTCTTACATATAACAATGACTGAATGAGAGTACTCCAGGGAAGGGGAATAGGTTCGATGAAAACCGGCGCAGAAATACGGCTGCCTTCACTTTATAGGCATAAATGGGATTCGTGGTTTTCACCGGACTTTTTAATCTGGACTTTATCACTTGAAAAAACCGTTATGGGTGAAAGGATATTTTTTAATGGGAGCGGCACGGATTATTGTCTCCTCATTTACAGTGGCAAAAGTCATCAGGGAAAACCATTAGGACCAGAGGGGGAACATGAATTAAAGCGGAAAAATCCGGATTTATGAATAAGTACAGAAGATTTTCCAGTAATTGAAAGAGCTGTCCTGTTCGGGTAAATTCCCGATTTAGAACAGCTCTTTCCTGCTTTTTTCGGGCAGCCTTTGGTAAACACAAGCATCACTGCAGTGATACAGTTTGCAGAATTATACCCAACAGGCTCCGAAAATTTCTTTATTGGTATGGAAATTGGGAGGAATAACCGCTGAATTGCTGATAAGCCTGATTAATTTTTTGTTGCTCTTCAGCCTCCAATTTATACCATCCTAATTTGAACATCAGATTAAATAATTTACGGCAACTCTGATGGGTTTCTTGTAAAATCTGCAATAAATCATTATAGAGCTGTTCATGACTTGCTTCACGGATGGCAATATTTAAACTGTCGGTTATATATTTGCATGTGCTTAATCCATCATTGATAAAATCGCGGTCATTCATCATCGGGCCCTTGACTTGCGGCAATTGCCCTGTTTGCGGGTTGGCAATTTGATTGTTATTTTGCGGTTGTTGATTTTGCATTTTTTACCCCCCTGTTAATGTTGACTCCGGTTAGGCATCCCTGACATCCCTGCATTATTATCGATCTGTAAATGCCCCAGAATTCGTTGATAATGTTGCTGATGCATTCTCCCGGCTTCGTCGAGCGCTTGTTTGATTTCTTCATTCTCTACTTGAGATGCAAGAAAATGGAACTTTTTAAAGGCAAGCAGTTCCCATGACATAACATCCTTTAAATAGAGAAGATCCTTTGTCGTGATAACCGGCGGCGGGGCTGGCATGGGTGATTGCATATTTTGCATCGTTAAACCTCCTTCAAAAATTTATCTTTGTTTGGCAAATGTTATCGTTCCGGATGGAATTTTTTCAGTTATACCTCCTCTTATTGTTTTTCATAACGTAGCTTAAACAATTTATGGTTGTTTTATGCGAAAGACAAACTATTCTTACAGATCCTGATCAAACGTTTTGATCCAATAACACGAAAGATAAAATGAATAGCGCAGGCCGGCATTTACACAATTGAAAAATTTAGGCATAATAGGATGAGAAGTTTAATAGAAGGATATAAGAGGTTTTGGCTATGACAAATAATGATCAGGTTACGAAAGCTGTAATCAATGCTTTAAATCAATTAAAAAAATCAACGGAACAAGCACGGGAGAAAAAACAGGAAAAGATGTTTCAAAAAATTTCTTTTCCTCTCACCCTTCAGAAAGGACTTTCCCGGTATACTAAAAACCAGCTGACTAAGATTCGCAGATTTTATGACATCAGAGGGGTGAGCAATTATAAAAAAGGAGAACTGCAAACCCTTCTAGAGAAAAAAATCCCTCTCTATCTGGAAAGTTTTTTGCAGACTCTTGATGAAGAACGTTTCGGATTCTTAAAGAAAATCGTCAAAAACGACGGAATGGTTCCCTGCCCGCAACTGGAAGATCATCAATTGGACTATTGGCTTCAAACCGGACT
>JANWJP010000014.1 GCA_025451895.1 Robertmurraya sp.
GATATAAAACTTTATCTCCGACTTGCTGATAATAAGTGATCGTATTGTTAACAGAATCCCGCTCCCAAAACCGGTATTCTTCCCCTGAGATGACCCGGCTCTTCAAAAAGGTCGTCAATTCATTCGGGGAAAAATTTTTGGAAACCTTATACGGCTTTTCCAGAATCGACTCTATCATTGTTTCATTCAGAATCGTTATCGATTGCCCGCTCAGGCGGCTGTCTTCCAATTTGCCGAGTTCTTCTTTTGTAAACCGCTTTGGCGATGCACTCAAATATTTCCCTTTGCCAATGTTTTTAGGAAGATCTCCTATTTCAATTTCATCGGCACTAAGCTGGCTTTCAATGGTTGCCTCGGATATATAGTCAAACTGGCTGGAATTATAGAGTTTATAAAATTCATAACCCAAATATATGTTCAGGGCCAGGAAGGCAATAATAAAAATTGTTTTAATTCTTGCCCAATCCATATCTTATCTCCCCCCGCTTCCGGATGGGAAAATGACCCATTGATCCCTGTATTTATAGTACCAGGCCGGCTCCAAATAAAGAAGGGTTCCCTCCGAATTACTGGTCATTTTATAACCAAGAGCAAGATCTTGAAGATATTCCGGCTGAAATCCCTCCCGGCTGATAAGGCTGTTATAGATATCCATTCCGGAAGGCATCCAGACCTCTTCCTTCTCAACAATTCCGCCAAAGGAAAAATTATTTCTCATATATTGATTAACTCCGGTTTCTCCCCAGCTTAAATAAATTTCCGAAATTCCGTTGCTGCTGAATATAGGATAACCGAATGAATCATACATACGGAACAGAGTTGTTTTTTCAAACGTATCTATATCCACGTAGCGATAATTTCCCGTCCAGCCTCCATGTCCGTTAACAAAATCAATGCTTTGCCCGAGAAGCCGCTCCATCTCAATGCTGCTTCCCTTTGTCTGGGCAGGATTGACATAATGGAGCATATGGGCTCTGAAATTAATGCTCATCAATGTTGACTCATCATAATATTCTTCACCGGATGAAGTAACATTTCTTTTTACGAAATGAGGATCGCTGAACAAAGCATTTTTAAAATCCTCCGTAGGGAGAGAATCCATTAAATAGGAGTAACGGTGCATTTTTGTTCCTGTAGCACGGATCGGCAGTTTACGGCCATTATTAAGGTCAACTAAACGATAACGGGAAAAATGCTCGCTGTTTGCCGAAGGATAATAATCCTGCCGGAAATTCGTCACCAAAGAAGCTGGAACCTCCGCCTGATAAGCAGAATGGTTTTCAAGTGAAATAAAATAGATATGACCGTGTGTTTTTGTCATATTAGCCGTTTCAATAATAATGCGATCAAATTGAATTCCCGATGCATCCTTGTCTTTTACTTCAGCAAATGTACGAAAAATTTTCATCGGTACTTGGGCAGGAAAAACAATCTCCATATTTCCGTTTTTGTAAATAAAAGCATCAATATTGTCAAACAGACCGGAAACTTCTTCAAACTTGTCAAATCCCCAGCCGCTAATTTCCTTCATAATCTTTTCTATTTGTACACTGTCAATAGTTCCATAATACTCACTGCCATAATGGCAAAACACTTTATCCGGAAAAATAATTTTGTCTGCATGTCTTTCATGTCCGCTCAATGATACCTGCTGAACGACCTTCTCATCTTCCAGCGTCCTGTATTTGGGCTGATAAGTCCAGATGGTCCATGTAAGAAGACTGCTCGAAATCACAAGCAATATCAAGACGACTGTTTTAATTTTTTCAATTGTCATTCCCAATCATCCTCATATGAAGGGTTGTAAGGCAAGGTGAAAAAGATCGTTGTACCATGTCCTTCCGTACTTTCCGCCCAAATTTTTCCTCCATGAGCTTCAACCATTTCTTTGGCAATTGCCAATCCAAGTCCCGTACCGCCCAGTTTTCTTGTCCGGGCCTTATCAACCCTGTAAAAGCGTTCAAATATCTTTTCAATTTTATCCTTCGGTATTCCAACTCCCTGGTCGGAAACGCTAATGACAATTTTACCTATACCCTGAGTCATGCTGAAAATGATTTTTCCGCCCTCGGGCGAATATTTCAAGGCATTGGAAATGATATTATCCAATACTTGTGTGATTTTATCCGTATCAATTTCGACATAAACAGGATAATTAAGAAGCTTGCGTTCAAAACTGACATCCTGTGCTTTTGTCAATTCAAAACGATCGATAATCCGGTTGTAAAACTCAACAAGATTCACCCACTCTGAATTAAGGGTATAATCTTTTGTATCCATTTTCGACAATTGAAGAAGATCATTGACGAGACGAATCATTCGTTCGGTTTCATTTTGAGTAACCTTCAGAAACTTCGGAGCAATCTCCGGATCCTGCCATGCTCCTCCATCTGTCAAAGCTTCCAAATAACTTCGCATCGTTGTTAACGGCGTCCTCAATTCATGTGAAACATTGGCAACAAACTCCCGCCGTTCCATGTCCACTTTTTCCTGTTCCGTAATATCATGAAGAACGACAATCAATCCGTTTATAAATCCACTGTCCTTCTGAATAACAGAAAAGTTTGCGCGTAGAAAATAAGGCTTTGATTCTTTACCATAGTCGAGAATAATAGAATTGGTTTGTTCCAAAAGATCCTCAAAGGAATATTCATCTTCAATTCCGAGCAATTCATTAATCGGTTTCGACAAACTTGTTTCACGTGAAACATTCAGCATATCAAGTGCTTGTTCATTAATGAGAATAACCCGTCCTCTTCTGTCGGTGGAAATTACTCCGTCAGTCATAAAGGAAAGAACGGAAGATAGTTTTCTTCTTTCCCCTTCTGTCGTTGCCTGGGCCTCTTGCAACTTTCTTGTCAAAATATTAAATGAATGGGCCAATTGGCCAATTTCATCATCTCCGTACACCTTAACATTTCTGGAGAAATTTCCCTTACTTAAAGCCAAAGCATGCCGTCTCATATCAGAAATCGGTTTTGTAATCGTCCGGGCAAGAAGAATAGTCAGGATGGCTGTTATCCCAAAGGACATGACAGTACCCGTCGCAAAAATACTGTTAATTGACTTCATTTGCGTATAGACATTTTCTTTTCTGGCTGTTAAATGAATCGCCCCGATCACTTCTCCGTCTGCCATAACAGGCCGGACAAGGATCCAGACACGGTTTCCCGTTTGCGGATCTATTAATGTCTCATCGTCACCATTTGTATCAGAGGTGGCAATCACCCGCCAGATAAATTTATCCGTTGTTCTCTGGCCGACAATGCCCTGATTAAAAGGATCGGAGGTGCCGATGATTTTCAGTGTGCTTCCCTCAATCACTCTCACCTGAGCAATATCTGCCGTTTGATTAAAATCCCGCAGCAGGTGGTATACCGCTTCCTCCAATGTTGGATCTTCATTTGGATTTCTTTCTTTGGTCATTTCTTCACCAACATAATAAGCAAGAAGATCGACCCGTTCCCGGATGGACGTTTGAAAGTTTTCCAGCAGAGTCGCTTCCAGCTGGCGGACAAAATAAGCTCCGATGATCTGAAGAAGGAGAGTAATGAGCAGTGCAAAAATCAACACCATCTTCACATGTATTGAACGGAAAAAACCAGTCTTTTTCATATTAATCCTTACTCCTGTTCAGGATTTCGCAAATAATAGCCGACTCCTCTTCTCGTAATAATCCACACCGGATGGCTGGGGTTATCCTCTATTTTCTCACGGAGACGTCTGACAGTCACATCCACGGTGCGGACATCCCCGTAATAATCATAGCCCCAAACCGTCTGCAGCAAATGTTCTCTCGTCATAACCTGGCCGATATGGTTTGCCAGATAATGAAGCAATTCAAATTCCCTGTGGGTTAATTCAATTGTTTCTCCACGTTTTGTAACCATATATGCATCCGGATGAATAACTAAAGAACCTATCGCAATCTCCTTCTTTTCACTTTGTTCTGTTTGAGTGGACATTACTTGATGCCTGCGGAGATTGGCTTTTACTCTTGCAATCAATTCTCTTGAACTGAACGGCTTGGTAACATAGTCATCTGCTCCCAATTCCAGACCGAGAACTTTATCGATTTCGGAATCTTTTGCAGTCAGCATAATAATCGGCATATCGTATTTTTTTCGAATCTCCCTGCAAACCTCCATGCCATCGATCTGAGGAAGCATAATATCTAATAATATTAAATCCGGCTTAATTTCCTCCACTTTCTGAAGAGCTTCATACCCGTCATAAGCGCAGTAAACATCATAGCCTTCTTTTTTTAAATTAAATTGAAGAATATCTGCAATCGGCTTTTCATCATCGACAACGAGAATCTTCTTTTCCATGTCGTTTCTCCTTTAAAAAATATATTTTGCCAACCGGAGCCAAATTTTCCAATAACATCATTTCGGCCGGGATCATTCATCAGCATACAAATGCACATATTTCTAAATTTCCAAAGTTATATTCAATAAAAATAATTCATTATTTGCCGTTTTTGACAATTCCCATGCATATGAAACATCCAATAAAGAAAACAGTTTCTCCAATTTACTTTACCATTTTATCAACGGTAATTCATCCCCCAATAGAAACCATTTATCAGATTAGAGATAAACTAAAGAGAAATATCTGCCCTCAAAACAGAAGACTTCACTCCGCCGGGAGATTGGAAAAAACAAAAAGAGAGGACAAATCAGCGGCCTCTCTTTTTTTATATTCGCAAAAAAAGGCGTCCCGCTGACGGGACGGCCTTCTGATTTATGCAATTATTATAAATAGGACATCGGGTTCTGTAATTTACCGTTCTTATAAACTTCAAAATGAAGATGAACGCCGGTGGAATTACCGGTTGACCCCATTACCCCTATTTTTGTGCCTTTTGGAACAGTTTGTCCCGGACGAACACTGATTGAGGACATAGGCGCATATCATGTACGGAAGCCGTTACGATGGTCGATAATGACCGTATTTCCGTAACTGCCGCGCCAGCCTGCAAAAGTAACTACTCCGTTATCAGCTGCTCTAATCGTACGGTTATATGGTCTGGCAATATCAATTCCTCTGTGATATTTGCCCCAGCGATAGCCTTGATAACTGGAAATATAGCCGCCGTATGTCGGCCAAATAAAGGAACCTGTTCCTCTTGACGGAATTACCTTTGTCCCTTGTATAAGAATTTTATCAACGGGCTCTTTAATAACCTTTTCAGAAATTGCTTCTGTCTTGATTGGCACTCCGTTTGACATAGAAATTTTATAAGTGACTTCTTTAAGACCCTCTTGTCCGTTCCGCTGAACTTTTGAAGTTCCTTTGAACATGGAAGAATCATTTTTAACTTGCGTTTTGTATGCAATTTTTTCCTTTTTGAATACTTCCTTTTCTATAACCACTTCAACCAGAGGTTTTAAAGCCGTAACATTTACTTCCTGACCTATTTTCAAAACGGTGTTTTCTTTCAGACCCGGATTAATCGCCAAAAATTCTTTCAGAGTCATTCCATGGCTGTTGGCGATCGTGCCAAGAACGTCTCCTTTTTTCACAGTATATTTCTTTTCTTCCAACGTTCCCTTCAACAGGAATTGAACAGCTTCTTCAGCATCCAGAACATCTTTTGTCGGAACTATTTCAGTAGAATATGAAACTTCCTTGGATAGTTTTACGTCTAATAGGCGAGATTCATTTTCCTTCAAAGGGGGCAATTTCCCTTCTTTTAATGCCTCCTTTGTTTTTTTCAACTGTGCAAGTTCTTCTTCGGACACATACCTGCTTATCAGCATTTCAATAGCTTTCTCAGCGGTTTTCTTGTCAAGGACATAGACAGCCGCTTTTCCGTCCAGTACAATGGAAGTCGCTTCAGCTTTAACAGCCAGCTGCTTGTCCAGCTTATTAATGACTTCCTTATCATTGGTTCTCGCCGATGAATTGACCTGTTCCGGAATAAAGGTGAGATCATCACCAAACGTAAGCTTATACTTTTTGTCCATTACATCCTTGAACTCTCTGACCTTTTTATCCATTAATCTCTCAATGATGTCTTTGTTTGAAACCGTTCCTATGTACTGATCATCCAAGTAAACGTAATAAACGGTTGATTTGGCTGTATTGGAAGAACTGGCCGAAGCAATATTGCTCATATCGCCTGCTCCGAAAGTAATTGTCGTGAATATGACAACAGTTACAGCCGTCTTTTTAATATATCTTGCGGTCTTTTCGGTCAGATGCCCAAGACTGCTCTTGTAATTGTACATGTTCCCCCTCCTAGAATACCAAGACAGGGTCAAAACCCGTTCCCTTTCACACTTTTATACTCTACCACAAAATATATAGAAGGAGATTGCCAGACTTTATAATGTAACATAAATGTATAAAAACAGACATATTACTACTTTTTTTGTTAAAAAGTGGCGCCGAAAAATGTCGAAAAAGTGGCGAAAACCTCGTATTCATGGGGTTTGCGGGACTTTAAGCACTGTAAAAATTTTTATATTTTTCTCACAATTATTATAAATATTTTGACATATATTGGAGTGAATATTACATTTGTATAACGGTTTTGTTACAAAACTCTATTCTTGAACTTAAATTAGTGATTAAAGTTACTTTTTATTCAAACTAAATAGAAAATTAATAGAAATAAAAGTATTTATATCCATTAATAAACATGGATAAGCCATCCTGTTATGGAGAATTTTATTGAGTTATTTTTCAGAAAAGAGTTATAAATCTCACATATGGCAATTATAACAATTAATAGAAATTTTTGTATAATTTTTCCTCTTATTTTAAATAATTTTCATCTAAATTGATATGAAATACAAAAATAGCAGTCCTTCTTTTTACACAGGACTGCTCTTCTTTGGAAATATATTCAGCTGTTTTTCCTATACGGCTGCAAACCGGACAGGTACTAATAACGTACTTTCTAATAGCAGAAAACTTATTGTGAATGCTTGCCAATCCCTGTCTCCGCCTGATAACAGAACAAGTGCAGAAATTCTTTTGCCTGACGTTCTTATGCACCGGGAGGAACGGCAGAATCATCAAAACGTCTTTCCAGATTGACAAATTTATTATATTCCTTTATGAAAGCCAGCGAAACTGTGCCCGTCGGACCATTCCGCTGCTTGGCAATAATGATTTCTATGATATTTTTATTCTCTGATTCTTTGTTATAGTAATCATCACGGTAAAGAAAAGCAACGATGTCCGCATCCTGCTCAATACTTCCTGATTCCCGGATGTCTGACATCATCGGACGCTTATCCTGGCGCTGTTCCACACCACGGGAAAGCTGGGACAAAGCAATAACGGGAACCTCTAATTCACGGGCAAGCTGCTTTAAACCCCGGGAAATTTCTGATACTTCCTGCTGGCGGTTATCTGTGGCGCGGCCGCTTCCCAAAATAAGCTGCAAATAGTCAATGATAACCATGCCGAGACCGTTCTCCTGCTTCAGGCGGCGGCATTTGGACCGAATATCCTGAACTCTGACGCCCGGAGTATCATCAATATAAATACCCGCATTGGAGAGACTGCCCATGGCCATCGTCAATTTGCCCCAATCCTCATCAGTCAATGTCCCGGTACGAAGCCTTTGTGAATCTATATTTCCTTCAGCACAAAGCATACGCATGACAAGTTGCTCGGCACCCATCTCCAAACTGAAAATGGCTACATTTTCGCCGGTTTTCGTGGCCACGTTTTGAGCAATATTCAATGCGAACGCTGTTTTACCGACAGACGGACGCGCCCCGACAATAATTAAATCATTTTTCTGAAAGCCGGCTGTCATTTTATCCAGTTCGACAAAGCCCGTTGCCAGCCCGGTAATATCTCCGACCCGGTTATGAAGCATTTCAATGTGGTCATATGTCCGAACGAGAACATCTCTGATGTTTTGAAAGCCGCCTGTGTTTTTTCGCGCGGCAACTTCCATAATTCTTTTCTCAGCTTCATTAAGCAATACATCCACTTCATCTTCCCGCTGATAGCCATCCCGGGCAATGGAAGTGGCTGTCCTGATTAAACGCCTCAAAAGGGATTTTTCTTCGACAATTTTCGCATAGTATTCAATATTGGCTGCAGTGGGAACAGAGGCGGCAAGTTCTGTTAAATAACTGACCCCGCCTATATCTTCAAGAAGATTTGCCGCCGCCAGCTCCTCTGTTACGGTGACAACATCCACGGCCTTTCCTTCATCAGCCAGCTTTAGCATTACATTAAAAATCTTTTGGTGTGCCGCACGGTAAAAATCCTCCGGCAGCAAAATTTCCGAAGCAGCAGTCAGGGAAGCAGGCTCCAGAAAGACAGCACCCAATACAGCTTGTTCAGCCTCGATATTTTGCGGAGGAAGACGGTCAGTATATAAATCACTCACTCTTGTAAAACCCCCTTCTAAAAAAAGAAGAAAATTGCCGAAAACACTCAATTAATCTTTATATTATACACTATAAATCCCGTAAGATATATAAGGTTCTCTTTACAAAAATGTAAACAGAAACAAAAGGCCGGCTGTAAGAACCCGGAAACCGGGTGCAGATTCCCGAATGATTCACAACTATAACCCGCTTTATATTGCCGGACCCGAGGATGACAATGCTGCCTTATGTCCAGTACCCAAGGCACCAAGAAACCGGTGATTAAAACCTTATCAGATTAGCAATAATTGGCGCAGTGTCAACTGCCTTTAGAAACTTCTCTATTTCTGTAAAAAAAACAGCCATAAAAAAGACACTCTGGTTGGGATCATGGTTTATCTTTGCCCACAGTGATAGTTTTCTTTTAAATAAGCAAAAAATGAAAGATTTACAGAAAAAATGTGATCGGCAAATGCTGATCACATTTTTCTTTATCAAATCTATTTTAACATGTTTTTTGTCGAAATGGCTCTGCCAATATTAGTTTGCTTCTTTCACGTGAACATTTAATGTTGCAATTACTTCCGGATGGAGCTTTACGGGAACTTTCGTGTAGCCCAGTGAACGAATGGCATCAGGGAGTTCAATTTTGCGCTTGTCAATTTTTATTTGAAAGTCTTTTGATAATGCATCAGCGATTTGCTTACTGGTAACCGAACCAAACAAGCGCCCGCCTTCACCGGCTTTAGCGGTAAGTTCGACAGTTATTTTTTCAAGTTCTTCCTTTAATTGTTTCGCCTTAGCCAGTTCTTCAGCAGCTTCTTTTGCTTCTCTCTTTTTCTGGGCATTCAGTTTGCTGATGTTAGCAGGTGTTGCTTCAACTGCAAGGCCTTTTTTTATTAAAAAGTTATGGGCATAGCCGTCAGCCACATTTTTAACTTCGCCTTTTTTGCCTTGTCCCTTAACATCTTTCAAGAAAATTACCTTCATGTCTCTTGTCTCCCTTCTAAATATTGATCAATAGCCTGTTTAAGTTGTTCTTCCGCTTCTTCAATAGTTATATCATGAAGCTGTGTGGCGGCATTGGTCAAATGCCCTCCTCCATTGAGGCTCTCCATAACCAATTGCACATTCATATCCCCCAAAGAACGGGCGCTGATTCCAATAGTGTTGTCAGAACGCTTTGAAATGACAAATGAAGCGATAATTCCATTAAGAGTCAAAAGCGTATCTGCTGTTTTGGCAATCAATACCTGGTCAATGACTTCATCCGGTTTTCCTTTTGCAATTGCAATTCCGGACTTATACAGATAAAAGGATTCAATCAGCTTTGCACGCTTGATATATGTGTCCACGTCCTCACGGAGAAGCTTCTGCACCAAAACGGTATCCGCTCCGTTTGCCCGCAGATATGAAGCAGCATCGAAGGTTCTTGAACCGGTTCTTAAAGTGAAGCTTTTTGTATCAACGATAATGCCTGCCAACAGAGCAGTTGCTTCAAGCATTTGCAATTTTCCGCGCTTCGGCTGATATTCCAACAGTTCCGTTACCAACTCGGCTGTTGAAGAAGCATACGGCTCCATATATACAAGCAGCGGATTTCTTATAAAATCTTCGCTTCTGCGGTGATGGTCTATCACAATAACATGATTAACTTCATCTAAAATCTTTTCTTCAATTACCATCGAAGGTTTATGGGTGTCGACAACCACCAGCAATGTGTCCGGTGTACATTTCTCGAGGGCTTCCTCCGGAGAAATAAAATGAGAGTACAACTCTTTATCCTTTTTAATTTCCCTCATTAATCGGGAAACCGTGTCATCTATATCTTTAAAATCAATAACGATATATCCTCTCCGGTCATTCATTTGTGCAACTTTCAAAATTCCGATTGCCGAGCCGATTGCGTCCATATCCGGACTTTTATGACCCATAATCATCACTTGGCTGCTCTCTGTGACAATCTCCTTCAAAGTGTGCGAAATGACACGCGCTCTTACTCTCGTCCGTTTTTCAACAGGGTTTGTTTTTCCCCCGTAAAACTTCACCTTTCCATTCACTTGTTTTATCGCCACTTGATCCCCGCCTCTGCCGAGAGCCAAATCCAAACTTGATTGGGCAAGCGCTCCCAGTTCGGGAAGGGAGATGACTCCGGAACCGACTCCGATACTGAGTGTAAGAGGGAGATTTTGCTTTGCTGTAATTTCCCGGACCTCATCAAGAATGGCAAATTTATTGTTCTCCAACGTCTGCAAAATGCGTTCATTAAAAACTGCAATAAACCGGTCCGAAGAAAATCTTTTCAAAAATACCCCATTTTTTTGGGCCCAATTGTTTAAAATCGAAATCACGAGGCTGTTAATATTGCTTCTGGCCTGATCATCCATTCCCTGTGTTAATTCATCGTAATTATCCAGGAAGATAATTGCTATAACAGTTTTCTCATCTTCATATAATTGTTCAATCTCCATTTGCTCGGTGATGTCAACAAAATACATGAGTTTATCCCCGGCACGGTGAGTAATCCGGTAACTCCTGTCATGGAGAGTGACAATCTCCGACTCTGTTTCCTGTTTAATGATCGGGATGAGAAATTCACCGACTGTATAAAGGGATTTTCCGACCAGCGTATCCTCCTTAAAACAGGAAGTCAAATAAGGATTTGCCCATTCAACAAAATATTCTTCATTGTAAAGCATAATCCCGATTGGCATTTGCAAAAATGCTTCCTCACCGACTTTTTTTACCCGGTATGAAAGCGTCGAGATATACTTTTCTGCTTCCTGCCTTTTTTCAATTTCCAGTTTAAAAAGATAGAAAAAAGGCGGAATAAATACAAGAACCCCGACAACTGCCAAAATCCAGTTGTAATACGCCAGTACCCCCAAAAATCCCACTGTTATGGCAATTAACACAAGAATAAGATAACGACTCGTCCTTTTGTCCAGATAAGAAGGCATAATGTCAGCTCCTAAATAATAGTGAACCTGATAAAAGGGGGATAAAACAAACATGCCATCAGTGGGTATTCCCCCTGCCCGGCAGAAGCTCCGGTTCAAATTATCTTATGTGTGTTAATTAATCGTTTGTGTTTGTATTTATTTTTTCAGATTTTAATTTTTTCCCTTAAATTAAATCCTAAGTCAATTATACCCAATATCCTTACCAGAGGAAGAAGAAATACCGGAAAAACAAAAACCGCAACCGTTATCAAAACAGGGACGGCCTTTGACTGCTTTTTTGCATGGAAAAAGTAATAAATAAACGATAATCCCTGAATAAACATAAAGAATTGCAATATAAAAGACAAATTCAAAATTACAGCATACCAATAGTTGCCCGGTTCAAGGCGGACAAACAATGATATTAAAAGGACAATCAAATAATACCACAGAAGGCTCCGCGGCAAAGTCAATTCACGGAACGGTTTCCACTTAGGTATCTCCTTAACAAATCTTGATGCTATCGGAAACGAAACAAGTTCTATTATAAATACATAGATAAATGATACTAATACGAAAAAGCTCGGTATAAGTGTTTCAAGCACTCCGAGAAGCGATTGGAATTGCTGCATCAGCTCTTCCTTCGTATATTGACTTGGCAGGTCCACCATGTCAATAGAGCGTGCAAATGTCTGTTCAAACTCCCTGAGCATATCTTTGAAAAAATTAATTTCAAAAAAAACCACAGAAACTATATACAATGTAACCAAACCGACCAAATATGCGACGGATCCGGCCATAAATCCGGACATTCTGCTTTTCTTTTCCCTTATAAAATCCCCGATAACAGACCCGGCCAATCCGTATAAGAAGGCGAACGCCATTCCTGCCAAACCGCCGACAATAAAAGAAAACAGAAGAGCGCCGGCCAAAAAGAGTATAATCTGTTTCCGGTCACTTTTGGCGGAAAAAATTATGAAAGGAAGAGCGAGAAAGAAATTCAGAACAATCCCAATAACGGGAATATAAAGCGTCATTAGTAAAATGACAATAAAAACTGCCAAGAGGATGGCCCCCTCAGTCAGTTTATGTACATTCATACGTGCACCTCCTATGTCAGGAGCAATGATGCCCTGTGTTCTTTATTATAAAGTATAACTTACACAGGCAGTAATTTCTGCATATTGCTGCTGTATTTTCCCAGGAAACCGGAATTTCGGTCACCTTTTCACTGCAAATTAAGCAAGCCGGGCATAGGGAATATTTTAACCTATTCCTGTTCAACTTTTCAACTTTGCACCCCGCCGAAAAAACCCCTTTTCGAAATCTTTATTTGTCTGCAAAAATTCGGGACAACAAAGATTCCCTTCAGTTCATAAACTGCAGAAGGTGCTTTTTCCATATGCTTATCAAGCCGGTAAAGCAAAAAGAAGAGTCTGAAAACAGATCCAATCAACCTTTTTTCGGAACAGTTTTTTTAAAAAGATACATATGCTGCAATGCAAAAATATACGACAAAATCCGGTTGGAAAATCCTCCAACTTCACCCCTGTTCATATAAACACAAAGAAACACAAAAAGGCAGCTGGTTTTGCGCCAACTGCCTTTATTATTTATTAATTATCTGCAACGTACGGCAATAAAGCCATTTGACGTGCACGCTTAATAGCAACAGTTAATTTGCGTTGATATTTTGCGTTTGTTCCGGTCACACGCCGCGGCAAAATTTTACCACGCTCAGAGATAAATTTCTTTAATAAATCTACATCTTTATAGTCAATATGGGTAATACCGTTTGCTGTGAAATAACAAACTTTGCGGCGTTTTTGACGGCCGCCTCTGCGTCCTCCTGCAGCCATGTGATTCCCTCCTTTAATCAGCATTATTTTGCACTTTCGGAACTCAAATCAGAACGGAAGATCGTCGTCGGAAATATCAATTTGACCGCTGTCCGCAAACGGATCTTCATCTACACGGGTATAGCCCTGATTTTGATTCGGGCTGCTCTGGTATGGTTGATTCTGAGTTGAACCTCCAAATGGATTCGCTTGTTCTCTCTGGGCACCATACCCGCTGCCAATATCCCTGCCGGATGCACTCTTCGGCTCTAAAAACTGCACACTTTCCGCCACTACTTCAGTCACATAGACGCGTCTTCCATCTTGCGCTTCATAATTGCGAGTTTGAATACGTCCATCCACGCCGGCAAGATTGCCTTTTTTCAGGAAGTTGGCCACGTTTTCTGCCTGACGGCGCCAAACTACACAGTTAATAAAATCAGCTTCCCTTTCGCCTTGCTGATTTGTATATGTCCGGTTGACAGCAAGGGTAAAAGTGGCCACTGGAATTCCATTTGGCGTGTACCTTAATTCCGGATCTCTGGTCAATCTTCCGACCAGCACCACACGATTCAACATCAGAATCCACCTCTTTTTTCGACGAAATGTTTCACGTGAAACATTCACTCAAAAGTGCACGATCTATTATTCATCTTCCTTAATGACGATGTGTCTGATAATATCTTCGTTAATTTTTGCTAAACGTGAAAACTCTTGAACAGCTTTCGGTTCAGAATTAACTTTAACGATATGGTAGATACCGTCGCGATAATCATCGATTTCGTAAGCAAGACGGCGTTTTCCCCATTCTTTTGACTCACGGATTTCTGCACCGTTTTCAGTCAGAATTGAATCAAAACGCTCAACTAAACTTTTCTTTGCTTCCTCTTCAATATTCGGACGGATGATGTACATAATTTCGTACTTTCTCATCACATTCACCTCCTTTTGGTCTAAACGGCCCTTTTAACAAAAGGGCAAGGAGCAATTTTCATTACTCACAGACTAAAATTATAACATACAAAACCATTCGCAGCAATACACTTCACTAAACTTTCCGACATTTACTGAAAACTTCCCTGTAAAAGATATTTCCAAAAATACCAGCATCCATACATATTTAGCCGGTTTCTATACCTTATTAATAGTATAAGATAAAACACCCGGAGAATGCCCTAAAGGTTTAAACCTGCTAAAATCATAAAGGCTCATACGGGAAAACAAGGGTTTTCCTCATATGAGCCGGATTCGGACAATTTTCCCAATAGATATATTCCTAATTTTTGAAAAACAATAACCTGTTATACATTAAACCGGAAATGAATGATATCCCCGTCCTGAACCTCATAATCTTTTCCTTCTAGGCGGACTTTCCCTGCTTCACGGGCAGCCTGCATTGAACCGGCGGCCACCAAGTCATCATAGGAAACTGTTTCTGCCCGGATAAATCCTCTTTCAAAATCAGAATGAATAATTCCCGCACACTGGGGTGCTTTCATTCCTTTTCTGAATGTCCAGGCACGGACCTCTTGAACACCGGCTGTAAAATAGGTGGCAAGACCCAGCAGATCGTAGGCTGCGCGAATCAATTGATCGAGACCTGATTCTTCAATGCCCAATTCCTGAAGAAACATCGCCTTTTCTTCACCTTCAAGCTCCGCGATTTCCGCTTCAATTTTCGCACAGATCACGATCACTTCCGCCTTATCTGCGGCAGCATATTCCTTTACTTTTTGCACATGCTCATTTGCTGACGGATCGAGAATGTCATCTTCCCCGACATTCGCTACATATAATACCGGCTTAATTGTCAGAAGATGCAATCCTTTGACATATTTCATTTCATCCTCAGTAAACTCAACCGTACGGGCCGGTTTTTCATTTTCAAATGCTTCCTTTAATTTTTGAAGAGCAGAAAATTCAATAACCGCTTCTTTTTCCTTTTGTCTGGCCAATTTTTCAACACGGCCGATCCGCTTTTCTACAGTTTCCATATCTGCAAGAATCAATTCAAGATTAATTGTTTCAATATCATCAATTGGGTCAATCGCTCCGGAAACATGGGTAATATTTTCATCCTCAAAGCAGCGGACAACATGACAAATTGCGTCCACTTCACGAATATTCGCCAAAAATTTATTTCCTAATCCTTCTCCTTTACTGGCTCCCTTAACAATTCCGGCAATATCAGTAAATTCAAAGGTTGTCGGAACAGTTCTCTTCGGTTCAACAATCTCAGTTAATTTTTGCAGACGGTGATCAGGGACTTCCACCACGCCCACATTCGGGTCAATCGTGCAAAAGGGATAGTTTGCAGATTCCGCACCCGCTTGAGTAATTGCATTAAATAAAGTTGATTTACCCACATTAGGCAAACCGACAATTCCAGCCGTTAAAGCCATCCAATGTCACTCCTCTTTTTCTTAAAAACCTCTCCAAAAAGTATGATTACTGTCCATCCGGCTATCGACACCCGTAAACCGGTTTTTTCAATCGAATAAACCGTTCGGACAAAAACTTTCAAATTTTTAAATCGTAAAAACGTAAGCTTTCTATAAAAACCCCGCAAAAAGATCATTCGCGTTTTTTCCGCCAAAAAAAAAAATGAAAATATCTCTTTTTGGGAACATGTGTTGTTGTTGTTGCAGTCGGCTTTTTATATTTTAATCTGACAAAACACCGGTTATTAAAAAGATTATTTTCCGTTCACAGAAATGTATAAAAGCCGGTTAAACCTTAAACCATTATAGATATGGAAGAACAAAAGCGCAAGCATCTTGTCAAAAGGAAGGTTGCATATATTTGTTAAAAAACAGGATTTCAGATATTTGTAATCCCAAAAAAAGAAGTATAAAGAGATTACCCTTCATACTTCTCAATCACCTTTTTCATTTTCCTTACAAATTCTTTGCGGGGAATCAAAACACTGTGAGAACAACCTTGACATTTTATGCGGATATCCATTCCCATCCGGATAATTTTCCAACGGTTTGTTCCGCACGGGTGCGGTTTTTTCATTTCAACAATGTCATTCAGGGCAAATTCTTTTTCTTCCATTCTGTTCGCTCCCTTCTGTCATTACCGTATATTAAAACAGGCATTGTATATTTATATTGCTTGGACTGTTTTCTTCCAACCGTACTGCATTCCAATCCGGACAACCTATTAAATAATTATTATTTTATCAGCATTATTGAAAAAATTACAGTCATAACCTTTTTCTCCAATCCTTTATGTATAGATTTCCTTATTTTTCCGTATACTGGTAATAATAACATAAAGCGAAACCGGCCTCCGGGGCGGAATAAAGGAGAGGAGCCAATGAATCTTAAATCCGGATTATTTCCAAAAGAGAACAACTATGAAGCCAGAATATATCACGATGAAAAGAAAGCCGCATACAAAATTGCTCTTGAACTTGTTTCTATATTGCCTGCAAATATCAAGAACCGGCCAATTGTCTTTATTTGCATCGGAACCGATCGTTCCACGGGAGATTCATTAGGACCTCTTATCGGTACTATGCTGGAAGAGAAAAAAATTTCCCCTTTTCATGTCTACGGTACCCTTGAAGAGCCTATCCATGCCGTAAATTTGCAGGAAAAACTCCAAGAAATCTACAGCAAACATAACAATCCCATTACTATCGGCATCGATGCATGTCTTGGAAAAATTAAAAGTGTTGGAGTCATCCAAATTGGCGAGGGTCCTGTTAAACCGGGAGCCGGAGTCAATAAAGAACTTCCGGAAGTGGGAGATTACCATATTACCGGGATCGTTAACGTAAGCGGATTTATGGAGTTTTTTGTACTGCAAAACACAAGATTAAATCTTGTCCTTAATATGGCAAAAGTCATTTCCGACGGTATTCACCAGGCCAGCCTTCTTTATCATCCGAAAAATTCCTGGGCAAACCTGAACATGAACTGGGAACAAGAAAAAACTCCCTGAACCTGTTATGGCCAGGGAGTTTTCTATTGGTTTAAAAAATGTACCAAAAATAATACGGGTCGGGTCCCCGGTTTGAAGCTGTCGTTTTTAAAATTGAGGCCATTCATTCGGGATGTTTATAAATTTGAACGAATTACGTTTGAATTAACTGAATTTTTCATGGAATAACTTCCGGGTTTGGAAACGCAGTATCTTTTAAAAAAACTACCTAATATATTTAAAAATATTCCTCCACCGGCTGCTTTTCAGGCACTGATACCCACACATTTAAACAGCACATAATTTCTTAAAAAACTGTCGTAATCGTCTTACCCGAAATACGGCTGTAAATAATGA
>JANWJP010000015.1 GCA_025451895.1 Robertmurraya sp.
CTTAAACACTTTATGGGGACAAAACAAACCCCAAAAATACACAAAATATCTTCTTAAAAGCCTCATGAAGACAACACGACTGTTAAAATCGACCAAAATGTCTTCATGAGCCCTTCATGAGGACAAAACATCTTCAAAATTCACTCAATATGTCTCCTTGAAACCTTCATGAGGACAAATCAATTTCATAATTCAACCAAAATGTCTCCATAAACCCTTCATGTGGACAAAACAACTTCATAATTCAACCAAAATGTCTCCATAAACCTTTCATGAGGACAAATTCTCTTCAAAATTCACTCAAAATGTCTCCATAAACCTTTCATGAGGACAAAACTTCACCAAAAACCACTCAAAATGTCCTCATAAACCCTCTATGAAGACAAAATGACTACCAAAGTTACTCAAAATGTCCCCTTAAACACTCCATGAGAACAAAATGACCTCCAAAACAAACTAAAATATCCCCATAACAGGCTCTACCCCGCTCGCCCCCTTTTCCCAAAAACGAGTTTGTCAATAAACGGCCGAATCAAGTGCTGCAAGTTCATTCATCCATGCTTTCCCATTACAACTCCGCCAATAACAATCAATACTACTGTTTTCTATTAATAAAGAGTATACATCAACCGCTTCTCAAAGTGAAAAAGATGGTTTCTGAAGTGCTTGAGTGCTTGCAAAATTTGTTAAAATATGAAAGACTACGATTGATGTTATAACTGTGTAAAGGAGGGGTATTATGCCATACGTAACTGTAAAAATGCTCGAAGGCCGCACGGAAGAGCAAAAGAAAGCATTAGTGGAAAAAGTAACAGATGCTGTCAGTGAAACAACCGGAGCACCAAAGGAAAAAATCGTTGTCTTCATTGAAGAAATGACAAAAAACCATTATGCTATCGGCGGAAAAAGACTGAGCGATGAGTAATCGGCCGATGACTTTTTTCAACCTGCATCATATATAAACAAGACCCACCACGCCTCTTTACAATGCTGAGCCACGGTGGGTTATTTTATTCCTCCGGACCGGAGAAATAAAGCAAATCTGCTCCGCTTTCCGGAAATAACCAAACTATATAAAAATAATAGCCGCAAATACCCGCTCCGGCCCTCAATCATGAATCTTTCTTTTTGTTTTTTCAACCCGGTCAATGTACCTATAAACTCAGAAAAAAGATTTCCTAGCTGGCTGCAAGTACCGTATAACCCTGCAAAACCCAAAGTCAGCAAAACGAACTAAACCCGCGACAACTGCAAGTCCCGTAAACCCCGCGAAAAATCCAAAAACTAACAAACCGTGCAAATCCCGAAACAACTGAAAACCTCACAGCCCCAAATTCCACAAAATACGGAAAATACGCAAAATTACACAAAATCATAAAATCTACCAAAATCCGCAAAATCCGTAAAAATTCACAAAATCCGCAAGACCCTAAAAAATCCCCAAACCCCGCAAACTCACCCAAAAAATAAAAACGCCTTTTCAACCAGGCTCATCCTGACTCCCTCTGCCGGAGAGGTGGCAACAACATCCCCTCCACATCATCCTGTTCACCCGGGTGTCAGACGAGCCGGTGCAAGGCAAAGTACCGTGTATTTGCGGTACTTTCCCGGCAATCCGTTTTAAGGCGCTTTTGTTTGTGTTTTTGTTTTCAGTTTTTCAATATATTGATATGCTTCGTCAAGTTCTTCCAAGGTGTAGTTTTGCTTGCTTTTCAGCGTGAAAACTTTTTCGGCAACTTCTTCCTTTGACAGGCTATTAAAATATAAAACCGTTGATACAAGTTCAAGAAATCTTGCGCTTTGCCCGTTCATATCGATAAAGCATTCGTCCAGACAGGGCATGTCCACTTTATTAACAGCCAGGAATTCCCGGCCGGCCGGGGTGAGCGCATAGCGGTATTGATGGTATCCGCCTTTTTGCTCCATTTCCTCCTGGAGAAAACCCATGTTGCAGAGTTCCTCGACCCGTAACGTGAGTTCCTCCGAGTAGGGACCGTAAAAATGAAATTGAAATCTTTCCTGAAAAGGAAAAGAAAGTTTCTTGGCGATGTAAATCATTTTTTGAAGTTTTTTACGGCCAATAATTTCACCCGCGGAAAGAAAGACTTGCAAAAGTTTGGCATGGTCTTTTAACAATGTTGATCATCTCCTAAAATCGGCTGTCCGCCCGCAAATTTCCGGTTAAATTTCTAAAAGGGCGCAAATTCTCTCTTTAACGGCCCTATTTGCCGAATGATCCTTTAGGAGATCGAGCGGAAAATAGAGCTTATGGTCCGTTCTTCTTTTTCCGGAAATCGCATCAACAATTTCCGATTCCCTTGAAAGTTCGCGAATTTCCCCAGATTCCATCAGGAGGTAAATCGGGAGCCGCTCCTCTTCTTCACCAGGACGATAGAAATCGTAAGGCAGGTCGGAGGACGAATCAACGACTAAATAATAGTCGGGATCAATTCCGGCCTGTAAAAATAAATCTGCCAGTTCTGCCGTTTTTTTGTACTCTTTTGCAGGATCGAATTCCACATATTTAAAGAGATTGCGATTGACAAATCTGTTGCAAAGGTCGCTCAGGATGGGGTCATCTTCTTCCTGCCACATTTGAAAGTAAAAAAGGATAATAGCTTCATCGAGTTTTAAAAAGTCCCCGAGGGACATTTTATTATTAAAGGAAGAGTGGAAATGCACCGGTTCATGTTTAAATTTGTAGGATTGGTGATACAAATCTTTGGCCCGGTGGAGTATTTTTGTCAAAATAACCTCTGCGCTCCGGGTGACCGGATGAAAATAAATCTGCCAGTACATCTGGTAACGGCTCATGATATAATCCTCAACGGCGTGCATACCGCTTTTTTTGATAACGACAAAATCCTCCCGCGGCCGCATGACCCTGAGAATTCTTTCCATGTCAAAATGGCCGTAACTTACGCCCGTATAATAAGCATCGCGCTGCAAATAATCCATCCGATCCGCATCAATTTGGCTGGAAATCAGGCTGATGACGAGCTTATGCTCTGAGGTTTTGCCGATGATTTCGGCCACTTCCTTCGGGAAAGAAGGATCAACTCTCCGCAGCACTTTATTCACCTCGGTATCGCCGAGAATGATTTGCTGCGTAAAGGCTTCGTGGTCAAAATCGAAAACCTTTTCAAAGGAATGGGAAAACGGCCCGTGACCAAGGTCATGAAGCAAAGCCGCGCATAAAGTAAGCAGGCGCAGTTCCTTATTCCAGTCCTCCCTGTCCCTGAACACATCATCCACAATGCGGCGGACAATTTCATAGACGCCGAGAGAGTGGTTAAAGCGGCTGTGCTCTGCTCCGTGAAAGGTTAAGAACGTCGTGCCGAGCTGCTTGATTCTCCGCAGACGCTGGAACTCCTTCGTGCCGATCAAATCCCAAATCACTTTGTCGCGCACATGAACATAACGGTGTACCGGGTCTTTAAATACTTTTTCTTCGCTTAATTTCTGATCTGAGTATCCCATATTTTCCCTCTTCCTCTGCAATAGGCTCTCATCATTCACTTTATTAATTATAACTTTATTCCCCGGACAATTCATCCCGATTTTGCCAACGGCGCTTTTATGTACTATTTTTAAAAAAATCAGCCAGGCGGCTGTATTCCGCAAACGGCCCGATTTCCGGATTCGGCCGGCCATAGCTGGAGCGGATCCCCTGCCGGCTCAAAAAAAGCCTTTATCAATAAAAAAGGCTGTTTTCGCAATGGTTGTTGTTTGGTTTGGGCCCTGCCTCCGGAGTTCCAATGCTGCCGTGAACGGACGGATTGGAGGACATTAGGATTGGGCCAGTTATCATCCATAAACAACCACCTGTCGAAAAAGCCTTTAAGAAAGCCATATCAGCTTTTTATTTTCTTGGATATTTTTTCAATCAACTCGTCCTCTGTTAAAGCTGCAAAGGGACGATTGTTGACGAAAGCAAACGGTTTTTTCCGGCCGGGTCCGCAGTAAGATTGGCAGCCGATTTCAATTTTTGCTTCCGGATCCAGTTTTTTGAGACGGGGAAGCAATGTTTTCAAATTGACCGCCTGGCAATCGTCACAAACCCTGAATTCATTTGCCATTTTTCAACACCTCTTTTTTGGCAAGGAAAAAATAGTGAAGCGGCACAGATCTGGTTCGAAATGTTTCCGTTCTTTTTGTTATGTGTTTCTTGTCTATCGGACATTTTACTTCTAATTGCCGTCTATTGCAAGAGCTTCCCCGACTGCACAACGGCAGATAAGTGTTTTTAAAAAATTCCAGGTCTGAATTTTCAAGATTATTTGTTGGAGATTATTTCAAAGAACAACATTTCTTTCTTATTTTTATCGTTTTTTTCGCGAACTGTAAAAATCTACTATCCTTAGAAACAAGTTTGTATAAAGTGAACGGATTCTGGTCATGATGATAAAAGAAATATTTTTTAAAAAATAGACGAATGATAGTGAGGGAGTTGATCATGATGAAAGTTCGCCAGGATGCTTGGACTGAGGAAAACGATTTGCTTCTCGCGGAAACGGTCCTTCGCCATGTACGGGAAGGAAGCACCCAGTTAAATGCTTTTGAGGAGGTTGGCGACCGTTTAAACCGCACATCCGCCGCTTGCGGATTCAGGTGGAATGCCGTTGTCCGGCACCGCTATGAAAAAGCGTTGGAACTTGCCAAAAAGCAGCGCAAGCAACGTCAAAGAATACTAGGGAAGGAACACGGAGGCAAGAAAAAGCTCCTGTACAATCCGCCGGTCCCAAGCTTGGAGGAAATCGGGTTATTAACCGAACCCCTTAAGGTTGACGGAAATACTGACGGCTCACAGCCCGAAGCCGGAACGGAGGGAACTGCTTCAGTTGAGGCCGGCAAAGGACTTACTTTGGAAATGATTATTGCCTATTTGCAAAACCTGGCAAGTTCCACAATTCGCGCTGATATACTAAAAAACGAGAATGAAAGATTGAAGCGGGAAAATGCAGAATTGAAGGGTAAAAACGAGGAACTGGAAAAGAAAGTGGAAGAATTGGAAAAGAACAGCTCCACTATGCAGGAAGATTACGAGACGTTAATGAAAATTATGAACAGAGCAAGAAAGCTTGTCCTGCTTGAAGAGGAAGAACGCCCTTCAACCACATTTAAAATGGACAAAAACGGCAATTTAGAAAAGGTTGCCGAATAAATTGAAAAGGGCAGATTTGTTCACTATAAAAAATACACTCTTCTTTTCTTTAAACAACATAATGACAATTTTTATGATAATAAAAGAAAGATATCCCGCCATTCACCCCAAATTCAAAAACCGGCTTCCCGAAAGGTTATAAGGGAAACCGGTTTTTTTGCTTTTATTATATCTATATCGGCAGGGTTTTTTTGTTCCGTTCGATGATTCGCCTGTAATATCCTTCATAAAGGGCCTGTTCCTCATCCGTGAGAGAGCCGGCATAAAGACGGCCGCTTTTTTTCTTTAGCGTATGGAGAAACCGTGCCATGACGTCTTCAATGGTCAGGGGTTTCCCAAAAAGCTCCGATAAGGAGGCCATTACTTCAGGATTGATTTCGGGATAGACAAATTTTGTTTGGGCATTTTTTTTCGCACGGGCATAGAAGTTTTTTATCAGTTCAGCCCGCCTGCCGCCGCTTCCTGTTACGCCCAAGTAAATTTGGACGGCGACGCCATTTTTCAGACGGCGTTGCGAGATGCCGGCAAATTTTCTGCCCCCGATACTGACATCATAGCTGCCCGGACAATAGGAACCGGATATTTCCCCGGCTTCAATCATATCAGCATGCTCATGGAACATTTCTTTTACAAACTGAAGCATGGCCTCATAGCCCCGGTTAATTTGAATCCTGGATTCCGCCTCTCGAAAAACAAGGGTCAGGTTTAATACGCCTTCATCAAGGACGACAGCCAGTCCCCCTGAATTTCTGACAATAAACTCATATTGCTCAGACTGCAGGTAGGCAAGCCCGTCTGCGAGATCAGGCAGTTTGGTATCCTGGATGCCGAGAACGACAACAGGCCGGTGCACCCATGCCCTCGCTGTCGCGGGAGAGAGCCCTCCGCCGACGGAAGCACAGAGCGTATCATCTATGCCGAATGACTGTAAAGCATTCATATGTAATCCGATAGAAGACTGATCAATGACCCGCCATTCTTTTTGCATTAACAGTTTCTGCGCTTCCTCCATAGCATGATGCTCCTTTGTTGAAAACAGCAGTTTTCCCTGTTTTTCAGATGGTTTTGCGGTGGAAATGGCAGTTTTTTTACGGTATAAATCAGAGGCCAAAAGCAGACGGAAAGCTGCCGGAAAAAGCCATTGCTTTTCCGGATGATTAAATGACCTCTTTACAAGACCCCGTCCGTTTACAACAAACATTATTGGCCCATGGATTGGACAGCGGTAATGATGGCAAGTTTATAAACGTCTTCTTCATTACATCCTCTTGACAAGTCATTAACCGGTTTGTTTAAGCCTTGTAAAATCGGTCCGACTGCCTCAAAGCCGCCAAGACGCTGGGCGATTTTATAGCCGATGTTTCCGGCCTCCAGGCTTGGGAATACAAATACGGTTGCATCGCCTTTAATCACGGAACCCGGAGCTTTTTTCTCAGCTACAGAAGGAACGATGGCTGTGTCAAATTGGAATTCTCCGTCAAGAACAAGATCAGGCGCCATTTCTTTGGCGATTCTCACTGCTTCAACGACTTTTTCTGTTTCCGGTGATTTTGCGGAGCCTTTTGTGGAGAAGCTCAGCATTGCCACGCGCGGCTCAATATCAAACATTTCCGCTGTTTTTGCACTCTCAATGGCAATTTCAGCAAGGTCTTGTGAATCCGGAGCAATATTAATGGCGCAGTCGGCAAACAAATACTTGAGGCCGCTTCTTACCATAACAAATACGCCGGATGTTTTGCTGATGCCTTCTTTTGTTTTAATAATTTGCAATGCAGGACGGACGGTATCTGCCGTTGAGTGGGCAGCTCCGCTTACGAGCCCGTGTGCTTTTTCCAGATAAACGAGCATGGTTCCGAAATAGTTTTCATCAAGGAGAATTTGACGGGCTTCATCTTCTGTCGCTTTTCCTTTTCTTCTTTCTACAAAAGCGGCGACAAGTTCGTTAAAGCCTTCATAATTTTTCGGGTCGTAAATTTCAATTCCTTGTAAAGACACTTGAAGTTCTTGTGCCTTTTGTTCAATTTCTGCTTTATCGCCAAGCAAAATTGGTGTAAGTACATTTTCTTGGGAAAGTCTGCCGGCTGCTCTGAGAATTCTCTCATCCAGCCCTTCCGGGAAGACAATTTTTCTGCCTTGTCCTCTCAGTTTCTCTTTTAAATCATTAAATAGGTCACTCATCATACATCCTCCTTTTTATCCTCTTTTTTTAGAATACTCTACTTCGACAAAATTTCAAGTATTACCTAAAATAATTTTTCGTATTTTTAAAACTATTTAAATTATTCAAATATCTTGTCCTTAAAGAAGAACTCTTTCTTTCCGAATCAAACATAAGTATAAATTTCCCCTGCTTTACGTAACATGAACTTGAAGAGGTTAATTCATTCGTTTCCCGGCGAAACTATGTTATAGTATTCTTGAAATTCAATGAAGCCTGATTCCGGTAAATGTTCGGGAAAATTTCAGCCAAACTGTGTTTTATACATAAGACTTCAACCCTGCATTGCACCGGAACGGGAAATACTTAAGGGGTGGATAAAATGAGTGAAGCAGCAAGAACTCTTGACGGCTGGTATTGCCTGCATGACTTCCGGGCAATGGATTGGGCGGCTTGGAAAATGGCCTCTGAAGAAGAGCGGAAGTCAGCAATTGAAGAATTTTTAAGTATTGTTGACAAATGGGAGAAAACTCAAGGAGAAAACAACGGCAGCCACGCCTTATATACGATTGTCGGTCAGAAGGCTGATTTTATGATGATGATTCTCCGTCCGACCATGGAAGAGATCAATGAAATCGAAACGGAATTTAATAAATCAAAATTGGCGGAGTATACAATCCCGGCTTACTCCTATGTTTCCGTTGTCGAGCTCAGCAACTATCTTTCATCAGAAGAGGATCCTTACAGTGACCCGGCCATTCGTGCAAGACTTTATCCTATTCTTCCAAAAACGAAGCATATTTGCTTCTATCCGATGAATAAACGCCGCGAGGGCAATGATAACTGGTATATGCTCCCGATGGAAGAGCGCCGCGAACTGATGCGCACCCATGGCTTAACAGGACGCAAATATGCCGGAATTGTCCAGCAAATCGTTACCGGTTCTGTAGGTTTTGATGATTACGAGTGGGGAGTTACGTTATTCTCGAATGATGTCCTTCAATTTAAAAAGCTTGTTTATGAAATGCGCTTTGACGAAGTAAGCGCCCGCTACGGGGAATTCGGCTCTTTCTTTGTCGGAAATCTTCTTGATAAGGACCGAATCCATTCCTTCTTAGCTGTAAATCAATAAAAGTTTAACGGTTAAAAACGCCGTCTGAGGCAAATTTTTCTGCTTCAGGCGGCGTTTTTTGCTTTCAGGGCGCGGTTTTGGAAGAAAACAGACAAGCACCTCTCTTTTGTCATAAAAACCATTTCCTGCTCATATTTATTTGATAGCAGTAGATTGCAGATCATTGCTATTTATTAATGGGAGGGAATAAAAAGCATGACATATAATCAACCCAGCGGTAGTTTTCAAAATGCATACGGGAAACCACAGCCATATTTCGGAACGGGCACCCCTGCAGGGTATATGCCTGCGTACGGGTTCCAGCCGCCGGTTCAGAGCTTCCCGCCGCCGCAAACAGGAGCATTTGTACCGGGGACAGGAACACAACCCTCCGGCCCGCAAATTCCGGGAATGCTGCCCCTTGAACAATCATTTATTGAAAATATTTTGCGCCTGAACAGAGGCAAGCTTGCCCATGTCTTTGCTCTTTTTGATACCGGCACCAATAACTCCATTTTCCGGGAGTTTACAGGATTAATTGAAGCCGCCGGAAGAGACCACTTGATTCTAAGTGAACCGGAAACCGGCCGGCGCGTGCTGCTTCCGATGGTTTACTTCGGATATGCCGTCTTTGATGAGGAGTTGGACTATTCTTATCCGTTTGGCAGCCAAATGCAAGGATTAGCTACTTATTCACCGAGATAATATAAAGTAAAAATTCAGAGGGCGGAAATTTAGAGGCGGGTATGGGAAATGAGTTGTTGGAAACGGAGGTGGAAAAAAAGGCAAAGGACGGATGACCGGGTAAAGGAATTTCTTTTTGCTGAAAATAATGGCCGCGTGAATAAGTTTTACGTGATTTTTTATACTTAAAATTTGCCGGTTGTCACACTGGTAAAATAAATTTTCTAAACGAATGGCTGGGGGTGAAAAATCGGAGTTCAAAGGCCGGAGGTCCAAAGTTAGATGCGGGATGTGTGCAGTGGGAGGTGGGAATCAGAGGACAGGGGTTAAAACAAAGAAGTCCGACAGCAATACTGGAAACAAAAAACAGATGCCTGACATGGGAGAGCGATAATTTAAATCCTGCATATATATAAACGGCTAAGAGGCTGCCTGAGATCCGGTTGTCCGGTCTTTCGGCAGCCCTGTTTATGACTGCTTGTTTCATA
>JANWJP010000016.1 GCA_025451895.1 Robertmurraya sp.
AAAAAGATTAAATTTGCCGGCGGATCGAATGCAAGAGATAAAGGCTGGTTGAAATGGGGGCTGCTGCTTGGAAGCGGCATAGCCATCATAAACATTCTTTATAATATGATTGCAAAACAACCGATTTGGAACATGGAGTTGAGTTTTGCTTTTTTAAATGTTACCCTGTTGGCTCCGCTGTTTGAAGAAATTTTGTTCAGAGGATTTATCCTGAGAATGCTTCAAGAAGAGATGCAGTTTTACCTGGCGAATATAATTACATCTGTTTGTTTCTTAGCAATCCACATACCCGGTTGGTTTTTTATGGGAGTGTTAAGTACGAATTTTTATAACTTCACCTTTGTTTCTATCTTTATTTTAAGCCTCGTTTTTGGATATGCCTATAAAAAAGGGAAGTCAGTCAAAGCGAGTATTATTGTACATATGTTAAATAATATTACTTAAAGATTTAGAAAATTTTTCGAACATTGTAACAAAGGTTTGGGTTGATATTACGTTTGAGGAATATTTCGGAAATTGGGTTTTACCATTATTTGTGATGGTCACTTCTTTTAAAGAAGATACACTGTTCTCTGGTTATAAAGCTGCAGATGGTGCTGACAAGGGTTTGTTCCTAACGGAATGTAGAGATTACATTGGGAGGCAAAAGTTGATATTAAGTCCCGAAAGCGGGGGAAGAAAGCCCAAATGGGACCTAAAATGGAAAGTTAGATCCCGTACGATAGAAAGGGTAATCAAAACTGGCTCCAAAACCTCAAATTAGATCCCATATTAGGAAAAAAGCTCCCCGTTTGGGATCCAATCATTAATTTTAGATCCCAAATAAGAATGAAACTGCCAAACCTGGGATGCAAAAAGCGATATTAAGTCCCAAAAGTGAGGGGAGAGAGATCAAACGGGCCATAAAACGGAAAGTTAGATCCCGTACGATAGAAAGGATAATCAAAACGGGCTCCAAAACCTCAAATTAGATCCCATATAAGGAAAAAAGCTCCCCATACGGGATCTAATCATTAATTTTAGATCCCAAATAAGAATGAAACGGCCAAACTTGGGATGCAAAAGAGGATATTGAGTCCCGAAATTGAGGGAAGAAAACCCAAACGGGCCCTAAAATGGAAAGTTAGATCCCGTACGATAGAAAGGATAATCAAAACGGGCTCCAAAACCTTAAATTAGATCCCATATTAGGAAAAAAGCTCCCCATACGGGATCTAATCATTAATTTTAGATCCCAAATAAGAATGAAACCGCCCAACTTGGGAAGCAAAAAGCGATATTGAGTCCCGAAAGTGAGGGAAGAAAGCTCAAACGGGACCTAACATGGAGATTTAGATCCCGTACGATAGCCAGGAGAACCCAAACGGGCTCTAAAACCTCAAATTGGATCCCAAATTGGGAAAAAAGCTCTCTATACGGGATCCAATATTCAATTTTAGATCCCATACAGAAATGAAACCGCCAAATTAGGGAAGCAAAAAGCGATATTGAGCCCCAAAAGCGAGGGAGAAATCCAAAACGGGACCTAACATGGAGATTTAGATCCCGTGCGATAGACCGGATAACTCAAACGGGCACCAATCTCTAATTTTAGACCCCATATTAAATTAGACCCGCCAAACTTGGACTGCAAAAATCATATTTATTCCCCGGAGCAACTTGCAACTTCCGATACCCCACTGGCTGGAAAGTATGTTGCCATAATGGAATCTAATCCGGAATGACAATAAGAAGTATGACAGGATAACGTTAATTGATAAGGCAGCAATTAAAAAGTCCCAAAACAAAAAGCAAGTGCGAAAACAGTCTATTGTTCTCCACTTGCTTTTCTATTATTCCCGGAAATCACATACGGCCCCTCTGCTGAAGACCCTCACAACGGGATACTCTGCAGCATCGCCCCACGCAAAGCCCTTTCCAAATCCCCGCAGGTTCCATTTGCTTGTGATCATCTCAAACTCACGACTATTTTTCAGCATGGCCACGCAACGGCCTTTTCAAAAGACCCAATCAACAAACCTGCTCAATCCTATAACAAATATCCATTCTCTATCATTAATAACACCCAAATTGCAACAATAAAAATTACCGTAACAATGATATCCCTTACCGACAGCTTAAATTTGTAACCGTACAGATCGCCGGCATTCAAATTCTCTATCGATTGCTGGATATCATTGATTTTTTCAAAAGAATTAACCAGTGATGAAACAATGATTCGGGCGGCGCCTTTAATTTTGTCCTTCAGTTTAGTTTTGCTCCCGCCCATGACTGACCGGGCATGATCCATAAAATTGTCTTTTAATTCCTTTCCCTTTGCCTTAAGGTCCATGACGACACACATGACAATCTTTAAGAAATCCTCAGTGGGAACGCCAATCTTCTTTAAAGGAAAGAGAAATTTATCCAATAACCCGATAACCGTTTTCAGCGGGGTTGTGAAAAAATACAAGATGCTCACAAACCAAATGACAAACAGCCTGAAAACTCTCAGAAAAACTTCGTAGCCGCTTTGACTGTAGGCAAATGACTCGTTATTGGTAAAAAAATATATAAGTTCACTCATCAAATAACCAAACAGAAAAGGAAAAAGAACGATAACAAAATAGGAAACGGTACTGAGGAACAGAGTTCGGAATTTTACTCTTGTAATAAGGGCGGAAATCAGCAAGTAAACGGCCAGAATCCCTATACTGACCGGCTTATTCAAAAAAAAGGCTGTCACAGCAAGCGCCGTTGCAATAATTAACTTAATTAGTCCGTCAATTGCTTCAGGCCCGGCGCTTTTTGAAATATTAATATTTGCTTTTTCTGTCATATTATCTGTAGACATTGCCATACCTGCCATGATTGATTTTTGTTATTTTAATATAGTATATTACCGGTGTCTTGTAAATATAATTGCACTTTCATGGCCGGTATTTAAGAATTTCAAGGTGCATGTTATTTTTTTGAAAAATTGGCCAAATCCCCCTTTTTTCCGCCATGAATTTTACCGGGTGAATGAACCTTCCGTTTACCGGAGCCGTACAAATGTTTTTTTAATAGAACAACTTCTGTCGTTTTCGAATGGATGGCAGGCAAAAGGTTCTGAAGGAAAATTGAACGATAGTGACAAATGTCACCGCAACGACACAATTTATCAATATGTTAATATCTTCTTAAACCGCGTCAGAACACTTATATAAAAGGCATTTCTGTAAGCCTTCTCTGCCGTTAAGTAACACTCAATCAAGATAAACACTATTAGAAATGTGAATTCTTTGGTACAAATCGTCTGATAAACAACACAATTTCTTCACAAGTTGTATAATTATATCAGAATATAATTTATGGAAAGCCAAATACCCAAGGAGGAACAACCGGTGAAAAATAAAAACAGAATAAGGGTATTATTAGTCAGCGGCCAAAATATTGTCAGAGATGGACTAAAGCTTATCTTGGAATCATTTGATTTTATAGATGTGTGCGGAGAAACAAAAAACATCAGGGAAGCAATTGAAATCGTTCCCAAAACCGGACCCGATATTGTTTTGTTTGACACAAATTTCCTTAAGAACGATGACATTAATGGATGTGTCAGAATGAAATCTATGTTCCCGGAAATAAAAATAATGATCCTATCTGAATGTTCGCGTGAATATATCGTTATAGCAGCGATCCAGTCGGGAATTGACGCGTATTTGTTAAAAGATATTACTACAGACAAGTTTAAGGAAGATATTATTAAAGTTTTTCACGGGGAATACGTATTAGACGAATCCCTTGCCAAATATGCAATTAATTTTATTGCCCAAAAGAACGCCAAATTAAATAATAACTTTAATTATCTGAGCCAGAGAGAAACAGACATATTGCAAATGATCAGCTATGGAAAATCTAATAAAGAAATCGCAGCTATCTTTTCGATTTCCGAAAAAACCGTTCGGAACTATATCAGCACGATTTTTAAAAAGATAAATGTGTCTAACAGAACCGAAGCTGCTATTTATTGGCTGAAACAAGAAAATCTGGCATAGGGGCAAGTATGCCTGCAAAACAAAAAGATATAGATAAACAGGAACATATTAGAGAGATAAAAACAGATTAAACCATTGTATCCATGGTTTCAACTGTTTTTTTTGTGAGGGGAGAGTTCCCTGTGATAGTGCAGTCCGGGATTATAGATGTCCTAAAATACTAACTATTTATGACTTTGAACTGCATGGACGTGTGCTCTGCATCTATGGCTGAAAACCGGCACAGACGCTGTCTTTTAAAAAGCTAATTTAACTATGGCTGTTTAGCCGGGCGTAGACGCCTTCTTTGAAAAATTTTGTTCAACCGGGACTGAGACCCGGGCATGGCAGTTTTGTCCAAATCAGCAGCATTGGAATCTTCTAAATTTCGTCAGGATCTTTCTAAAAGAGATTTATGTCATAGATGTTATTTAACAGAAGCATTGATTCACTGAATATATACAAAAAACCGCGACTTTCCCGCAATTATTGCTGTTTTAAGACAGTGAGTTTGTTAAGGTTTTGTGACAGGAATTTGATAAAAATAACATAAATCCCTTTAATGTCAATAATTTGGAGAAAACTTCCGGGACAAATGTCCCTGTTTTCAGGGCGAATTTCAGTATGTGAACACTTTTTTTTCGGTGTTAAATTATATGTGTAGCATTAATATGTTATAAAAACTCATTAAGGTATTAAAAGGGAGGCTATTTCATGCTAAAGAAACTTTTTTCGCTATCATTAATAGTTATGTTGGTTTTAGCATTTGCCGGCTGTGGCAAATCAGACGATGAGGCCAAGGATAAGGAAGCAAAAGCCGCAGGTGACGAAACTAAAACTGAAGCAAAATATGAAGATGGTTTGTATTATGCAGAAAATGAAGGGTACTCTAAGGATTGGAAGTATACTGTAACAATTGAAGTAAAGGATGGCAAGATTACTTCTGCTGACTGGAACGGAGTAAACCTTAACGGTGGCAAGGATAAAGATGCTGTATCTGCTGCAGGCGAATACCCAATGGTTGAAAATGGCGGCGCAAAAGCACCATGGCATGAGCAGGCAGAATTGGCTGAGGCATATCTGATTGAAACTCAAGATCCAACAAAGGTTTCCTTCACTGATGATGCAGGTCATACAGATGATATCGCAGGAGTAACAATCAAAGTTAAGGAATTCTTTGAGCTTGCTGAAAAAGCATTGGATAACGGTCCGATTGCTAAAGGAGACTATAAAGACGGTTTCTACTACGCTCAAGAAAATGAGTTTGTAAAAGGATATAAAAACTTTGCTCATATTGCAGTAGTAAATGGAACTATTGTTGCCGCTGACTTTAATGCTCTTATCGAAGAAGGAGAAGTTCTTGATAAAGACAACTTATCCAAATCCGGTGAATATGGTCTTGTAGCAAAAGGCGGCGCACAAGCTGAATGGCACGAACAAGTTGCAAAAGCTGAAGCACACCTGCTTAAAACACAAGATCCTGCACAAATTTCTTTCACTGATGATGCCGGTCATACAGATGATATTGCAGGCGTATCCATCCACGTGAAGGAATTCTTTGACCTGGCAGCACAAGCTTTAGCAAACGCTAAATAATAAACATGTAATAATAATGGGGAGCGGTTCAACTGCTCCTCCATTATGTAAACCCTTACACCATTGGTTTTATTGATTAAAACCATTGTTTGTGTATTTTTGGGGGAATGTGGTCATGCATCTGAGAAAAATTTCATCAATGTCCTCACTTATTTTCATACTGTCTCTAACAATTCTTCTGGCCGGATGCACCTCATTTTCAAAAAATGCTGCTGACTCTCAAAAAAATGAGCCGGTTGTGGAAACCGAATTTTTGATGGGTACGATTGTAAAAATATCCATTTATGATGAAGTTGAAGAAACAGATTCAATTTTCCGCAAGGCTTTCGAGCGAATTTCTGATATAGAAGAAAGAATGACTATCAACGAAGAGAATGAAAGAAGCGAAATTATTGAATTGAATAATGCATCGGGGAAAGATTCCGTCAAGGTAAGCCGGGATACTTTTTACGTGCTGGAGAAAGGGAAATATTTCTCTGAACTATCCAACGGGAAATATGATATTACTATCGGTCCTCTTGTGAAACTTTGGAATATCGGTACTGATGAAGCAAGAGTGCCTGAAGAAACAGAAATAAAAAATACTCTGCCGTTAGTTAACTATGAAGAACTGGTTTTGGACAAGGAACACCTCAGTGCCCAACTTAATGTTCCCGGTATGATAGTTGATCTGGGAGCGATCGCCAAAGGTTATGCGGCTGATGAAGCAGCCAGGATTTTAAAAGAAGAGGGAATTAAGCATGCCATTGTAAATATAGGCGGGAATATTGCAGTACTTAACACCAGGACAGATGGCACGCCGTGGAGACTCGGTTTGCAGGATCCTTTAAAACCGCGCGGAGATTACATGGGTATCGTCATGCTTAAGGATCAGACTCTTGTCACTTCTGGAACCTATGAAAGATATTTTGAATCAAACGGAAAAAGATATCATCACATTCTCAATCCGGAAACAGGATATCCGGAGGAAAACTCCATACTCAGTGTTTCTATTCTCACAAAAGATTCTATAGACGCTGACGGATTGTCAACGACCGTCTTTTTGTTAGGGCTTGAAAAAGGAATTGAGTTAGTAGAAGAGCTGCCTGATACGGAGGCTATCTTTATTACCACTGACAAGAAAGTTTATGTTTCATCCGGTATTGATGAAGAAATCTTTCAAATTACCAGGGATGAATATCAATTGGCGAAGTCAGGAGTGATCAAATGAAGTTGAAAAAAGGAGATCTTTTCATCATTGTCATTTTGGTCACGGCTGTTTTAGGATGGTTTCTCAAAGATGCCATTTTTCCTGACGATAGCAGTAAGAACGCAGTGATAAAAATAGACGGGCAGGTTTATGCGACCATCCCATTAGATAAAGATAATGAACGGCAAGAAATACCTCTGACACTTGCTGATAATCAATATATGCGAATAGTAACTGAAAAAGATCAAATTTGGGTTGAAAAATCAACATGTCCGGATGAGGTATGTATTAAAACCGGAAAAATCAGTAAGCCCGGACAGAGCATTGTTTGCCTGCCGAATAAAACAGTTATCCATATAGAGGGCGCTGAAGATATGGACATAGATGATCTTTCTGTCTAATAAACCCTATAGGCACGCGGACAAATGTTCCTAATGTAAAAACAATACCATCGGCTTCTTTTTAAAAATAAACGAAGTTGAAGTGACTGATTGGAAAATGAGTCTATTAAAGAAGTGGAAATTCAATAACTGAAATAAAAGGGAACTGAAAGCGGGCAGGTAAATATGGATAAAAATAAGAGATACGCAGTCATTATTATTCTTGTAACCAATGCAATTTTAATTTCATTATTAGAATCATTCATACCGATACCAATTCCTGTACCGGGCATTAAGCTGGGGCTGGCAAATATTATCACGCTGATAGCCATTGTGTTTTTACGTCCCCGGGATGTTCTTCTCGTTGTTACGATCCGCTGTTTAGTTGCGGCTTTGTTAACAAGAGGAATCATGATGCTTGCCTTCAGTCTCACCGGAGGCATTCTGAGTGCATTGGTTATGATACTTCTGTATAAGAAGTTGTCCCGGTATTTCAGTATAAAAGGAATCAGTGTGGTAGGAGCTATCGTTCATAATACAACACAGATTACAGTCGCAAGTTTCTTATTGGCTGAAACTGTGATTATGTTATATCTTCCAATTCTATTAATATCTGCAGTAATTACCGGGTTTATCACCGGAACTATTGGTCAAATAGCAATTTCTGAAATCAAAGAGAAGGGGCTTTTGTCAGGAAGCAACAAATCTGCATTAGCACTGGAGAGGAGGCAAGTAAATAAATGAAAAAGTCTGGTATCCTTCTTCGCAGTTTGATGCTTTTTGTTCTGGCTTTCGGTCTGTTGATGATTTTTCCACCGAATGAACTGTATGCAAATACTTCTGACAGTGAAGAAACAGTAACAACAACTGAGCAAACCGATGAAACAGCGGGGGCATCACAACAAACCGCTGAAGCAACAGAAGAAACAGATGAAACAGCAGGAGCATCAGAACAAAAATTTGAGCATTATGAACCACTGCCGATTGAACCTGTTAAGAGAGAAGCGAATAATATGCTACTCGGCGGCGGACTTGTCGTAGCAGCAATTACCATAGGCGGGGCATTCCTGATCGATTTACGCAGATAGATTGATAGAAAGGAATATAAACTCCCTGTCAGAGCTGTTATTTGATTTTCAGAATCATATAAAGAAAGGAGACTTAGAACACCGTGGATTCTAAAAAACCAGTAAAACTGAGCCGTCGAAATGTCATAAAAATGGGTGTTATTGGAACGGCCACATTGTCTTTAGGTGTTGTGTCTTTTAAAGTGGCCGGTTCTAAATCAACTCCGGCTAAAGCTTCAACGAAAGGCGAACAGATTGGTTTCATCTATGATCAGACAAAATGCGTCGCTTGCAGGGTTTGTCAGGCAGCATGTAAAGAAGCCAACAACTGGGAAGAAGGTGTTGAGTGGCGCCGGGTCTTAACGTCAGAATCAAAGGCAAATGCCTTTTTATCTATAAGTTGTAACCATTGTGAAAATCCGGCTTGTGCGACTGTATGTCCTGTAGGAGCTTATACAAAGAGGGATAAAGACGGCATCGTCATTCAAAATCCGGATAAGTGTATTGGATGTAAATATTGTATGTATGCATGTCCATATCATGCCCCCCAATTCAGTGAGAAAACAGGAAGAATCAGCAAATGTCATTTCTGTTATGAACGTCAGGACAGAGGGGAAAAACCTGCGTGTGTGGAAAACTGTCCTACAGGCGCTCTGAATTTCGGCAAGATTTCTGTTTTAAGAGAAACTGAGGGTGCAGTTGCCACGCTTCCGGGAATGCCGGATTCCAGTATTACAAATCCATCCTGGGTTATTATTCCAAAAGAATAGGGGGTTTGATGCATGCACTGGCATTGGTTAATTATCATCTATTTATTTCTGGGAGGACTTGGAGCGGGGGCATATCTCACTTCATTTGCGGCTGAAAAAGGCTGGCTGGGAAAAAACTCAAGCCTTACTAAAGTCGGTTACTATATAGCTCCTCCGATTGTAGCCATCGGAACAGTACTATTAGTATTTGACCTTGGCCAGGGGCTTACTAAGCCGTGGCTCTTGGTGGGACTTCTTACCAATCCCAAATCAGTTATGACTTGGGGTGTGTATATCCTGTCTTTATTCATTATCGTTGGATTTCTCAAGGCATTTTTTACGTTCAGAAAAAAATCTTGCTCAAATATATTAACTGTGGCAGGTGCTGTATTGGCGCTGGCTACAGGGGCATATACAGGTCTCTTGATTGCAGTAGTTGATGCGGTTCCGTTCTGGGCTACCGGAGTTATGCCCGTTCTGTTCGTAGTTTCCGCATTGTCCACAGGTTTATCGATTACGTCACTGCTGGCTATGCTCGTTGAGAAGGAAAATTTCAACGAAGGCAAGGAAGGCGTGGCCCATATTTGGTTAATCGCAGCAGAGCTTGTTGTCGTCGCTGTTTTTATAGGAATCATGATCTCCGGGGTAAACGGACCAATAGGAAAAGAATCTGCGGAATTGCTTGTTTCCGGTGTTTATTCCGTAGTATTCTGGGGTTATTTTATCGGACTCGGACTGCTGTTCCCGCTGTTCGCATTTACCTTTAATCATTGGAAATCAAAGAAACCGGCAGTTAAACAGAAAAAGCGTCATTCACTATTAACGATCGTGTCAGACGTTTTAGTCATTGTTGGCGGATTTGCTCTCAGGGCATTAGTCATTTTGGCTGCCATCCCTGTTTGGGAAAGCCTTACATTCTAATCATTCAGGAGAAATAAAGGCATTTTAAAAGATTAACAGAGCAGATTAATATTTTAACAGATAGGGAGCAACAAGGCTGATATTCATCATCAGTTTTGTTGCTCCTTTTATTAATAAAGGGCGGACCGGCCGTGACCCAAATAGGACCTTTCCGCTCTATTATGATTTTGTCAGACAGGTCTCAATATCATATTCTAATAAGAGGATTTACTATGATTTTTTATGGCAAATACAGAGTATATTAACACTGCTCACATCCTAAACATAATAGAAGATACAAAATAAGTTGTTGAAAATCCTGATAGTTTTTATCTGAAAACATGGCAGTTATTGAGCAATACTTGGGCTTACAAGCAGACTCATGAGTACGAAAACACCCTTGTGAAAAAAATTTCCGTTCTGCTAAAGGAATCAAATAGAACGAATGGATATTACGATGTTTTTGTGCCTGCAATGAAAAAATTAAGCCGTTCATATCCGGATTATTGTGGGCAGTTGGAAATGGCAAATGAAAATTGCCGGAGCAGTATCCGGAAATAGAAAGTTTAACAAACAGGGACTAATAAAGTGTGATGTAACTCAAAAGTAAATAAGAAAAGAGGCTTGAAGTTTTTCAGCCTCTTTTGCTATCGTTTGACATTTAAACCTTTTATGAAAATATATTCAATTTCATCAGCACCAAACATTTGCTAATAGCATAGATATTAGTTCAACAATAACTGGTACAGTAGGTGCCATTAAATCTGGTTACATTATTACATTTGTAGTAAGCAGCCAGATACTTGGCTAAGGTTGTAAATTAAGAATTTCATTGAAGAAGCAGATTTTAGAGCAAGCAGTTATTAACTATCCAATTTCTTTATTATTTTTCTTAACAGATAGATGATTTATAAATAGAAAACGGAATAATTCCAAATAATATTATCAACTCTATAATGCCGGCTATAAGATTTAAAGGAGTAATTAAATCCATTCAACCAAACTTCCAATTTCTTGTTTGATTATAATATGTGTGCTTTTGATTCACATAAGTTGTCTTCGTGTCATAATAGTGTTTGCTCTTTATTCGCAGTTGTAGTCGTCTAAAGATGTCTTATTATTGATAATGATTTTAAAAGCATTTTACGAAGTTAAAATCTCTGCTAAATCGTAATAGTATTTTATATTTCCCGCACCTTGAATAGATTTGGATTTAGAGAGGACCTAAAAGGTTAAACTCGCAGCCGGCTAAATAAAAGTAGTGGTAGTTCAACGAATATTCAATAAGTACGATGTCCCGGCATTTTATTCCGCCATTTACATTTGCCTCTTATTGCCTAAATCTTAAATTATAGAATCCATTGATTTATTAGCGTCTTAATCACTTTTTTTACAATATAATAATAATATTAGTGGTTAGAATACCTAATTTTAACAAAATCTAGTAATTTTTACACTTTTATGTTTGATTGAATGCTTGACCCAAATTTAGGCATATTGTTCGAGTTTTAATTGTGCTTGATATTTTGTTGCCTGGTATTGATATTTTTTAGAGAGCCCTTGTTTGGGATAATCTTTCGTCATTGCGTATATTGATTGTTTAGTTTGGAAAAATTTTCTTTTTTTTATTGAATAGAGCTCTCAGATTGCCCGAGTTTTAAACATGCAGAATCAAACCGATATAACTGAAAAAGAACCGGGAACAATTTTGGTCATGCACCGGCTGCGATAGTTTTGTAAATTACCTTCAAAAATCAACTGAAAATCTGCTAAATAAGGCAAATCGGCAGGTTTTATTAAAGAAGGCTCATTCATATCGTCAATGACCATGCCTTCTTTTAGAACTGATGCTACAAACTGGGAACAGAAATAAGCATGTTTTCTTTTAATTGGTTTATTCAACATTACACCGAATAATCCCAAAAAATTATAATGATAGTCCTCTTTATGTTTCTCAATTTCTTGTATAAAGTGTTTTATTTTTCTCAATTGACCGCCTGATACAGTTAAAGAATAGATGGCGCAATTGGCATGTTTAAACAGAACGGAATTCATATCTTCTCTTACAAACCCTCCGATAAACGGGTTGCGGGCTGTTTTCCTTCCAAAGCTGTATACTTCTTTTAATTCTGAATCAAAAGCAATAGAAGCATGATTATAGGGCTTTTTTGTATAGGCTTTAATGATTTTGTTTAAAAGCGTGCCTGTATCTGTTAAAAGAAGGTAGAGCTTTTCATTTCTCACAACCAATACCTCCTTGCCAGCTCTTAATGATCCTTTATTCACAATATAAATGAAAGAATTTAAGAATTACTGAACAAAATTCTTAAGAAAATCTTAAATTATACTACCAGTTACTTTTTCGGGATACTTTAAGAAATTCTTAAGATTTATATCTGCTGTTTGTTAAGATTTTGTTGTTATGATTCTTTTTAGGAGGAATAATAACGGGAAGTCTGATATTGAAAATAGCGTTAGGAGTGGGATTTCATGAACATCCTGGTTTGTGATGATGATAAAGAAATTGTTGATGCCATTGGAATCTATCTGGAAAATGAAGGTTACCAAATATTTAAGGCTTTTAATGGAGAAGAGGCTGTCAATATTGTTCGGGAACAAGAAATACATCTCATTATTATGGACATTATGATGCCGAAGATGGACGGAATTAAGGCTACGATGCAAATCAGGGAGCGCCATAATATTCCTTTAATTATGCTTTCAGCTAAATCAGAGGATTACGATAAAATTCTCGGGTTAAATATCGGAGCGGATGATTATATTACAAAGCCTTTTAACCCTTTAGAGCTCATTGCCAGGGTGAAATCACAGTTGAGAAGATATACGACATTAGGTGCAATTGAGAAAAAAAGCAATGTCTATCAAAGCGGGGGACTGAAAATCGATGATGAAACGAAAACTGTCACCGTCGATGGAGAAGAGGTTCGTTTGACCCCGGTACAATATAAGATTCTTAAGCTATTGACGGCCAATGCCGGAAAAGTTTTTTCGATAGAAGAAATTTACGAAAAGGTTTGGAATGAAACACCTTTAAATCCGGAAAACACGGTAGCCGTGCATATCCGGAAAATTAGAGAGAAAATTGAAATCGATCCAAAAGAGCCAAGATATTTAAAAGTGGTATGGGGAGTTGGGTATAAAGTTGAAAAAATTTAGCCATTCAATCGTAACAAAATTGATCGTATTTGCAGGAGCGGTTCTCTGTTTATTGGGCATCATCCGCTCCCTGGTGGAGGTAGAGATTGTCAATAATGGCTACTTTAACAGCGTGACAGAGGATCATTATTTGGAAAGTCAGGCATTTATTTTTGAAAATGAAGAAGTGATTTGGCCTCTCACGAAATTATTGAATGTATATAAAAACAAAGAACATATATTAAATGGTGAATCTATTTCAGAGGAAGAATGGCAAAGAACAGAAAAAGATTTGTTTAATCAATACCGCAATGAGGGCAAAATTGATCCTGAGTTAAGCGATGAGGAAAATTTCGCCAGGTTTCAAGAGCAATATGCTGATAAAATTGCTGACGCCCGTGACAAAATGATAAAAGAAGATCTGCGGAATTATAACAGGTTGTTGCAAAACCTTGAATCCTTTGAAGGAATATATTTCTATGCAACCGATGGCACAAATGTATTTACGAACACAAACATGGATAAGAGGGAGCAATTTGAAGCCTATCCTGCCTATTTAATTTTCGAGGGAATCACGCCGGAGGTCTCCCCGGAAAAAACGATAGTATATAAAGATTCATTTTTCACGCTAAGAGAACAATTAAATCAATTGGATCCGGAAAATACGGTAATTTATCTTGCGTTTTCTGAAGAATTTTTAAATCAAAAGGCCGGGGAATGGAAGGAAAATAAAGAGATTGCGATAAAAAATTTATATCAATTGGCCGGTTTTACAATTGGTTTTCTCATTTCTTTTATTTATCTCGTTATCGTCATTGGAAGAAATTCATTTCAGGATAAAGAGCTGCGCTTCCATGCGGGCGAAAAGATTTATAATGATATCAGTATTGTGCTGGCAGTTGTTCTTATCACCTCGTATGCTGCTTTGGTAGACAGTCTGTACACAGACATCATTAAAATAATCGTACCGGTTATGATTCCAATTGTCATTCTGTCTCTGTATATCATTTTGACCTTAGTAAAACATATCAAAAACAAAACCTTCTTCAGGCATACATTCATTTATACTTTGATCAGTAAATTGGTACAATTTATCGGTGAAGTTTACCGCACCGGAAATGCAGGGACGAAAACGGTTCTGCTCGTGATTGGCTACCCTGTCTTAATCGCCTTGACGTTCTTCATTTTCCCGGTAACAATTGGGCTGGCTGCATGGTTTGCTTTAAAAAAGGTCAAAGCATTCCAAGCCGTACAAGTTGGAGTTGAAAAAATAAGAGCCGGGGATTTGCACCATCGAATCGAAGTTGAGGATAAGGGGGAGTTTAAGAAACTTGCTGAGAATATAAACAGTATCACCGATGGATTAAATAAAGCCGTGGAAAACGAGTTAAAAAGTGAACGGTTCAAAACAGAACTGATTACAAATGTATCCCACGATATTCGAACGCCATTGACTTCGATTATTACTTATGTGGATTTATTAAAACATGAAACAGACCCGGCAAAGATGAAAGAATATGTTGAAGTGCTGGATCAAAAATCAAAAAGACTAAAAATGTTAACCGATGATTTATTTGAAGCTTCCAAAGCATCCAGTGGAAATATTCCCGTTCAGTTGGAAAAAATCGATATCGTTTCCTTAATCAATCAAGGACTTGGCGAAGTCAGTGATAAAATTGAAGCACACGACTTAAATTTCAGGATGGACTTTCCTGAGGAAAAAGTATATTTAAAAGCCGACGGAAAATTATTATGGCGGTCGATTGAAAACCTTTTATCCAATATTTTTAAATATGCCCTCAGAGGTTCAAGGGTCTATATTTCGATAGAGGACTTGGGACGTGAATGTCTCATCGCTTTTAAAAATATTTCCGCCTGCGAATTGAATATTTCACCGGAAGAACTCATGGAACGCTTCAAAAGAGGGGATGAATCAAGAACAAGCCAGGGCAGCGGATTAGGCTTATCCATTGCCAAAAGCCTGATTGAAATACAAAAAGGAAGATTCCAAATCGAAATCGACGGTGATCTATTTAAAGCAATGATTTACCTGCCAAAATATGATTCTCACGAATAAGTCCAATCGAAGTTTGATTGGTTTCAAGTATTAAGTGGCAAGGATCGAGCAGTAACAAAGGATTTTTTAAACATGAGGCAAGAGAGAGGGAGGGTTCTCTTGCCTCAATTTTATTTTTGTAATATTTGTGGAGAATGTGAAGGATACAAACCTCCTGGATGAGGTAAAGGAAATGCAGGCTGGTAAATCTGAAGTTCCCATCCTCATGGTATTTTATGATTCAAGCTGTAGTGAACGGGGAGCACTAACAGGCGGGTAATTGTCCGTTTTTCCAACTTCAATCATCATTGTCACTGATTTATCAAACAATATTGCGAAAATTCCGGTTCAGTCCGATAAAATGATTATGTAATAAATTACTCTGTTTTCGGATAAATGAAAACGAATAAAGCGAGGCTTAGCTATGGGTTATCAAAACTTGTTTAAAGAAGGCAAAATAGGCAGTCTGACAGTGAAAAACAGAATTGTTATGCCTCCGATGGGCACAAATCTGGCCGGTTTTAACGGCGAAGTGACGGATGAGCTCATTGCTTATTATGAAGAAAGAGCAGCGGGCGGAACCGGATTAATTATTGTGGAATTTACCTGTATTGATTATGAATATGGCAAAGGTTTTGTCCGGCAGCTGAGGCTGGATGATGACCGTTGTATCCCCGGAATGTTCCGCTTGGCCAATGCTTTGAAAAAGTATGGTTCAAGGGTTTTTGTCCAAATCCATCATGCAGGAAGACAGTCGAGCAGCGCACTCATCGATGGGAAGCAAATTGTTGCCCCAAGCAGCATTCCAAGCCCGGCAGTGGGCGAAGTGCCGCGGGAATTGACGACGGAAGAAATAAAAGAGTTGGTTGAAAAGTTTGTCCAGGCTGCCGTTCGGGCGAAATTGTCCGGTTTTGACGGAGTTGAAGTCCATGCGGCCCACGGATACTTAATTAATCAATTCCTCAGCCCTAATGCCAATCAACGTACAGATGAATACGGCGGCAGTTTTGAAAACCGGATGAGATTCCTCGAGGAAATTATTTTGGGCATCCGGGAAAAATGCGGTGAGGATTTTCCGGTGATTGTCCGTTTTAATGCCGATGATTTTGTTGAAGGCGGCATCGATTTGACGTTGGGAAAAGAAATTGCCCAATACCTTGAAAAGATTGGAGCGGACGGTCTCCACGTCAGCAGCGGAACGTATGATTCACAGGATAAAATCATTGAATCGCCGTTATTTGAACAAGGCTGGAGAGTTTACTTGTCTGAAGAGATTAAAAAAGTCGTCAATATTCCCGTGATTACTGTCGGCTCCATTCGTGAACCGCAATTTGCCGAAAACGTCCTGGCAGAGGGAAAAGCAGACTTTGTGGCAATTGGCCGGGGCCTCATCACTGATCCTGAGTGGGCAAAGAAAGCGAAAGAAGGCCGGGAAGCTGAAATCAATAAATGTATCAACTGTCTCCATTGTGTTCACGCCGTCAACCGGCATTTGCATATTCGCTGTTCTCTCAATGCAAGAGTGGGCCGGGAACTTGAGTTCAAGGAACTGAACCGTATCCCCGGCGCAGAAGATCGTCAAGTTGTCGTTGTCGGCGGCGGGCCTGGAGGAGTTGAGGCAGCGCGGGTGTTGAAGCTAAAAGGCTATCAAGTAACCCTTTTTGAAAAAGAGTCTAAGCTCGGCGGCCAGTTGAACCTTGTCGATGAGCCGACATATAAGAAAAAAATGGCCTGGTACCTTGAATACATGCGCAATGAACTGAACCGGTTGGAAGTAGATGTTCGTTTGAACACGGAGGCGGATGTTGAGGACATCTTGGCTCTTAAACCGTATGCTGTGATGCTGGCAACAGGCGGGGTGCCGCGCATCCCGGATGTC
>JANWJP010000017.1 GCA_025451895.1 Robertmurraya sp.
GGGAGTCTTCGTGCCTTTCACTCCAATCAACAAAGTATATCAAAATCAACATTGCCCTTTAACACAGCTTTTAAAATAAAAAATCCCTTCGAATTCAATTCGAAGGGACGATTATTTTCATCGCGGTACCACCCAACTTGAGGACAAAAAACCCGAAAATGAGCATAATAGGATCATCATGTCCTCCACTTAAACAAGATAACGGTTTTGCCGTTTGCTGCTAATGGGCCCGAACATGCCTTTCACAGCAAAAACTCAGGGAGGTAATTCATTCTTTCTGTTTGTACTGACTCGCATCAACCGCCAGCTTTCTGATCACAGTGACAGAAGAACTACTTATTCCCGTCATAGCCAAACAAGTAATTAACTTTAATAATGTTCTTTTTACCATACTTGCAGTCAGTCTGTCAACAATGTTATTAAAATCCGGCAATTGCCGCACCGGACACTTAATTTGATGTGAAAACTGAAACCCCTTAGTGACAGTTTAATAAACGCAAATCAAAATAGCGAAACTAAACAAAAATTGACGTTGCAGGGGCCGGTTTTCACACAGCTAAAATTATAGAAATATAAATGATACTTGTCAAACTTCATATTTCTTTATGCTATAATAGGTTTGATTTTAGGGGGTCTGATGACGTTGAAAGCAAAGATTAAAAAGATTAATTTGACAGATATAAAGAATTCTCTGTTTCGTTTTTTTAAAAGTGAGAAAACTCGAAAACGGGCAAGTATTATATACGGAGTTGTGTGGAATCTGACGCTGTTATTTTTCATTGTTCTCCTTCTGGGAGGAGGACTTGCGTTCGGGATTGGCGCAGGGTATTTTGCGTCCCTCGTAAAAGATGAACAGCTACGATCCTACGATGAAATGAAAAAGGATATTTATAATTACGAAGAAATATCTAATGTGTATTTTGCAAATGGTGTCTATCTCGGCAAACTCCGTTCTGATCTGGAAAGAGAGGAAGTAAAGCTTGAAGATGTTTCTCCGTATCTGATCGATGCGGTAATCGCCACAGAGGACGAATATTTCTATGAGCATAACGGTGTAGTTCCTAAAGCGATTCTCCGCGCAATTTTTCAAGAGGTAACCAATTCACAAACGCAGACAGGCGGAAGCACCTTAACACAGCAGTTGATTAAAAACCAAATCCTTTCCAGCGAAGTATCCTTTGAGCGGAAAGCAAAAGAAATCCTTTTGGCACTGAGAGTGGAAAAGTTTTTTGAAAAAGAAGAAATCCTTGAAGCATATTTAAACGTCGCTACATTCGGGCGCAATTCATCGGGAAGAAATATCGCCGGTGTCCAATCAGCGGCAAAAGGAATATTCGGGGTCAGCGCAAAAGAATTAAATCTGCCTCAGGCCGCATTCATTGCCGGGCTGCCCCAGAGTCCTTTCAGATATACTCCTTTTACTAATCAGGGAACACGAAAGGAAAATATTGATTACGGTCTGAACCGGATGAAAACGGTCCTGCAAAGAATGTTCGAAAACGGCAAAATTACAAAAGATCAATATGAAGAAGCGTTGGCGTATGATATTACAAAGGATTTCATTCCTCCCGGAAAGACCACTGTCCAGGAATATCCGTTCTTAACTATGGAAATTGAAAAAAGAGCAACAGAAGCGTTAGCTCAAGTACTTGCGGAAAAAGACGGGTATACAAAAGAGGATTTGGCGAAGAATGACAATCTCCGCGCCGAATACAGACAGCTCGCAGAAAGAGATTTGCGCCAGAACGGGTATGAAATTCACACGACCATTCATAAAGATATTTATGATGCCATGCAAAAAGCAAAAGATCAATATAATCTGTACGGTGATATGATCGAAGATGAGGAAATCGATCCCGAAACAGGTGAAAAACGAATCGTCAAAAAACCTGTTGAAGTCGGCGCCGTACTTATTGAAAATAAAACCGGAAGAATTTTAAGCTTTGTCGGCGGGCGGGACTTTAGTATCTCGCAGTTGAATCATGCGTTCAGTGCCAGACGATCAAACGGGTCAACCATGAAACCGATTCTCGTAGAGGCACCGCCAATGGAGATGGGCCTCCTGCAACCCGGGTCCGTGCTTCCTGATATCCCGTTAAAGCTCAATCCGCAAAAAGATGAACCTTGGCCGAAAAACTACGGGGGATCACACAGCGGACTGGTTTCCGTCCGGTATGCAATCACAAAATCATATAATATTCCTGCCGTAAAAGCTTATACGGATATTCTTGATAAACGGCCGGCAGAATATCTTGTCAAAATGGGCTTTACTTCATTGCATGACGAGGACTTTGTTAACCGGTCAACAGCGATCGGCGGTTTGTACTACGGAGTAACCGTTGAAGAAAATACGAACGCCTTTGCTGCCCTGGCTAACGGCGGAACCTTTGTTGACGCCTATATGATTGAAAAAATTATCGATAAAAACGGAAAGGTTGTTTATCAGCATAAAAGTGAACCGGTTGAAGTGTTCAGTCCCCAGACAGCTTACCTGACGCTCGATATCATGCGGGATGTAATCAGTGAAGGAACTGCTTCTTCATTAAACAACCGTTTGAAATTCAGGGCGGACTGGGCAGGAAAAACAGGAACAAGCCAAACCTACAGGGACTCGTGGTTTGTCGCTTCAAATCCGAATGTTACATTTGGCGTCTGGAACGGCTATGACAATAACAAACCCCTGCAGCAGACATATAAAGGGTACTCCTACGGGGTCAGAAACATTTACCTTTGGGCGGATCTCATGAATGCCGCCTATGATGTAAATCCTGAGTTGATTGCGCCGCAGGAGACTTTCAAAATGCCCGGCGGAATTGTCAGACGTTCCTACTGTGTTGTCTCAGGATTATTGCCTTCTGACACTTGCAGAAGGGCAGGCCTGGTCGAAACGGATCTGTTTAAAGCAACATACGTCCCTACAGAAGTTGATAATAATCTTATAGAAGGAAAGTATGTGGAAATTGGTGATAAAAAGTATCTGGCACTTGATTCGACACCGGATGATTTCGCAAAGTCAGGCTTAATTCTTGCCCCTGATTATGCGGAAAGAGTTCTTGGCATCACAGATAAGGATGCTGATTTGAGCGAACTCATTCCCAAAAAAGAGCGTTGGGAAAATGTCCTTCTGGCAGATGATAAGATTACTGAAAACGGAAAAGCTCCGTCTCCGTTAAAAATTGAAGCCTCAGGCTTGAAAATAACCTGGAAGGAACACCCTCATGACGATATCATCGGCTACCGGGTATATAAATACGGAATTAAAGTTGCTTCCATTCCGGCAGGCAAAGAACTGTCTTATACCGGTGACAACGGTCCATACTTTGTCACCGCAGTGGATATTGCCGGAAAGGAATCACCGCCGTCAAATATACTAATGATAGGGCATGATCCGGGGATGGAAGAACCCGCACTTCCTATCGACAAACCAATAAATGACGGCGAACCCGAAGAACCAATAGATCCGGGAGAGAATGGAAATGGGCCCTCCGGAAATTCACCTCCGGCAAACAATCAAAACAGAAACAACAATAGCAATAAGAAACCTGCGCCGGGAGATTAGTTAATAAGACAAACCTTTAACAATCAAGGAGCTGTTTCAAGAGAAAATCCCCCTGACAAGTCTGATTCCTTAATACTTGTCAGAGCGGCGATTTCATTCTTGAAACAGCTCTGCTTTTTTACAGGCAAATCCTTTGTTTTTACGTCTCTTAAAATCCCCCATCTTTTTTGGAGACAGTCACTGTTACTGAAAGACCAAATTAGAATGATTTTAAACCGTCATTGCGTTGATTTAAAAACAAATTTTGCTTGCTGTGCATTCAGAGAGATGACTTGCTTCACCAAATGCCCAGGATGAACCCACCTTTGCAAGAAAAATGTTTTATTTTCGGAATTTTTAAAAATATCTTTATTTTTTCTCTATTTAGATTACAATGAGAGATATAAAAAATGTATAAAATTGACGAACAAGAAACAGCTTTATGTAAAGCACTTAAACAGAACCAGCACCTTCATCTGTCTTTTTTTAAAAATTCACAAAACAGTGCTTTAATGCATGCTTTTTAACATCAAAGATCAGATATAATAAAAATTAACATAGAATGAAATATTTAGGCGGTGGACGGCATGAAGCATATAAAAAGATATTATTCAAAGGAAATAGACACACCCCACGGAAAACTTATAATTGAAGGTCCTGTTACACCTGAGAGACTGGCAGAAATGGATTTTCATAAAGATTTGATCAGCTTTCGCACACCTGAAAAACAACACAAAGCACTAATTGAAATAGCCCGGTTTCCTGAAGGAAGAATCATTGTTGCCAGGGACGGAAACGTGATTATCGGCTACATCACCTTCCACTATCCGGATCCCCTTGAAAGATGGTCGGAGGGAAATATGGAGAACCTGCTTGAATTAGGAGCCATTGAAGTGATTCCAAAATTCAGAGGTGCTTCAGTGGGGAAGAACCTTGTTCTTGTTTCCATGATGGACGATGCCATGGAGGACTACATTATCATTACAACTGAATATTACTGGCACTGGGATTTAAAAGGAACTGGCTTGAATGTATGGGATTACCGCAATATGCTGGAAAGAGTCATGAATGTCGGAGGCTTAAAATGGTCTGCAACAGATGATCCTGAAATTTGTTCCCACCCGGCAAATTGCTTAATGGTGAGAATCGGGAAAAGAGTTTCTGATGAATCCATTCAACAATTTGATCGGTTGCGGTTAAAATACCGCTATTCTTACTAGTGTTTCCGGCATCCGTTTGATCCGGAACGGAATGCCCTTCAAAACCCGGGCCGTTTTGGAAATTGCCTCTATTTTCATTCACCATTGTTCCTTTCAAAAATATTTTTTAATTTTCCCAAAACAATATCCGGAAATTAAAGTTCGCTAATCAAAAGTTTACAGTCCAAATGAATATTTCACAAAATAAGATGTAAAACCGTTTTTCACGCCAAAATGGCGGAATTTTTTTGCAAAACATTCTTCAGGGTGAATAACATAAAATTACATTTCTTGTATTTCAAGGAGGGATCTGCAAATGATTGTCGAAGAAATTATGAAAAAGAATGTCATATCACTGTCAAAAGATGATTCACTAGATGAGGCCATCCGTATCATGAATGAATTCAAAATCAGACATATTCCCATTACCGACTCAGAGCAGCGCCTCATCGGTCTTGTCACGGACAGGGATTTAAAAGAAGCCGGCCCTTCCATTCTACACAACTGTGATAATAACAACGTACTGGATCAGCCTTTGGCATCCATTATGAAAACTGACCTCATTACAGGACATCCTCTCGATTTTGTCGAAGAGGTCGCTGCCATCTTTTATGAAAATAAAATCGGATGCCTTCCGGTGGTCAGCAATAATAAATTAGTGGGAATTATCACGGAAACTGATATTTTCCATACATTGGTTCAGTTAACCGGAGCCCATCAGCCCGGCTCTCAGTTTGAAATAAAAGTGCCAAATAAGCAGGGCATGCTCGTTGAAGCTGTTTCCTGCATTGAAAAACATAATGTCAATATATTAAGTGTGCTTGCCTATCCTGATAAGAAAAATGAAAACTATAAAATCATTGTGATCAGGGCGCAAACAATTAATCCAATCCCGATTATCACTGATTTAAAAAGAAACGGCCTTGAAGTGCTATGGCCGAAGTTTCCGGGGAGTTTGTTATGATAAAAGATTCAGTATTTATTTTTTCCGGTGACCAATTGAGCTACAAGTTTTCTGATGACCATCCTTTTAATCAAATACGCCTTGAACTGACTCTGGATTTATTAAAAAAAATGAATGCCATCCATGAAGCGGACATCGTCCCCCCCAGAATGGCCACTGATGAAGAACTGGAACTGATACATCTGCCTGAATATATAGATGCCGTAAAAAAAGCCGGACGGGGTGAACTTCCAAAAGAAATCGCCGAAAACTATGGAATTGGCACTGAAGATACACCTATATTTCCAAATATGCACGAAGCCACTGCTCTTATCGTCGGCGGAACCTTAACGGCTGCAGATTATGTAATGACGGGAAAAGCAAAACATGCATTAAATCTTGCGGGAGGACTGCATCATGGTTTCAGGGGAAAAGCGTCCGGATTTTGCGTTTACAACGACTGTTCTGTAGCGATAAAATATTTGCAAATAAAATATAACGCCCGTGTCCTGTATATTGATACGGATGCCCATCATGGCGACGGCGTCCAATGGGCCTTTTATGACAATCCGGATGTATGCACCCTTTCCATCCATGAGACAGGCAGATATCTCTTTCCGGGTACCGGCAATGTTAGTGAGAGAGGACAGGAAAAAGGATACGGATATTCTTTTAATATTCCTTTGGATGCATTTACGGAAGATGAATCATTTTTGGATGTGTATACAACGGCAGTTGAAGAAATCGCTGCATATTTTAAACCGGACGTGATTTTAACACAAAACGGGGCAGATGCCCATTATTTAGACCCTTTAACCCATTTGTCAGGTACAATCAGGCTTTATAAAGAAATTCCCAGGCTTGCTCATAAAATTGCCCATCAATATTGCAACGGAAGATGGATTGCTGTAGGGGGAGGGGGCTATGATTTATGGAGAGTCGCTCCCAGGGCATGGGCATTATTATGGCTCGAAATGACCGAAAACTATGACTTTTCCATAAACTTACCTTTTGAATGGATTGAACAGTGGGGAAATATAGCACCCGTTTCCTTGCCTCTTAAATGGGATGACCCGGACCATTTATATCCGCCAATCCCAAGAAAAGCCGAAATTACTGAAAAAAATAAAAAAACATTGGAAAAAGCTTTGTATCCGATCAAAATAAAAAATAAGGAAACTATACAGGAGAATTGAAGTAAAAAAAGCTGCTATTTGCAGCTTTTTCGCATTATCATTACGGATCCGCCCAAAAGCCGGCAACCGCTGCTTCTAATGACATTTGAGTTTTCTTTCGCAAGGAAAAATCTTTTAACAAAATAAACACGGCTCTCTCAAGAGTGTCTGCAACAGACTCCCCATCACCTCATGGAACGCAGGTTTGGTCCTAAACCAACTTTTAAAAACAGCTTTAAGAATCTAACAGTTCTTCATCTGTAAATGCCGGATCCATAATTACAATTTCCACACGGCGGTTTTTCTGCCAATTTTCCGGAGATGTATTTGGAACCACCGGACGGGTGTCACCGTAACCGACCGCAATAAACCTCGTGCTGTCCAAACCGTGGTTCTCGATCAGATATCGGATCACACTGCTGGAGCGGGCAGAAGACAATTCCCAATTGGAAGGATAGCGGTAAGTGCTGATCGGCCGGCTATCTGTATGCCCCTCCACCTTAACCATATTGGGGAGTTCCTTAAGGGCAGTTCCGACCTTATTGAGAAAGTCATAAGCTTCCTCTTTAATTTCAGCCTCTCCCGTCTCAAAAAGAACCTGTTCCTGCAGAACAATGACAACTCCCCGTTCTGTCCGGTTCGCAATAATCACATCATCCATTCCACTGGCTTCCAAATATCTTCTGATATATTCCACAAAATCCTCGAGATCCTTAACGCCCTCTTCTTCGGGGGACAATCCTTCGCCTGTTCCCTCTCCCGGGATGATGGACGGATAAAAGTCAAAAATACTCCGATTGGCAAATGATTCAGCGATCGCTCTGAATTTCAAAATATCCACGCGGGACATGGCAAATAATAAAACAAAAAAAACTAAGATCAGCATGGTTAAATCAGTATAAGTAACCATCCAGCGGGCCGTTTTGCTGCGATAAGACTCTTTTTTGCGCTTAAACCTCATCGCTGCCGCCCTCCCCTGCGCCCTCTTTTTTAGTCCGTTCTCTTTCAGAAAGGAAAGCGCTTAGTTTCTCCTCAAGAATTTTTGGATTTTCTCCCGATTGAACGCCAATAACCCCTTCAATAATGATTTGTCTGAAAAAAACTTCCTCATCGGTCTTTCGTTCCAATTTTACAGCAAGGGGAATAAACACAAGGTTCGCAAGAACAACACCATAAAATGTGGTTAAAATGGCAATTGCCATGTTCGGTCCCAGCGTTTCGGGATCTTTCAGGTTGTTGAGCATGAGAACAAGCCCGATTAAAGTTCCTGTCATCCCCCAGGCGGGAGCATATTCTCCGGCACGTTCCAACATATGGCGCCCTTTTCTGTGGCGCTCCTCCATAGCGGAAATCTCCGCCTGCAAAATATCGGAAATGACATCAGGTTCAATTCCGTCAATAGCCAGTAAAATACCTTTGCGAAGAAAAGGCTCGTCCACATTTTCCAATTCCGCTTCAAGGGATAAAATACCCTCTCTTCTCGCTTTTGTTGATAATTTAACAAAAGTTTGAATCAGTTCAGGCAAATCATATTTTTGTACACTGAATGCCTGTCTGGAAATCTTAAACATATGTTTAACATCTTTTAACGGGAAACTGACCAAAAGCGCTGCAGTAACACCGCCCAAAACAATGACTAGCGATGCAATATCAATAAAAGAAAGAAAATTATTGATACCGGCATTGGCTATTATCCCGAAACCAACAAGAACGACACCGGCAAGCAGACCAAGCGGTGTCAGAGCATCAAATTTTTTCATAAGTCCTCCCAGCCCGAGTATCATTTGCTGTATGCATCTGCACTTAATTCAGCTTTTTATTGAATCTTGTTAACAAATCTTATAGTGGTGCATTTTAATTCCTTCAGACAAAAACCCGGCATTATTCATGTAAGCCGGACATGCACCAATCAAAAATTTAACAGTCTCTGCTTTTAATATCGGCAGAATCGGCGGGCATTTATAGTGGGAATACTATGAAAATAAATTTAAATTTTACTAATTTTTTTCCGGTAATCCTGTTGTGGAATTTCGAGTTTCAATTCTGTGCGGAAGAATTACCTTCAAATCTGTTACTTCTTCCTTGTTCATCAATTTGGTTTGGTGACGCATGGCAACTGCGCCAATATCATATAACGGCTGCACAACAGTGGTCAGTTGCGGACGCACCATCAGGGCCAGTTTCGTATTATCAGAAGAGATGACCTCAAGATCATTAGGTACGTCATACCCGTGATCTTTAGCCCCTTGAATGACTCCTACTGCCATTTCATCAGAACCCACATAAACAGCAGTCGGTTTTCTCTCTAATTCGAGCATCTTTTCAAACGCTTCAAGGCCGGATTCATAAGTGTAATCTCCTTCAAAAACATATTCTTCTCTGTAATCCAAACCTGCTTCCTGCAATGCCCTTTTGTACCCGGCCAGCATTTTGTCTTTATTAATCGGTTCATTAAGGGGACCGATGACCATCCCTATATCTTTATGCCCTTCCTTAATGAATAAAGACACAGCATCAAATGCAGCCTGTTCGCTGTCAATATTTACTGAAGGAATCTTCTCGGAATCAGCAATTGAATTGGCAAGAACAATCGGAACGGGAGATTTCTCGAATTCTGCAATATGCTCACCTGTAATATTTCCGCTCATAAAAACAATTCCATCAACCTGTTTCGCAAGCATCGTATTCAGAAGATGCAGTTCTTTATCCTTATTTTGGTCCGAGTTACTCAAAATAATATTATATTTGTACATCGTCGCGATATCTTCAATTCCTCTGGCCAATTCGGCAAAAATGGTGCTTGAAATATCAGGGATGATTACACCGACTGTCGTTGTTTTTTTGCTCGCCAGTCCGCGTGCAACCGCGTTCGGGCGATAACCCAGTCTTTCAATTACCTCTTGAACTTTTTTCCTTGTTGCAGGTTTCACATTCGGGTTTCCGTTTACCACACGCGAAACCGTCGCCATGGAAACATTGGCTTCACGGGCCACATCATATATTGTTACGTTCATATAATCTGCTCCTTTTTAACGTTCTTTCTTCCTATTCTACAACAATTATAATTAAGTTAAACTTAATTGCCAAATAAGATCCTGCTGATCGGAGATGAAATTTGAAAAAAATGTCTTTTACCCCCGAAAAAGGTCCGGAACTTTTTTTAAATTTAATAATACTTGACAATTTCCCGTTCTGCAACAAATAACATTCGGATACACTAAACCCCGGACAAACATTTAATGCAGCTGTAACAAAGGCCCTAACATTGATTCAAAACCGGAAAAGACATAAAAGACCCCGGCGTAAACCAGCGAAAAAAACCTTCTGCCGTTAAGCAGAAGGTTTTTTGGTTAAATCCGTACAAGTGAGGAAGCCTTGAGTTCCTCCATGAATTGATCAAATTGTTGCAGATCCATTTGCTGCTGTGCGTCTGACAGTGCAACGGCCGGATCCGGATGAACCTCGGCCATAACACCATCCGCCCCGACGGCAAGTGCTGCTTTTGCTGCAGGAAGAAGCAGATCTCTTCTGCCTGTTGAGTGAGTAACGTCAACAAGAACCGGCAAATGTGTTTCTTGCTTAAGAATAGGTACTGCCGTAATATCCAGTGTATTTCTTGTTGCCCGCTCATAAGTCCGGATGCCCCGTTCACAAAGAATAATTTGTCCGTTTCCTTTTGACATAATGTATTCGGCGGCATTAATAAACTCTTCGATGGTGGCAGACAAACCTCTCTTCAGTAAAATAGGCTTATTGACCTGGCCGGCAGCTTTAAGCAATTCGAAGTTGTGCATATTTCTTGCTCCAATTTGAATGACATCAATATAATCAACCGCCATTTCAATATCGGCAGGATTGACAATTTCACTGATAACACCCAAGCCATATTCCTCAGAAATACGTTTTAAAATTTTCAGTCCTTCAACACCCAGACCCTGGAAATCATACGGTGAAGTTCTCGGCTTATATGCACCGCCCCGCAAGAGAGTTAATCCCTTTGCTTTAATAGACTCCGCAACTGCAGCCACCTGTTCGTAAGACTCGACCGCACAAGGTCCGAAAATCAACTGCGGCACACCATTTCCGATCTTTGTTCCTTTAATATCGACAACAGTATTTTCCGGATGTTTTTTACGTGACACAAGTAATGCTTTGCGGTGATCATCCTTTTGCAGTTCTAAACCGGCTTTAAATATTTCTTTAAATAAATGCTGAAGGGTTGATTTTTCAAAAGGCCCTTCATTGTTCTCCAAAATCTTATCAAGCATTTTCCGCTCGCGGACAGGATCATACCGGTGAACTCCCTGCGCTTCTTTTACACGGCCTATTTCTTTAACAAGTCTGCCTCTCTCGTTAATTAATTCCAATAATTGCATGTTCAACTCGTCGATCCGAGCCCTTAACTGTTCCAATTCCTTATTGCTCATGTTCTCCCACCTCTTTATCTTATCATGCCTTGCCCGGACAAGAATCCCCTTGCTCCGAATGCAATTGACGGTCAAAAATTGCCCTGTTTCTTATCTGTGATATCCAGTGCATTTTATAATTAGAGTTATTATATATGAATTAAAATAATATGTCACGCATTTTTACTTCATCGATTAAACGCTTTCAAGCGTTAAAGTGTTTTTATTCTATTCATGAGGAAATATTTTATTACCCAAAAACCCGTACCGTGCGGGCAGACCTTCTTTTCAGCAAATGTTGTTTAGGGAACTGCATTGAACAGTTATATTTGAATGTAAAAAATTAACAATAAAATGAAGGAAAAGCTGACCTTTCAATATGACAGGCCAGCTTTTTCACTATTATATTCCGTCACTCTTCTAATGACAATGGGTTTATTTTTCCATCTGCAATAATTTTGGATGTTGATTTTACTCCAAAACACACCCTTCCGCTTCAACCGTTTTTCTCTCCCTTAAACGGGTGATTCTTTCAACCATGTCCTTCAACGGAAAGTGTCCCTCTCAACCTGCAGATACTAACGGTTTAACAAAGATTCTGTTTCATCAAAGGCCTTTTTCGTTTCTTCCAGTTTTCTCTGAACTTCTTCGGCATTCGCGGTAACAGCCGGCTCATCCGCGTCTTCCGCAGTTTCTTCCCCCTCCCCGGCATTTTCTTTTGCAGTTTTCAATCCTTTTACTTTATTCATAATTTCACCGGATTGTTTGGAAACTGCTTGTCCCAACGCAGTTGATTTCTCTTTTGCCACTTCAACGAACTCTGCCCCTTTTATTTTGGCCGTCTCGGCAAATTGGCTTGATTTTTCCTTGAGAGCTTGTGCCTGAAGATTTAAATCACTTCGCATTTCTTTTCCTGATTTCGGCGCCAGTAACAACGCTGTTACTGCTCCGACAATTCCGCCGACAAGAGCACCGATTAAAAAGTCCTTTGTATTGATACCGTTATCCCTGTCAAATTCTCTTTCCACATGTTTTGTCATTTTGTTTACCTCCTTTATTTAATTGCCGGCTCCTTTCTGAAGCTTTTTTTCACCATGCTCAGACTTTCCTTTAGCCGTTTTTCTCGCTTGCCACTTATCCTTTAATTCCAATATCACCTGGCTCCATTGGATAATCTGCGAAACCTTCTCTTCATTCTTTTCCATTTGGCTATTAACAGAGGCGGTGATTTTTTGAATGCTTTGATTAAATTTTTTTACAGATTCACCGACATCTTTGACAGCATCTACAACAGTATTCAATCTCCGGGATTTTCCATGGAGATCGTCCGCCAGCGCATTTGTTTTATGTAATAATTCTGTTGTCTCCCTGGAAACTCCTTCAATATGCTGTTCAAGATTTTCCAAAGTTTTTGATACATTTTTCATTGTTCCCTGTAATGAATTTAATGTTCTCACCAGGTAAATGACCAGGATTACAAAAGCGACGGAGGCAACTGCAGCACTCAAATACAGTATAATTTCCACTTTCACACCCCCTCATAATAAGCAATAAATAAACCGGACATACAAAGCTCCATACTTTTCTATTATCAGAGTATAGCCTTCTTTATTAGAATCTTAACATAAAGGAAGGTGATTTCAGAAGGAAATGATGAAATTTATTTCATAAATGAAATTACTAGCGTCGCATAAATAAAAACTGAATTTTCAGTTTATAATTTCTTGGCTTTTATTAAAAAATTTAAAACGCTAAATAAAGGGTAGTAAACATCTATTTTTTAGCAATATATCCTGTGGCTAGTACAACAACAACATTAAAATCTTTAAGAAACACCCTTTCTTTTGATTTTTCGCATCCAAATATGGGCAGATTTCCATAACGCTGCTCTTAAATACCGACTAATTTGCAGGTAACTTCGGTCGCTATTAGTGTTCAGCTGTGCCAGTACGTTTAAGCAATACACAATCATCGCTATATATACCTGGTTATGAACTGCTTGCTCGCTATGGCCATA
>JANWJP010000018.1 GCA_025451895.1 Robertmurraya sp.
GCGGGTGATGGGAATCGAACCCACGACAACAGCTTGGAAGGCTGTAGTTTTACCACTAAACTACACCCGCATATAAAGTTTATAAATCATATTTTGAGGGACTCGAACGATTCCGGCAGCCTTCCTGAAAGAAGAACACCTTACAACAACAAAATATAATTTATCATGTTCGCTAAAATTCGTCAAGAGTGTGTAAAAAAATTTATTTTTTTACATATTTCTTGCAATAGATGATGTTGCTGAAAATATTACAAAACTGTGAACAAAAAATTCCTGCAAGTTACATTTATCTTTTAGAAACGTTGATTTTATCAATATAGTGAATTCTTACCTAGTTCCATTGACTCATTTTTCTGTAATTTGTATTCTATAGATAAGGTACAAATTGTTTATACAATTTATATGTGGTATATTTACTTAATATTCCTTCAAAGGAGAATATCCATGCACAGGACCTTCTTTTCTTTTATCGGCAGTTTTTTTCTTATCTTTATAGAATGTTATTTAGTTCTCCTTCTTACCGACAGTACGTCGATTGAATTCGGCGGGATCGGAACCTTCATTAATATTTGGGCAATGAATTTTTTCCTTCTATTTACTATCAGTACGGATATTAAACTGTATCTCAAAGAGAAAAAAGCAGAAAACAACAACACCTTTAGTCATTAAATTAAAATAAAAAAAATTTTTGCGCAACCTAAGGTAAAATTCTTAGGTTTTTTATTTTTTACCACAAAATGATACCGAAAACAAAGATGACACTAATTGAAAACAAAATTATCCAATTAACCGTCAAAATTTACCAAATGATGAAATGAAATCGGGAAGGCAAACAAGAAGCTGAAATAGAAAACAGAATTTATGAAGCCGGAATGAGTCAGACAAACCTCTATATAGGCTCGATGATCAAATTCAATCCGCAGTTGAACTGTTTTCCAAGGGAATTCAGGTTGACTTTATAAATTCGCTGGCTGATTTTCAAAAAATGCCCCGCTCAAACGAAAGTAAAAGAATTCTTAGTCTATCCGATATCCTCTTCGATAAGTGCATACATGATATTTGCTCCCATTCCTATTCCAAATAACCCTGCCATAAAATTTCATACCTGTTGAATCAAGCGCCTGATTTTTTCATGGATTTCTGTCCGTTTTTATTATTGAATAATTTTTCCATAACCCCATTTTTTCTCCTCTGCAAGTTTCCCTGATTAACAACCAGCAAACAAAAACCAAATCAACAGTATAAAGAATGGAAATGTAAATTAATTACTAAACTTACATTATTATACTTCTGAAAAAAGTCACAATTTTTACAATAAAAATCTTGAATAAATGGAATTAAATAGATATTCCGGAAATTTACGACAACTTTCTTTTAAAACCTTTTCTGTTTCATAACAGATTAAAATTCAAAAATCCTGTTATAGCAGTGTTTCTGCAACGAAACCATTTTTATTTAATTTTTACAAAATTTGAAAGTATAAATAATAGAAAGATGTAAATTTTCATTAAAGTTCACAAGATATTCATATTTATGAATATTTATTGAGACATATATCACTGTTTTCTCGAAATTTACAGTGTATCATAAGAACTGTCGAGGCAATTACGGAACATATTTTCTGGATAGAATCACATGTGATTATTATATAGAGGTTAACCTTTCGAATCGCTATTTCTTAGGAGGATGTAAATTGAAGCTAATCACAAAAACAAGAAAGATTAATACTTTGTTACAGCAGGCCACCGGCAAGCCTGTCAATTTTGCATCAATGTCTGAAACGTTAAGCGAGGTTATCGGGGCCAATGTCTTTATAGTAGATGTCGAAGGGGAACTGCTTGGCTATGCTGCCCATCACATCATGGAAAACGACAGCATGGCTGCAATAATAGAAGAACGGCAATTTCCGGCTGATTACGCACGCCGTTTATTGAATATCCGACAAACATCCCCGAACCTTGATATAAAAAGCTATTACACAGCTTTTCTCATTGAAAACAAAGACATCTTTGCCAAAGCGTTAACGACTGTCGTACCGATTAACAGCGGAGGCGAGCGCCTGGCAACCTTGATTCTTGCCAGATTGGAAGGCGAATTCCAGAACGATGATCTCATTCTTGCAGAATACGGAGCAACAGTAATCGGCATGGAAATTCTCCGCAGAAATTCTGAAAAAATTGCCCAGGAGTCACGCCATAAGGCGATTGTGCAAATGGCAATCCATTCTCTATCTTACAGTGAAACAGAGGCTGTTCAATGTATTTTCAGTGAATTAAACGGAACAGAAGGATTGCTTGTTGCATCAAGAATTGCCGACCGTTACGGTATCACAAGATCCGTGATCGTCAACGCATTAAGAAAACTGGAAAGCGCTGGAGTCATTGAATCCCGCTCCCTTGGAATGAAGGGAACATATATCAAAGTCCTAAACAAAAAATTGCTGCCTGAATTAGAAAAAGTTACAACAGGCACTAAACTCTTTGCATAAACAAAATAAAAATTTGCTAATCTCTTAACCAATAATATAGATTCCATTAAAGAAACACCATACTCTCTCTCTCTTTCTTTAAAAACAAACCGCCTGGATTTGCCCGGCGGTTTGTTTTTGTTCCAAAAAAGTGTGCTCCTTACTTACACGGTGAATGATTCACTTTCAATTTTAAATACAAGAAAATTTTTTTATATAATTCCTCCTGCTCAAATTTAAAACCCGTCCTTCTAAGAACGGGTTATTTCAAAATTATTTTTTCTCTGTTCCAGCCGTATCGGCAAGCGCTTTTACGTTTTCTTTTTCATCCTCAATTAAATCTTTCGTACTGTTTTTAAATTCTCTAAATGTTTGTCCCACAGCACGGCCGATTTCAGGAAGCTTTTTAGGGCCGAAAATCACAAGTGCAATCACCAAAATCAAAATTAAACCCGGAATTCCAATATTCGCAAGCATGACAAGTTATCCCCCTTGTAATTTTTTTAAAATAGGAATTGTCAGTAAAACAAACCGATATTTTGCAATAAAACTCCTATAATCAATAAATCTACTAAAATAATGATAAAAACCGTAAATTTATTGAAAGCGCTTAACTTTGCTTCTTTTATTTTATCTCTATTGCACCCTGATTGGCAAGTACCACATGAAGATTCGGACAATTGTAAAATGCTTTTTTGCACTAATTGGGCTTCAGGTGGCAATTTTTTCTGAAACAGCCGTTTAACCCGCCTTTTTATTATAGCGATAAAATCCAGAACAGCACCGACCGGGCAAAAACAACGGCACCAGAAACGAAAAATGAATATGGACATGATCAAAATCAGGCCCATAATAATCCATTGACTGACCGGACCTTCTCCACCGAAAAAGACAGCAAAAGGCTCATACCCAGCCATTCCCGGATTATTGAACAAAAGAGCAAGCAAAGCGGCAAGCCAAATATATAACCACCTTGATTTTCCCGCAAAAGTTACCAATCTTTGATCCAGACGGTTCTTTGTCAGATGGAGAGCTTTATAGATTCCTTCCTGCACGGCTCCAAAGGGACACAGCCAACCGCAATAAATATTTTTTCCTATAAAAAGAATAAAAACAGGAATAGCTATAACAAAAATATACCAAAACGGACGCTCGTTAATGCTCGGCAGTTTGCCTGCGAAAACGCTCAAAAAATTCCCTAAAGTAAGAGAAAAGTTTGCCATAAAACCAATAATAATAACAGAAAGAATCAAAAGTAACACCCTGAGTCTTTTCAACTTCAACACTGCTGCCAGACCGGCACCTGCTAAGATCAGAGCGGCAGCGCCATGCTCCCATTGAAATTGATACGCTTGAACGGGAGGAACATCAAGACCCAACTGGTTCTCCCCCACTGAATACATTCCTTTTTCAACAGCGGCTATAATTCCATCAGTCGTCATGGTAGCCCCGGCTACAGCATCCAAATCCAAGTCTTCTTTTAAGGTGTCCGTCACCGCCGCTCCCTGCAGATTTTCTGGATAACCGGCCTTCACAACCCGCTCCAAATAGGCAGGAGTCTCGGCATGCTCAAGGATGACAGTGTTTATAACCGCTCCTTCCCCGCTCACTGTTGTGAGCATCAGAATCGGCCCGCCGTACCCGGAAGCACTGGAAATAACCGCATAACTGAGAAACTCTCCATTTTTATCGATGAGTTCATAAGTCTGAAAAGAACCCTTCAATTCCTTGTAATCCGCAGCGGCCGGCTCGGCTTTTTGCAGGACATGCAAAATATCCTGTTTATTGACTGCCTGTTGGTATACAGCTGCCAAAATTAACAAAGTGCAAGCAATAACCGCCAAAATGATATTTTTCTTTTTCATAGGCAAAATCCTACTATTTTCTATTTTCACATCCAACCAGGATATTCCTTAATATCCGTTTTCTAATCGCATGAAAAATATCCCGAGAGCAGCCATTCCTTTATATGCATTATGCTCCGTTCTTGCGGCTTTTAATAAAAACTGCTCTCTCATTTTCCGGTGCATCCTGTAAAACTGCGACCGGTACTGCACCATTATGAACTTACTCAGTTTTGTTTTTGTTGGCTGTTAATGTTGTTCCATTATGATCTGCTATTCTTTCTCCCGCAAAATATTTTCCTCATAATATATTCAAAAGTTGATTCCTGGCGTCGGCAATCATATCTTCTTCCTTTGCTTCGTTTTGGCACCAATAACAAAGAAAGTCTTCATTTTTTAACGTATCATTACCGCACCGGTGACAGCGGTTAGACTTCACCTCATATATCATAACTGTTTCAAAGGGACGAGGATTGGGTTCTCTGCTCCTTTCTATACTATTTGTCGGACAAAACAGCTCACATATCCGGCAATCAAGACAATAACCGCTCTTAAAAGTGTGGCGAACCGTTCCATTGACTCTTTCAATATCCAATGCTTTTCCGGGGCAATTTTCAGCACAAAGCCCACAGTTTACACAAGCAGATTTCTTTTTAATAAACGGCCAATAGGCAGGATCAGTCCCTTCCCGATAATTGTCTGTATAAACTTTTCCCAATCTCTGCTGCCATTTGGGAACTAAACATTCTTCGAACTTTCGTTTCCCGTGTAAAGCATAATCCTTTTCCCGAACTCTTCGAATCATTTCTTTGCCTTGGCTAAACAAGGTTAAAAACAAATCACGACGGGAAGTCGCCTTCATACCGGAAGAAACGGCCTTTAACTTCTTTTTCTTCTTAATATTTTCGACAGCATATATATAAGAAAAATTGGACTTATACCCTGTGGCACTTAACCATTCCGATGCGGTATCTAGTGTAAATTGCAGTCTTTCCAAACAATTTCTCATAGAACACTCGCCGCATTTATCCAAGCGGAGTTCCACATCAGTCAATAAACCAATTTCGAACCATGCGCCTTTAGAAATACCGGCAAGACAAGCACTGATTTGTATCGCTCCTTTTTCCCGTCCTTCTTTCGGGAGATATGGCTCATCATGTTCACCGCAAAAGAACTGTGTTACAGCAGCAGACTGGTTTTTCACCTCAGATATGATTGCCGTTTCATCCCATGGTCCTGCACTAAAAACCTCGGTCGGACAATTAGAAAAACAAACTCCGCATCCCAAACATTTATCCTTTTCCAAGAAGACCTTGTCTTCAATAACCGTCAGTGCCCCGCCCGGACAAAGAGATGTGCAATGAAAACAACCGACCCCCTTATGCCGGTAATTTAAGCATCTCGTCTGGTCGATTTTTATAAATGCCCCTTCATTAAACAGCATATTTTCACCTCTTTTTCTCCAATGCGAAAGCTTTATACCGGTTTATACAGCACTTCTTTCAAACCGGCTTTGGCCACCTTGGCAATTCCCATGTAAGCAGGATGTTCAGCCTTCTCTTCCAAGAGTGTAAAAAATGGATTGATCCATTTTAATAAATGCTGCTCTTCAAATTCGGCGATCCTTTCGTCAATTCTGCCGAGCCTTTCCCGGTTTTGTTCCTTCAGGGCTATCCCTTTGCTCCCGTATAAATACATCATAAATTCCAACTCTGTAGCCATATGATCGGCAGGTTCTTTTGAAGTATTGGTTAAATGGAGTCCGGCTTCTCTATAGCAACGCTCTGCATCAAGGGCAACAGGATTCAGGAACATAATTATTTTTTCATTTGATTGATTGGTAAATAACGATTCATAAATACTTATCACTGGCTGTTCCGGATGATTAAATAATCTCGTATATTCTCCCATCATATCTTTTAAGAACAAATCATATCCAATTTCTTGATTTCTCAGTTTGCCGAATAAATTTTCGATCAAATGTATTTCTTCATCTTGACAACCAATCTCTTCCAAAATATTTACGGAATCATTATGAAAGCTTCCATTAAGCAGCGCTTCTGCCAACTCCTTCTCCGGCCATTGGACAGACAGGGAAAGTAATTGATAAAAATCCGACACTGCAAATGCCCTGTTCATCTCTTGTTCATCCCTCTTTTCATGAAGCTTCTCCATGCTGTACTCCTCCCCAAAGCAAATCTCTTCCAAAATCAGAGATTTGCCCCTTCTAGATTGTTTGTTTTTTAACACGGACCAACCGCCCTGCAACAGATGAAGGATTTTCATCAGTTGCAGGACATCATTCAAAAGTTTAACCCGCCAACTTTCCCCGTTCATGTTCAGAAGAGTGGGTGCCAAGATTTAAAACCCGGAATCCAATCGTAAGAAGAAATGCTCCCAGTGAAACAATGCCTACTGACAGTCCGACTTCCACCAAAGAAGGAATATAGAAAGATGCACCGTCTCCAAACATTGCCGGTCCCGGCAGATTTAATAAAGGATTAAACAATTCAGCCTGGAGAAAATTAGATTTTATGAGATAAATAGCTGCGAAAGCCAAAATCGCCCCTGAAATTAAATTGCCTCCCTTTGGAGTTGGCTTTTTGGCCAGAAGAATGATAGCACCAGCCAATGCAGCAATCTCAAGCCAAAAACGGACTGCCCCCCCTCCGCCAACAAGCCAGGAAGCGGAAGCATACTGGCCTCCGGCGCCGGGATATAATCCTATCAAAACCTCTGCAGCCACAAACACTAATTCTGCCCCAAGCAACAGTGCTGCGACTTTTGCAATCCTGGAAAGCAAGTTTACAGACATCTCAATATATCCGCTCTTATTTAAAACAAAAGCTATAATCATTAACACAGTCAGGGCAGCAGCAAATGCAGTTAACAGAAAGGAAACCGGCTGTGCAGGTGTATTCCACATTGGTCTGGCAATTTGAAAACTAAAGACAAAAGACGTGACAAAAACGAACACTCCCGCCACAAGAGCAATAACAGCAATCGGCTTTACAGATTTCTCTTCTTTCGTTCCTTCGTGAACAAGAATTAATTGCCGGGTAAAAATGATTGAAATAACCATATATGAAACTAGCATGATAAAATCCCAAAACATAGGGGATGTAAGATTTCCGCTCGTGATAAACAGCCAAACCCGCTCCGGATTTCCGATATCAACTATTATGAACAAGGAAGCGGCAACAATACTGGATACAGCCCCTGTGTACGCAGAAATTCTGCAGTATGGTTTAAATTCATTTAAATTAAACAGATAGGGCAGAGCGGCAAAAAACAAGCTTCCCGCAGCAACACCCGTAAAAATCATAAAACCGGTAATATACAGCCCCCACATGTTAGTGGTACTCAGATTAGTCATTTGCAACCCTTTTGTCAGCTGTAAAATCCAGCATACTAAACCAAGTACGGCAAATGCCGCAAAAATTCCCAACCATATATTAGAAGATTTGCGTGTTTGTGTTGACATCTTTCTCCCCTCCTCAAGTTAAGTAATAGACTGATGGCTTTGTGCCTTTTTCCTCTAACAATTGGAAATATGTGCGGTTTTTGATAGCTTTTGAAACTTCACTTTCCGGATCGTCGATATCGCCAAAATATCTTGCCCTGTTTGGGCATGTTTCAATGCAAGCCGGCTTTTCTCCCCTGGCCACACGATGGATACAGAAGGTGCATTTTTCTACAGAATTATACTGATGAGGAGCAACCTCCTTATCCCCCATGGGCACATCGATTGCATACTCAGGTTTTTTCCAATTAAATTGGCGCACACCGCTGTACGGACAGGCTACCATACAATAGCGGCAACCGATGCACTTATCATAATCCTGAATGACAATACCGTCTTCTTTGCGCTTATAAGTGGCACCCACAGGACAAGCTTTTACACAAGCAGGATTTTCACAATGCTGACAATTAATAGGAAGGAATTCCATTTTTACATTTGGAAAATTCCCCTTGGGAGTATCCATGCTCTCTCCCCCGACAGTCAGCACTCGATTCCACCAAATTTCGTTTGGCAGATTGTTTTCCACCTTACAGGCTACGGAACAGGAATGACATCCCGTACATTTCTTAATATCTATTGCCATTGCATAACGCATAATTCAACCCTCCCTATTTCTTCTTAACATCTACAAGGCAGTCAAAGAATGCAAAGTTTACAGCCATCGGATCGGACTTGCTGGAGGTCAATTCTTGGAAACATCCTTCTATAAACTGTTCCCTTTGCCAACCTTTTGGAATTGAAATAACTCCCGGCATCATGGCATCATTTACTTCAGCCTTTAGCACGGCTTTTCCTCGATCATTAAAGACCTCAACAATATCTCCTGTCTTAATTCCTCTTTCTTCTGCATCCTTGCGGCTAATCTTGGCAAGAGGTTCCGGATCCAATTCACGAAGCATCGGTACATTAAACCATTGTGTATGTGTGCGGAATCTGGAATGCTCCTGAATAAAGACAAGCGGATATTTTTTATACAAAGGATTTTCATGCCATGCTTCTCCCGGTGGTTTAAAGTATGGCAGTCTCTCTTTTTCAATTAAATCACTCACATCCTGACCGTAATCAACGCGCGGAACCGGATTCTCACAGTACAATTGGGCTCTTCCTGTAGGTGTGAAGAAACCATTTTCTCCGCGAATAAACGGTTTTTCCGCACTTCCTTCTCCACGAATCACTTTTTCCTTTTGCAAACGTTCATAAGTAATATTCATTTGTCGGAGAATATCAGAATCTAATAATCTGTTAATCCAGTAAATATCGTCACACTCTTCCGGGAAGAATTCTTCCAATCCCATTTTTCTGGCTATTAACGTGACAATTTCCAAATCCGGCTTGCTCTCATATAAAGGTTCAATAGCCTTTTCCTGCATAAGAATATAAGGATTGTTATAGGCAACGCGAAGATCATTCACTTCAAACCAGAATGCTGCAGGCAAAACAATGTCTGCATATCTGGCTGTATCTGTAAATTCAGTATCGATAACGACATGAAAATCAATATTCGGCAAAATATCATTAAACCATACATTTTGCTCTGTAAAATTGCTCATCGGGTTCGAACAATGCGTAAGTATCCCTTTAATAGGATAGTCCTCATCAAACAACTTCTGCTCTTTAACCACCTGGTGGAAAAGGTGCTGCGGGATCCTGTCGTCAACCATTTTTCCATTAGTGACATACATATTGGCGTAGTTAATGGGAATTGCCATTACATATAATCCGGTAAAACCGGCACCCGGTTTCGCAATATTTCCCGTCAACGCAGCCATCATAAATGCGGCAAAGGACCATAAGTGGCCATTTTGATAATGGTCAATTCCATAGTTGGTATAAATCGTGGTGGGGCCGTCACAATAAAGTTTTGTCAAATACTCTATTTTCTCTTTTGGTATCCTGGTTAATTCGCTGGCTTTGTCCAGTGTATATTCCTGGACATGTTCTTTAAGCAGGGAGAATACCGTGTCAACCTCAACCCCGTTAACTGTATAACTGCCTTCAATTGCAACATCAACAGGTCCTTCATTTAACAAGACAGGTCGGTTGGCGCCACTGTCCCAGACATAATAATCATCATTTTCCTCATCAATATCAGGGCTGAAATCACTTCTTCTTAAAATTTTTCCATTATCCTTCCGAACGAGGAATGGAGCTGTTGTCCTTGTTTTCACAAACTCAACATCAATCATGTCATGATCAAAGATATATTTAAGCATGGCAAGAACAAGCATTAAATCCGTACCGGGAACAATCGGAATGTATTCATCAGATTTATTGGCTGTGGAAGAAAAAATAGGGTCAATGGTGATTACCTTTGCTCCTTTGTTTTTCGCCTCCATCAGAATTCGCCAATTTTGAGGCTGTGATTGTACAGGATTGGAACCCCATACAATAATATTTTTTGCATCAAGCATGGTTCTCGGCTCATTTCCCCATAACCAAACACCGCCGCCAATCACGCGATTGGATCCGTAACCCACAGCCTGGTCATAGCAAACATTAATCTTTGTACATCCGATGGAGTTGGCAAGCCTGTTAATAACTCCCTGTATTCCATGTACTAAACCGTAGTTTCCGGAAGCCGTATCCAGAGCTAATGCCCTCGGCCCATACTTTGACTGAATTTCCTTAAACTTTTCTGCAATTTCAGTAATGGCTTCATCCCAGGAAATACGTTCCCATTTATCCTCCCCGCGTTTGCCTTTTCTTCTCATGGGATATTTAATTCTTGTGGGACTGTAGGTTCGCTGAACAAGAGACAAACCTTTGATACAAGTTCCTGTATAGATGTCGTCGAGATAAGGGGCCGGAGAGGTCTTAACTACCTTGCCATCACGCACATATGCGTACATGCGGCAGGATTGAAAACAATTGGACCGGCAGACACTGAGTACTTTTTTCTCATTCGGACTCTTGTTTGTTTCATCATCCTCAACCGCCAACAGCTTCATTGCTGAACCTAAAGGATTGGACGCAATCGCTCCCGCAGCCACAGCCGTTGCAGCGGAAGCTTTTACAAAAGTACGCCGTGACATTTTAGGATTCAATAATCCTTTTTCCTTTTCTGTCATATCACTTGCCTCCTCTTTGAAAAAATAAATTTCAATCCGGGTAATATTCTGCCAGTGTCATTCACATATTTACTTTCTTGGCAAAATACCGGATTGATTCCATTCTATTCAGCACTCCTTTTTCCTTCGATATCATTTGTTACTTGGAATAGTTCAAATGATACAGACATTTGTATCATTTGATACAAATTACGGTGCAAAATACAGGTAAAATAGTAGTAAAAGTTATGCAAAATTTATAAACAGTTTTCCTTTCTATTGTCTAAAAAAGCTGATAAATATGAGTTTTGGCTCATTCCGGGTGAACAGCCGGTTCCCCTGAGTGAGCCAAAAACATAATGAAATAAAACAGACTAATAATATTAAGAAAACAATTTCTAACATTTCTGTGAATAAGCCACAAATATTTGATTTTACAAAAAATTTACATGGTAAAATCTATATATAGCTTCTTTTTTTATTACTATGAATAAAGGTGATCACCATGAAAAACAGGTGTACCAAAAACTCATTTTGCAATACTTTAGACCCGGAGACAAAAAAACTCCTGTGCCAACATGTCACCGTTACCTATCAAACGCCAAAACAAATTACAAACTACCTGTCCCAGGGAAACTTTCAAATCGTTGCGGAAGGTGTTCTTTTAAAGTACACCCTATTGGAAGACGGCACACAGAAAAGTATTGAAATCATAAAAGCAGGAGAACTTTTGGGAGAGCATTTGCTGTTCGACAATCTGCAATATCCCGATTATTCAACGATGGCTTTGACGGACGTAAAAATCTGTAATTATCCGATTAAAATCATAAAACAATTATTTAATGAAAACAGACAATTTGCCTATGCATTGACTCAAAGCCTGACCAAACACGTGACAAAGAATCATGTTTTCTGGGTGCAGCTTCACTCATTATCCGGAGCCGAAAAAGTTGAATATCTTTACAACATGCTAAAAGAACTCAATGTGAATCTTCAATTGATTACTCAAGAAGATTTAGCCCTCATGGCCGGTGTAAGCCGGATTACGGTCGCCAGAGCGATGAAAAATATCAATCTGTGATCTTCAACACTTCCCGCAAGCACATTGTCTTCTATCAATTAAGAAATTAGAGGAAATAGCCGCAATTTATATTTCCGTAAAAATCATTCCGGTCGTCCACTATTTAAAGACATTCTAATATTTATGGAAAAAACCCGGAACGCTTTTCTTGTTCTTCGAAAAAAACACCGGCAAGTCCTTCAAATAATTATTATTCAATTCATATTATTTTTCTAAAAAACAAAGCCGGAAGAACAAAAGAGAGTCCGATAAAACTGCCGGACTCTCTTTTTATGACAAATACACATATTTCCACTTACACTGCCCTCATCTTAAATACCTTTGCAATAAGCCTCAATTTCCCTTGTTTTCTACATACTTCATATTAAGATTATCCCCACAAAGTTTTAAAAGAGACCCTCACTTTTGAGAAAATAAATCTTCCGGGGTTTAGGAGACTTCTGCCGAATAATGCTCTTCAATACCAAAAATTCATACACTGCTGAAATCCATTTTTATGAGACTGACAGCCGCACATAAAAAAAGCCATCCAAAAGGATGACTCTTTTTATATCATTATATTATTCATTTAAATCATCCGGGAAAACAACAGAATCAAATACTTCACCGGTTTCAACATCTTTAATATCAATAGTGACTTTACAATCCTCAGCATCTACACCGTCAAACAACTGGTACATCATTCCGCTTAATCCCAAGGTTAATGTAGCAAATCCGTCAATACTATTTTCAAATGCATCACGTTCAACGAACATGGTAAACTTTGAGAAAGATTTATTATATTTTATATCTTGAATCGAAGAAAAGTTCCCGCTATCTATCATTTCATCAATAGAAGCGACTAATTCGGTTTTCGTTTCTTCCATCACTTCTTTATGCTTTGATTTAGACATTTTAAATGTAAATGAGCCATCATCCTCATTGTAAGTCACTTTATCTATTCCATCCGCTTTTGCATCAGCTATAACCTTATCAACATCCAGTTCTCCATCTTCTTCAAAGAAAAAAGATGGAATTGTAACTTCTACACTTAAAAGCTTCTTATTAACCTCAATAGATTCATTTTCTTCTTCTGCCGGTTTATTATCATTTTTCGCTTTATTGGAATCATCACTTCCACACGCAGCAAGTCCAAATGATAATAGTCCTATTAGAACTGCAAAAAGTAATTTCTTCATTAAAATCCTCCTCATATATTGTCGCTTTTCATTATATACGATTCGAAATAGAAAAGGTTTAAAAAACTTGTTTTTTCATAATAATTTCCTTAAAGTTTCAAATTTACATTCTTTTTATACTCTTACCACATTCAAATTGGAAGACCTTTTTATTAAACAGATAAAGGTCGGACTTTAACAGAAGACCTTCTGAAAAAATTAGAACCAATTTCCGGTTTTCTTCACTGACAGATTGTATTAATAATGGGAGCAAATAAATGGATTTGTGTCCCGTTGTAATCTTTTTATCTATACACAGGATCTTACTTTCTATATTAGATCACGTGTGATAGAGTTCCTTCGGCAAACGGATCCAATATCGGTTTTTGCTTCCCTTGTTTGCCGTTGCACTCACCATACGGGATCTAAAATCGTATTTTGCATCCCGAATGGACGGGCTGCTTCCTAAAACGGGATCTAATTTGCGATATTAAGTCCCGTTTTAGTTTCTTTCTCTGTCTTTCGGGATCTAAACTTCCTTGTTGGATCCCGTGTAATAGAATTTCCTCGGTTAACGGGATCCAATATCGGGTTTTACATCCCATGTCTGTCTGTTCAATTTCATTACGGAATCTAAAATCGTATTTTGCATCCCGAATGGACGGGCTGCTTCCTAAAACGGGATCTAATTTGCGATATTAAGTCACGTTTTGGTTTCTTTCTCTGTCTTTCGGGATCTAAACTTCCTTGTTGAATCCCGTGTAATAGAATTTCCTCGGCTAACGGGATCCAATATCGGGTTTTACATCCCATGTCTGTCTGTTCAATTTCATTACGGGATCTAAAATCGTATTTTGCATCCCTTGTTTGCCGTTGCACTCGCCATACGGGATCTAAAATCTGATATGATTTCCATGTATATCCTTTTGCGGATGAAATTGTCCAATGGATTACCCAATCCCGCTCCAACTCAAAAAAGGTCTATTTTTTCTATTACTTGCGGACAACTATTTGGAAAATGTCAGGGATACAATTGATGCTCTTTTTAATTTCGAAAAACGTATGCGATATACGATAGATTATGCAAATTTAAATATCACAGAAACATCCAGGAAATATTTGAAGTCCTGATCGAACCTTGCTGTAATGAATCCGCAAATCTTCACCGCAAGGCACACAGGTTGCGGAAAACAAAATCACCGGATTTTCATCCCCTCGACTTATATTTCGGGGTTCTTGTAAAACTTCTACAAGAAATTCCTGCAACGGAATGAAAAAGCAGAGTCATACTTATTACTTCAACGGTTAACGGGCAGGAAGTCCTTTACCTGGTACAAAGGGATCTTTGCAGGCTTCCAGGGAGCTGTCGTCGCGAAGTCAATAAAAATGACCTTATTGCCTTTCACTATTCAATCAGTAAGGAGTTGGCAAAAAGAATATACGATGACAAATAGAAATACAACGAACCGTTATCCGGATTTTCTCTAACCAATAATTGCGCTGTTTCAGAATAGAACTGCTTACAAGAGAGCATTTTTATCAGGCTGAATTTCAAAAAATTGCAGAATTATATTTATAAAGAGGCAGACACGGCTGCCTCTTTATTAACAATCTGATACCGGAATGAACATGTAAATCCACTGTTATTTCGCCGGATCGTAACCGACAACCGTCCATATTCCGGTAGAATCCTGTCTGACCAATTTTTTCAGATAGACTTTGCGAACCGGGCTGTTCTCCGCACTTACTTCAATAACTGCTGTGATTCCGTCATTTTGCAAGGTTTTTAATTGTGTTAATTTTATCGGATAAACACCCTCAATCCCTTCCGGGGAAATTTTTAAGCTGACAAAAATCTGTGCCGAAAACAATGGATCAAGTCTCCATGGAGAACTGCCTCCATCGACGCTTTTCTGGGCATTTTCTTCTTCTTCCATATTCACTGCAACTTCAATCTCAGGTTCGAAAAAAGCGGAGGGAATTTCAATTTTCTTATTCGTGATTCTCTCTGTAAAGAAAATCATTTCTTCCAATGAGGTATCACCGATTACGGCGAACTCAAAATCACCCTCCTGCCAGCGGATCGTTCCTATATTCGTTTTTCCCGCATACGCGCCTGCACCGCTCAAAATTCCGGAAGTCATTTCCATCGGCATTTGCAGTTCAGCATCATATTCAGCAATTTTTCCTTTCAAAGCCGTGTTCGCAATGGTAAAATCTCCTTTCGCTTTTCCCTGAATGAAGACCATCTTTCCACCGCTCAACAAACCCTCGTAATAAACTTTGATGATGTCCTCTCCGACAACAGCAATTTTGTCCTGTTTGTATAAACCTTCTAAATTCCCCGGTTTCATCAAATGAAAACCGGCAATAACTTCCGCTTCAGTCAGGCTGCTTACAACCTGCTCAGGATTCAAATTGATTTCTTTAAAACCCGGCGGGACATGAAACGCCAGCAGACTTTCAGGTATTTTTCCGGCAAATTCTATTTCCTCATATGTGATGGTATACCGAATCGCATTCTGAAACGGAGTTTGTTTTTGAAGAGGAAGGTTTGTTTCTTTATCTACCCAAATTTTATAAGCTTCTCCCCCCTTCGGAACCACCTCTAGCACAATCGTCTGTCTTCCGGCCACCGTGTCTTCTCCGGTTTCCTTCACCGTCAGGGCATTTTTTACATGATTAATTTCATTTCCTATTTCAAACACAAACCGGTGGGGATCAGGAAAGACGTTCAAAATATGGATTTCTTTTTCATCGGGATGAAGCTGCCATTTTTGGTCTCCGTTATGGACAGTAACAATATTTTTATTTGCACCTTCCAGCCCCTTTGTATAGTAGTTTCCATTCTTGTCAGACCATACTTCGATGATCGCCTGTGTGACAGAATCTCCTTGTTCATTGGTCCCGGTTATTTTCAATTTGCCGTGATAAGCATCCACTTCTTTAAAAGCTCTTTCCATTGCCTGAACAATCCCTGTTGTTTTCATGGGTGCAAAAATATTGACAACTAATGCAAGTACAGCAACAGCGGCAACTATGGCGGCAACCCTTGGCCATTTCCGTTTCCTTTTTTTATTAACAGTTGTTTCTTTTTTTACCATTCGTGCCAACTTTACAGGAAAATCCTTGTCGGGCATGGCCGGTTCCTTCAGCGTGCGGACCCTTTTCACTGTTTGATAGAGTTCTTTCAACTCCGGAGAGTCCGTTGAATATTCATCTTCGGCAGGTCTTCTTTCCTGGTTGAGGCTGTCTATAAACCGGGATAATTTTTCTTCATTACAACTCATTGGTTTGCCCCTCCTGTAAGGATTTAAAAAGTTTAGCCAGGCGTTTTACGGCGCGGTGCTGCATAATCCGGACAGCACCTTCGTTTTTTCTCATCACTTCAGCCGTGTCAGCCACTGAATAGCCTTTTAAAATTCTTAATTCAATGACAGTCCGCTGCTCCTTGGTTAGCTGACTGAGGGCTTTTTCGATGAGAATTCTGTCAGCAGTAATATCAGTTTCAGGCTCTATGGCCCAGTTTGAAGGATTTACTGATTCAATGTTAATTTTTACTCCTCCCCTTTTCTCCTTCCGCCAAAGGTCACGCAAAATATTTAGCGCAACTGTCCGCAAAAATCCAAGTTGTTTATCAGGCTGAAGGGTGTTATTTTTCAAATATCGAATTGCTTTCACATAAGTATCTTGAGTAATATCTTCGGCCTGTTCGCGATTTTGCACCTTATAGTAAATGAACTTGTACACTTCTTTCCACGTACTTTTACACAGTTCATCAATAAACTGCTCCTTCTCCACCTCTGTTTTTTTGTTTTTATTTAAAGACATGTCTTTCGCACCTTCTATTCGGCAAGTTTTTTGCATAAGAGTTATGTATCAATTCATGTTATCCCCGGTATGCGGAAGGGTTTTCACCTAAAGTACGTGTGACATCCCGTCTGCTTTCATCTGAACTCCGGGTCCGGACCCTGTAATTAAAAAATGCAAAACATCCGCCCTGCGTATTATTAATTAAAAAAAACTGTTTTCAGGAACAAATACAATAACAGCCTGCAATCATAAAAACGACAAAGCGGATAGTTATGTTACGGTTTTCAAGAAATAGAAATTGTTAAAAACAAAAATTACTAAAATTCCTCATTATTTACTATTTCTCGTTCCGCTTTGACTTAAACCCGGCAAAAAAATAAACCGATCAAACCATACACTGGTTCAATCGGTTTATAATTAATTTATATCTTTAATTCAAACTGCATTCATGCAGCAGCTAAGATCCCCTCAATCCCTGGCCTGATAACTGCAGAACCGGAAAGATTAAGGGTTATTTATTAAAGCAACGGAGATTTGACCCTCTCAAGCTCATTTAAAAGTCTGTCATTTAAAATCTTAATATACGTACCTTTCATTCCCAAAGAACGGGTTTCGATTACACCGGCACTTTCCAATTTTCTCAAAGCATTGACAATGACGGAACGGGTAATGCCGTAGCGGTCAGCGATTCTTGAAGCAACGAGCAGGCCTTCAGTTCCTTCCAAGTCATCAAAAATATGCTCAATGGCTTCCAGTTCGCTGAAGGACAGTGAATTAATCGCCATTTGCACAACTGTCTTATTACGTGCTTCCTCTGCTGCTTCTTCAGCTTTGCTGCGCAGAAGCCCCATTCCTACAACTGTTGCAGCATATTCAGCCAAAATGAGATCCTCATCTTCAAAAGGAATATCAACTCTGCCCAGAACCAAAGTACCAAGACGTTCTCCGCCGCCAATGATCGGGACAATGGTTGTCAATCCTTTTTCAAACAGATCCTTGTTTTCAATCGGGAAAATAGATAATTTACTGTCTACTGCAATATTTGGACTTGTTTCTGCAACAGTAAGCAACTCTTGAATATATTCTTCAGGAAATTGCCGATTTTCGAGCATTTCTTTCATACGGACATTTTCAATCCTTTGACAAACAGCATATCCGAGCAGTTTGCCGCTCTGATTAACAATAAAAATATTTGCCTCAATGACTTCACTTAAAATTTCTCCCATTTTCTTAAAATCAATCGGTTTGCCTGCAGACTCTTGCAGCAAAGTATTGATCTTTCTTGTTTTCTCAAGTAAATTCATTCGTTCCTGTTCCTCCTAAAAATAATAATATATGTGAATGTAACGTAAAAAGTCTATTTAAATTCCTGCACCCCAAAATAAACCAGGGATAATATTAAGGGAATTCAAATTGCTTTAAATAGTTACTTTTTTATTACGTCCATTGATTACTTTATGTGAAATGACCAACAAAAATCAGTGATAAATATCACTTTTTTGTGAAAAAAGTGTGAAATTTTTAGTAATACTCAAAAAATCAGGAGAAAAAACAGGATTATTTTACATTTTAGGTAATTTCCGAAAAATTATTCAAAACAAACTTCCGATTTTTAAGGAGAAATTTTTTCCTAAATATCTTCACGAAAACTTCGTGTCCTTTCTTTGCAAAATAAAAAAAGGCCGTATTATTCCGTATTATTCGTTATACTCAAAATTCCGAACAAGCACTTCAGCAATTTTCCCACGTTTGGAGCCCACTGAGTTAATATTTCTCGATGCATCAACCCTTTCAACGAGAAATCCTTTTTCACCGTAAATATCCACAATAAAATCCGTTGCAGAGTTGCTTAATAAAAACCGCACCCCCCTCTCATGCAGTTCAAGACAAAGATCTCTGAGGCGGAGTTGATCTTCCCTGTTAAAACCGCTCAAACTGTAGTTCGTAAAAGAGGATGTTTCCGAAACAGGATCATAGGGGGGATCAAAATAGACAAAATCACCTTGCCCTGCTTTTTCAACGGCATGAATAAAATCGGTATTCATCATTTCAATGTCTGCAGAGTTTAAATAAGCATGAACCGCTCTCAACAATTCTTCATTGACAATTTTCGGATTTTTATATTTCCCAAACGGAACATTAAACTCTCCACGGCTGTTCACCCGAAAAAGGCCGTTAAAACACGTCTTGTTTAAATAAATGATTCTCGAAGCTCTTTTTACAGGAGAAAGCGACGTATACTGCGGAGTCCGGTCAAGATTCCGGATTGAATAAAAATAGTCCTTTTCGTTCTTATGTTGCTTTAAATCCTCAATCAATTCGTCGACTTGATTTTTTATGACATCATATACGTTGATTAATTCATCGTTAATATCATTTATAACCGCTTTTTTTGGCTGCAGTTCAAAAAGAACTGCCCCTGCGCCGACGAATGGTTCATAATATGTATTAAAATTCTTTGGAATATATTTCGTGATTTCCGGTAGAAGCTGTCTTTTCCCTCCGGCCCATTTTAAAAACGGCTGCGGGACTTTCTCATCTGTTATTTTTGCCAACATTGTGCACCCCTGAATTATACAAACGTAAGTACGAACATAAATTCTATACCATTATAGCATTTTCCCGAATGCAGTGAAACTCTGACTTGACCGGAACATTTTATATCATATTACAATCGAAATTTTAAAATAAATTTTTATAATCCGTAATTTCCTGCTATAATCAATAGTAGTACTCACAAAAAAGGAGTATTTGCTAAATGCCTGAATGCCAAAACTGCGGGGGAAAAGGGACATAGAGTGTTTCCATCTTTCTCTTTTTGCAGAATGGAGAAATCCCTTACTGCGGCAATTATTCAAGACTAAGATGCGGCATCCGGAAAAACACTCTATCTTATTACATTACCGATAATCATCGTCCATTTTATTGTTCTTTTTAACGTATCCCTGACCGCCGCATTCTTTTTGGAACTTGTCACCATCTTTCTCGTCGTATCGGTCATGTAATTTTTCATCACATTATCCAACGATGACGAACCGCTCTGGTAAATTAGGATACCTTCTTTAATAGATTCATATATATTTTTGTCTGGACTTCATTGAGGTTCAGACTTTTTTCACTTATAAAAAATAGAATACATCAGCTTTGCAAACATATTCTTTCCCGGCATATCATGCCTGATGTTATTCTTCAGGGCAATCGGTCTGTTAACGATTACCGGCAGACATTCCCTCTGCCTTCTCCACTCGCTTTTTTTCAATCCAATCAATAATCCGGTGCCGGAACTTTTTCATCAACAAACCTAAAATTTTCCCAATAAAAACAGCGGAAATTAACGTTCCGATTCCAATCGAACCCAAGTGATGTAAAAAGACCAGGCAAAGCGCCGCGGCAACAGACACATTTGTTAAGTCGCCGGTCACTTTCGCCCTCCCCATATTCCAACTTAAAGACTGGTTCAAAGCAGCAATGAGGCCATCGTACGGTAAAACCGGAAGTTTAGATGTAAAAAGAAAAAATAAGCCGAGAGCAATGATAAATAAACTGCTTGTCAGAAAGACCGCACGGAGGAAAATTCCAGGCTCTTCGGGTAATATGATACGGAAACCGTCCAGTGTCAGGTTAACAAAAAGGCCGAATAAAACACTCATAATTAACTGAATGATGTTTTCCCTTATGTCTATTGATTTATTAAGAAGATCCTGAAAAAGCAAATAAACGATATTGGTGACAAATGTCATCAATCCTACAGAAAATCCCGTCACCAGTGATAATGCATATCCCAACGCAGAGACGGGCGAAACACCGAAGTCAGCCAAAATGGACAGACTGACTCCTGACGATAGGAAAAATATTGCAATGGTATATAACAAATAACGTTTGATGATTATTTCCATTTCTTCCAATCTCTCCAAGGAAAAGAATTTAAGTTGTATTATATCTGAAAATTTGTTATTTTCAAAATTTAGCGTTTGAAATTCACTTAAAATGGTAAACACTTTTCATTCATTTCAGCCTTCTGTTAACACAAATAAAAAGATTATATTACGTGGTATACAACTGAAATTTGCTTAGGGAAAAAGGAGTTTCCAGTAGAGATATCCGGTACATAAAAAACATGCCGTTCTTACTGTCAATTTTTTGCCCGTACTTATTTGTGCAGCGGCCTAAACTTGTGGATTTTGCCGCCGCCACGAAAAAACTGTAAGGTCATGACCAATCAGTTAATCTCCAATTGTCTATCGTTTGAAATATTCCAAATATACTTTTTCATTCGTTTCGGGCTAAGGATCACCTATAATAAATTAAGAGAGGAAATTTTAGAAAGTTCACTTTACCGATATAATAATCATAGGTTCGCTTCCAATTTTTGCTGATGACAGAATGTGTTTAGTAAAGGAGGTTTCTTGCAATGAAAGAGAAGCAGAGAAAAGTCAGAAGAGATGCAAAAGCAATGACAGCTTTCTTTACCTCCGTCGTATTATGTATTGTTGCATTGTATTTTGCCTTTAAAATGAATTATATTTGGATTTTTTTTGCTGTGGCATCCGTGATAGCCATAGGTCTAGCTATATTCAGAGCGGAGAAACTATTTAAAAGCTGAAATATTGTTTGTTTCTTTATGAAAACTGCTTATATATTTAACCGCATTTATACTAATCGATTTTACAATCAGCCTTCAACAAAAGATTCTTCCTCAGCGCATGAAACCATCATAAAAAATCACTACAAAAGCAGTATTACCCGAAAAGTCGAAAGGGATAAGAGGCACCCTCTTATCCCTTTCATGCGTCCCTGAAAAAACTTATTTCAAAGAAACCCAAACGCTCTTTATTTCTGTATAATTATCAAGCGCATATGAACCCATTTCACGGCCGATTCCGGATTGCTTGTAACCGCCGAATGGTGATGCAGCATCAAAAGCATTATAGCAATTTACCCAAACCGTTCCTGCCCGAAGTTTGCTCGCAAGATAATGGGCGTTTGCCACATCACGCGTCCAAACACCGGCAGCAAGTCCGTAATCTGTTTTATTGGCGCGCTCAATTAATTCATCCAAATCTTCATAAGGCAAAGCAGAAATAACCGGTCCGAAAATTTCTTCTTTGGCAATGGTCATCTCATCTTTTACATTAGCAAAAATTGTCGGTGCAACAAAATAGCCTTCATCCTTAGGCTTGTTACCGCCGGTGAGCAGTTCCGCTCCTTCATCTATACCTTTTTCAATATAGCCGAGAACACGGTTCTGCTGTTCCGTAGAGACAAGCGGTCCCATTTCCGTATCGGCAAAGATTCCTGCTCCCTGCTTAATTTTCTTCGCATAGCTGACCATATCTGCCACAACATTGTCATACTGTTTCTTTTGAATAAACACACGGGAACCGGCGCAGCAAACTTGCCCCTGATTGAACATAACCCCGTTCAATGCACCCGGGATAGCCCTTGACAGATCCGCATCAGGCAGAATAATGTTCGGAGATTTTCCGCCAAGTTCTAAAGTAACACGCTTCAGAGTTTTAGCCGCATTTGTCATAATTTGTTTTCCGACCTCTGTGGAGCCGGTGAAAGCAATTTTATCAACCAGAGGATGTTCAACAAGCGGTGCTCCCGCAGTTTCGCCAAACCCCGGAACAATATTAACAACCCCCGGCGGGAACCCGGCTTCTTCAATCAACTCGGCCAGATACAATGCAGTTAAAGGAGTCTGTTCGGCCGGCTTTAAAACAACTGTACATCCTGTTGCAAGTGCAGCCCCTAATTTCCACATCGCCATAAGGAGAGGGAAATTCCAAGGAATAATTTGTCCGACAACACCGACAGGTTCATGGCGGGTATAATTAAAGAACGGACCGTTTACAGGAATGGTTTGTCCGACAATTTTCGTGCACCAGCCTGCATAATAGCGCATATGTTCAATCGAAAGGGGAATATCGGCATGTGTTGTTTCCCGAATCGGTTTTCCGTTATCCAATGTTTCCAGTTGTGCCAATTCTTCCTTATTTTCTTCCATTAAGTCAGCCAGTCTGTACATCAATCTGCTTCGTTTAGCCGGACTCATCTTTGACCATGGTCCTTCATCAAAGGCTTTTCTTGCAGCCCTTACTGCCAAATCTATATCCTCAGCCTGTGCCTCATAGACAGTTGCAAGAACTTCTCCAGTTGCCGGATTATACGTATCAAAAGTTTTTTGTGATTTACTCTCAACAAATTGCCCATTAATATAAAGACGTTTCTTCCCCTGTAAGAACTTTTCTACTTTTTCTTTCAAGTTTACGACAACGTGGCTCATCCATATTCCTCCTTAACAAATTCTTCCCTTTCGCGAAGCTGAGGGTCCCGGTTGAATACTTCCATGTTTTATAATAGATTCCAATAATTGTAAAATCAATAGAAATAATTACAAATTTTCTGTCAATTTACGACAACCAACCGTCAATGAGCAACTTGCCGTCCCTTTCCGGGAACATAGGCCTGTCTGCGAACCCAGCCTAAATTTCCGGAAATTGATTTCAAATAGTGATTATATCTGTAAAAACCGGTCGTATTAATTAATTGAAATTCATTCTCAATTAATGTATGATTTAATAGGCGGTTATGAAAACTTTGTCAAATTTTAATAATCAAATGTGCTCTTATATGTATACATAAAAACTTTCGCTTAAATGAATGGCACAAAATCTGCTACTCTTAAAACTTAAGAATATTTTTGAAAACGAAGAACCAAAAATAAGATGAATTAAAATAACTGGAACTGTTGTTCCTTTTATTAAAGACAGTTTGTCACAATATGAACAAATTATTTTGAGGAAGCACCCCGAAAAACAGCAAAAAACCGCCAAAATATCATCATATGAATATTTCAAACCTTGCTAATGTGAATAACATTTTGAAAGAAGGCATTACAGTTGGCTCAGGAAACAGTAACATTAAGGACAGATTTTACTTCCGGAAGTGTCACAAAACAGCTTGTCAGCTTTGCGACACCTTTATTTTTTTCAAATCTTCTTCAAGTGCTATATAACATGGTAGATATGATCGTGGTCGGGACGTTCATCGGGGGTGCGGGTTTATCTGCCGTTGCAATCGGCGGCGATATTGTTAATTTCCTGACATTTGTGGCCATAGGCTTTTCCACCGCCGGCCAGGTCATCATTTCTCAATACATCGGAGCAAAACAAAACGAAAAAATAAACACCATGATCGGCACTATGTTTACTCTTTTATTATCAAGCGCTTTTTTATTAAGTATCATCTGCATCAAATTTACCGATCAACTCCTGCGCCTGATGAATACTCCTGCTGAAGCATGGAATCTTGCCGAAAGCTACATGGCTACAACCTTTACCGGTCTCACTTTTATCTTTGGCTATAATCTGATCAGCGCAGTCTTAAGAGGGATGGGAGATTCAAAACGCCCGTTTATGTTTATAGCCATTGCGGCCGTATTGAATTTAATCCTTGATTTAATATTTATTGCAGGCTTTAGAATGAGCACATTCGGAGTTGCTCTGGCGACGGTGATTGCCCAGTCAGTCAGCTTTACATTTGCCCTTATATATTTGTTCCGGAGAAAGGAGCAATTTGGATTTGACTTTAAACCAAAAAGCTTTGTTTTAAATATGAATGCCCTGAAACCCCTTCTTTTGCTGGGCTTTCCTATGGCGCTGAAATCTGCAGCCGTCCATTCATCAAAACTGTTTGTCAACTCATGGATTAATTCGTATGGTGTCGCAGTCTCTGCAGTTGCCGCCATCGGCAATAAAATCGGCATGATAAGCAATCAATTTGCCAACGCCTTTACATCTGCAGGAAGTTCCATGATTGGTCAAAATATCGGAGCGGAAAAATATGAACGGGTACCCAAGGTGATTGGCACATCTTTTGCCATCAATTTCTTGATCTCTGCGGTACTCATTTCCTTAATCGTTTTATTCCCGTCAGAGATTTTTCAGATATTTTCAAAAGATCCTGACGTATTAACAATAGCCTTTGAATATGTGCCGATTGCCGTATTATCATTCACCGCTACCGCCTTTCGTGCACCAATGAGTGCATTCATTAACGGAACCGGAAATTACAAACTGAATTTTGCCGTTGCTATCCTTGATGCTGTCCTTGCCCGGGTTGGTCTTGCTTTATTACTTGGCCTTGGATTCAAAATGGGGTATGCCGGCTTTTGGTATGGAGGAGAACTGGCCAGCTTTGTGCCATTCCTAATCGGTGCCGTCTACTATATGACCGGTTCTTGGCGCAAAAAGAGGTTTGCCTGAGCAGCACGGCCGGCTCCGCTTCACTGTCTGCGGAAAACCGGCCCTTTTTTCACAGCTCCCCGGTAAAAAACAGCCAGGAACCGGAAATAATCCCGATTCCGCAGATTACAGCGTTTGCCCCAAATTCCCTGATTAATACCGATAGAAAAATATCACGATTTTTCTACATTTGCAAAGCCCTGTGAAATGATTCATTCAGATCCTTTATAATTTTAATAACACCTGAATTTGGAAGTGTCTTCTATGGCCTATTCAATCACAGAATATATATGGTTTTTTATTATTTATGCGTTTCTGGGCTGGTGCTCCGAAGTAGCCTATCAGGCCGTGTACAAAGGAAAATTTATAAATAGAGGATTTTTGCTGGGACCCGTTTGCCCGATTTATGGTTTCGGAATGATTCTGCTCATTTTTGCATTGAAACCAATAGTCGATCATATCCCCCTTTTGTTTTTCGGTGCTGTCTTGTTTACATCCGCTCTGGAATTCATCACAGGGTTTGTTTTGGAAAAGGTCTTTAATCAAAAATGGTGGGATTACTCGGACATGCCATTCAATATAAAAGGATATATATGTTTGTCCTTTTCCATTGTTTGGGGACTGGCCGCAGTTTTTATTCTTCATATTATTCATCCTTCAATCGCAAAATTAGTTTCTTTCCTCGATCATCCAATCGGCACAGTTTTGCTGGCCATTCTGCTGGCTTATTTTTTTAGTGATGTCATTATCACGGTTCTGGGAATTATGAAAATCAAAAAACGCCTCCGCATCCTGAATGAAATCGCTGCACAACTGAAAACTTATTCTGACGAAATTGGGATGAATATTTACAAAGGAATGACTGCAGCAGTAAAAAGAAAAAACCAGGTCCGGCACAGGCTTGAAGTTTCCAAATCCGATCTTGAAGCGGCACTGGCCAAAAGAAAAGAACGAATAGCAAAACTGAAGGAAAAACATGAAAAATTGTTAAAAGAAAAAGGCTTTGTCCACCGGCACTTGGAAAAGGCCTTTCCCCGTATTAAAGAACGGCTTTCCAAAATGGAGCGGGACCGCAAACATAAATAGTTGATTGTAAACCATCATACAGCAGGAAGTTAAACCCGATACATCCTAAAAAAGATCATGAATCTATTTGAAAATGTTCGTCCGATTTTCACATAAAATTACCGTTATGTATGCAAGGAAAAAGAAACGGTTTCCCGACAAATTCCCCGGGAAATAATTGCAGATCCAACCTGTTGTACCCCTTATTTAAATAGAACCCGGGGAAGTTTTCAAATTCAAATCCATTCCTTCATTGTATGATAAATCCCTTCCGCATACGATCCTTTGGCAATGCAGTGGAATTTTTTCTTTGCCTCATTCGTCGCATTTTCAAGCAAATAACCATTTCCCACCGTGTTCAGCATTTTTAGATCATTTCCGCTGTCTCCGAATGCAAAAGAGTTGTGTTTGTCTATCTTGAATTTGTTCAATAAGAACCTGACAATTTCATCTTTTCCTGCTCCAACAGAAATGAAATCTACATCATAAGCATTCTCCGGGTCGCCTATTAACGGATTGCAGCGGCTGATATTGACAATAATCCCAAACGAGTCGGCAAGCTCTTTGATGTACTGAATGTTCTTCCTGTCTGTTTCGCTGTTTTGCATATAATAAAAATAACTGTGGGTATATTTGGTAATCTCCACCAGTTTTTGCCTCTTCAGACGGATATTCCTCTCTTCCAGCAAACCGAGAATAGTCTTTATTTTTTCAAAGGAATATCCTTGACTTTCAATATGCCGGGACCATTCCTCATCTATTTTCCCTGTGGAGCTGTGAGAAAAATAATGAATCTGTGTCCCGAATGCACTGGCGATAAAATGCGGCAGAATCCTGTACCCTTCTTTGGCCATTTTTTCAAAAACCCAGCTGAGTCTGCTGCCGGTAACAAGACCAAAAATCAATCCGTTCTTCTCACTCTTTTCCGCTATATACTCCTCCAGCTTGCGGATGCTATCCTTCCATTCCCCTGTTTGAAAATGCGGAAAATATGTTTCATCAAAATCACTGAAAATAATATATTTCGCCTCTGCAGGCATGGACAAAGTCCTGAACCCGCCGGTTTTAATCATCTCTTTAATATGATTTGTCCTTTCAGACTGCATAAGTGGAACCCTCCCTTTCACCTTCACTGCAATTCTTTTTTCAGGTTATTGTTTATTCTATATTAATATATTAACAGACATTTCCTATTCCATATACCATTCACGCCGGAAGGCAACTACTTTAATGAAACAAAACCGTGAGGAATTAAAAAGAATGAAGATAATTTGAGACAGAATGTTCAGGGGATTAACAAGAGAAAAAATGATATCATTTCTTATTATAGGTTAATCTAGCTCTGGAAACAGATAGCAATAGATGATTTGCTGCGAAAATCACCGGGAAAATATCACTCAAAAAAAAAGAAGAAAGGGAAGCATATTTCTTCTTCCCCTTGTTAAGAACCAATTCAATCCTTTGGCAGGGCCGAATACCTGTGAATATCTTGAAACAATCACTGTCCAAAGGATTGGCGATTTCTTCGGAAAATGGGAGCCGAACCAAATAAACGGTTTTAAAGCCTGTTTTGTTTTTTTATCCGGCACAAGGGATCCGCCTTTCCATTTTAAGTCCCATTTCGCTGTGGTTTCCCTGTAAATGGGCCTCAATTCCGATTCTTGTAAACCCCAATATGTCCGTCCCATCTCAAGATAGGATCTGAAATTAAATTTGTACTCCCAAATACGGCGCTTTTCTATATTGTCTATTTGCCCATTTTTGATTCCAAAGTTGCTATCCGGCTTTCCAGACCGTGAATATAACGATAATTGTCAATAAGCCGCTTTATCAGATTGAGCTCTGCCTGTGCAGTCATCACATGGTCTTGTGCATGAACAACAAGAAAGTTTGGAACTGCTTCTTCATTGCGTATCAATTCGGTTTGAAATTTATGGCTTGTATAAAACTCTTTTTCAGCTTCATCCAAATGATTTTGTGCCTTGTCAAAGTCAAATTCCTCCGCAGCGTCTAATGCTTCATACGCCTCACCGCGGGCATTTCCGCCATGGAGAATTAACTTAAACGCTGCTTCCTCATTATTCATTCATATCACCCTCCCATTGGTTTTTTCGGCAATTTCACTGTTAAAAAGCGGCATCCCTATTAAGTAAATCGATTAATTCACACCGCTTAAAATAGTGAACATCCAGTTTTCTTCACGCACTTTGTACTCCGGACTCTGTCTCTTCACCCTGCTCCTGTTTGACAAGCGTCTTTTCATACCGTCTAAAAAACGGCCAATAGATTAGAGCAGCGATGACAGCATTCATCACTTGGACCAAACCGGCCAAGACCGAACCTCCCGTGGCAATAAATCCTCCTAAAAAGATCGGCACAGTAAACGGAGGTTGAATCACCACAGGCGGAAGAACACCTGTTGCAAACAGGAAATAGTTTATCGTTACAATTACAACCGGCCCCAAGATAAACGGTATAAACATAATCGGATTTAATACGATTGGCACCCCGAAAATAACCGGTTCATTAATATTGAAAATCGTTGGAATTATTGCTGTCCTGCCCACCTGTTTCAACTGGCTGGAAGCCGAGAAAAGCATAAAAACAACAAGCCCCCAAGTTGCCCCGGAACCACCTATATGGGTAAACATATGATAAAAAGGTTCGGTTACAATCCCGGTGGCTTCAACGCCGGCTTCAAGGGCATCTACATTTGCCGCCATTTGGCTTAACCAGAACGGATAAGCAACAGAGGAAACCACATTCATTCCGTGAATTCCCAACGACCAAAGCAACATCATTAAAAAGATCATCGCAACTGCTGCAGGGTAAGAGTTGGATGCAGCAACAAGAGGTTTAAATATTTCCAAAACCGCCTGAGGAATAGTAATGCCAAAATTGGCCCATACAATCCAGGCAGCAATCCAAACTAATGGCAAAATTACCATAAACGGAAGAATAGCCCGGAACGTCCGCATAACATAAGGCGGCACTCCTGCAGGCATTTCAACCGTTAAACCTTTCTTCAGAAAAAAGCGCATAAGTTCTGTCGTCAAAATTCCTAAAAGAATCGCAACAAACAGCCCCTGTCCGCCCAAATAACTTAGAATCTCACCAAATGGGACATTTTCAATGGCGGTAACCGGAAAAGCTGTCATGAAAAATGCCAGCATGGACAAGATTCCTGCCATAACCGCATCAATATCTCTGCGGTCACCCAAACTGTACCCGATCCCAAACGCAACTGTTAATGATAAAATTCCAAAAGTCAGATGAAAAGGAAAGAGAATTTGAGCTTTGATTGGTTCAATTGCATTTTCCCATGCATGGATAATTCCCCAATTTATTGTGGCAGGCGGATTGGCAATAATCAAAAACAGGGCGCCTGTTAAAATCACGGGAAGTGCAAAAATAACGAAAGCATCACGAATGGACTGCAAATATATATTTTGCGCAATTCTCCCGAGGGGTTCCATTAAATGGTCTTCAAGCCATTGGAATGCATTCATATTCAATCAGTCCCCCTGCTTATTAACCATTTGAAGTACTTGATCAAGAACCTTATCCCCGTCCATTAATGCAAATGCACGCTGGTCAACAAGATCAATCGGGATATTATGCTCATCAGCGATCTTGGTCAATTCTTTTTTCAAATGGCGTACCTGAGGTTCGATCAGTGCAACATCAAAGTTTGCAGCCTGCTTTTTAAACTCTCCGGTGCCGCCCGCATCCGCAACAATATCAATATTGCGTTTGGCAGCTGCTTCTTCAACTTTCTTTGCCAATTGACTGGATGTTGCTCCCCAACTGCACAAAATAATCAGTTTAACAGGTTCTGACATCTTACACCCTCCTTGTATTTAAGCTCTTTTTTCTCAACATATCCTCCCTCAGTTTGTCCATAGCCCGGTATTTGAAAATCAGCCATTCACTGAACCAAACTGCAGCAATTAGAACGATTGAGAAGGCTGTGCTAAAAAAAACAATCGTCCATTTATGCTCGACATTTTTGACCAAACTATAGACCGCAAAGCCCAGCCAAATGAGGGAAAACGTTGCAATATTAAACTTCGAAAACGGGCTCAGGTTTTTCATTCTGCTGACCTCCTTAATTTTAGAATGACCTCCGAATACCGTTTTATGCACACCATGGAAATAACAACAAAAAATTAAGACTACCTTAACACTTCTTTGTTTTTTTGAAATCAATGCCCCATTGCCCCCGCACTTATTTTTCCAAAAGTAAGAATTAAAAAATCGTTATTCTATGTTGTCGAATAACGATTACACATTCCTAAAAATCATTTTCAGATCTCAATTGCAGCAAATCACTGGAATATTACACCGAACGCTGATTCCAACCATTCCCTCTCTCAAAAGTGATATTAATCACAACTGCTTTATTCCCCTTCCCTTATACTAAAGTGACGAAGTCTGCTTATTCATGACTATTTACAATGAGGTGATTTCATTGTTTAAAGACATAAAATGGACAAAAATCAGCATCGTCCTGGTATTTTGGATTGCAATTGTTACAGCTTTATTAAATATTTCTGGCAACAATCACATAATAGCATCAGGCGATAATAACTCCGGAACAAATCAGGAAACTGCTCACGGACACCATCATCAGCATCATAATACCGGCGATTCGGCAGTGATTCCCGAACATCTGAACTTAAATGACAAACCCGTTCCCATGGAAATTTCCCGCACAGGCAAGGATGTATATGTCACCATGACAGCTCAAATTACAGATATTGATATTAAAGACGGGTATACGTATAAAGCCTGGACCTTTAACGGCGAAGTGCCCGGCCCGCTGGTTGTGGTAAATGAAGGAGATACAATTCATTTTACTTTAGAAAATCACGATCCGATCATTCCGCACAGTATGGATTTTCACGCTGTTCACGCGGCACCGGATAAGAAATTTATTGATGTCCACCCGAATGAGGATGGAACCTTTGTTTATCAAGCTTCAAATCCCGGAGTCTTTATGTATCATTGTGGAACGGGTCCTGCCCTCCTTCATATTGGCAACGGAATGCACGGAATGATTATTGTCATGCCGAATGATGGTTATCCGACAGATAATGAAGTCGACCGGGAGTATGTGGTCATCCAAAATGAATGGTATAAATACAATGATCTTGAGGATATGACATATGGCCAATCCGGACAAGTTGTCCTTTCAACAAAAGCTCTCCATGACGGCCTGCCTAACACAAACGGCACAGTGGGAGCACTGATCGAAGAACCGCTAACCGCAAAAGCCGGAGAAAAAGTCCGATTCTACGTTCTTAACGTGGGACCAAATGAAACATCAAGCTTCCATGTCATTGGCACGCAATTTGACGATGTTTATATTGACGGAAACCCCGCCAATCATTTTAAAGGGATGCAAACAGTCTTGCTTCCTGCCAGCGGCGGCGCAGTCGTTGAATTTACCTTGAAAGAAGCCGGACAATATAAATTTGTCAGCCATCAATTTGACCAAGTGGAAAAAGGAGCGGCCGGCCTAATCATTGCTTTTGACGACAAAATTCCCGATCGCAGTGAATTAAAGAAACAATTCGGGTCTGCTGAAAAAAACAAAGCTGACAGTGAAGGAAACAACTATTTAAAAATTAAAGCCACGAACTACGAGTTCGACCAAAAAGAATATACCGTTCAAGCCGGAGAAGAAGTTACCATTGATTTTACCAGCGAACAAGGCTATCACGGTTTATCCATCGATGAATTCAATGTAAACATTCATGGCCGGGGCAAAGCCTCCTTTACACCGGACAAACCCGGTAAATACAAAATTTACTGCAATATCTATTGCGGAACCGGTCATTACGAAATGGAAGCAATCCTCAACGTTAAATAGACAAAATCCACAGGATATGTCCTGTGGTTTTTGTCTTAGTCAATTTTTCCTGTTAAACTGCAAAAATTCTTTTCGCAAAAAATAACCTTTCCTCTTTTTTATTTAGGCTGCCCTTTAACACAGACATCCATGCAATTGATACATGGCACCACGATATATGAAAACAAGCTCTTATCCTGTTATATCCACTATATAATATTTATAGGGATGGACACAGAGATTGATAAAGCTTGATGTTTCGAACTAGTAACAAAGATGTTTTCAGGGTAGCATTTATTTAAATATGGCCGCCGGTCAAATATAGGATTAACGGTGCAGGCGACGAAATTTTCCCGGACACGTTACACATCGGAGATCACTTTTTCACGGCACCTCTCCCTGACTGTAGACGCTAATACAAAAACTGTTCTTGTCAGGCATTACTTAACCTGCAAGAACAGTCTCCTTTTCCTTTTAAAAAGTCCCGGCTATTATCCCCAAAGGAATTTTTTCGCTGCTTCACTCATCCTGCTCGGATCCCATTGAGGCTCCCAGACAATGTTCACATCCACATTGCCGACCTCATCAATAACCGCCAGACGATTTCTGATACCGTGACTAATGCTGTCATGAAGCGGACATCCGGGCGTTGTCAGCGTCATCGTCACCACTACGTCATTGTTTTCATCAATATCCACACCATAGACAAGACCTAAGTCAACAATATTCACACCTAATTCAGGGTCAAGTACGTCATGTAAAGCAGCCATCACTTCTTCTTTTAAATCCATATGAATACCTCCTGATAATTACTTAAACAGCACTGCGATTATGGACATCCCGTAAATTATTGATGCCAAAGCCTGCAAGCCGAAAAATATAAACAACAGCGTCCCCGTGTTTAAGGCAATACTCAGCAAAATTCCCGCCAGACTGAACACAAACAGACTGTAAAGAAAAGAACCCAGCTTTTCATTTAATAAATCTTTTAACAAAGGCACCTTTTCTTTGCCGCTTTTCTCAGAATATTTATGCGTCCACCATAAAAACGGAATAATTTTATACAAATAACCTAAAATGCTGTAAATAATCCATGTGAAAATATACAAAAATACGAGCCAGCCCCATAAAACCGGATTGTTATTTTTTATAAGCACAGCAATTAAAGCAAGAAAATGAACGATCAATCCGTTCAAAATCGCAAAAATAGAAAAAGTGAACGGCTGGTCAAGCTTTTTCTTCATCCGTTTGCCGAGAATTTCCCTCATATCAAGAAAAAAACAGCCAAAGCCCAAAAACAGGAACAGAAAACCAATCAGGCGCAGGCCCGCCAGTTCCACCCAATAAGAAAATATCGTGGAAATAAGACCAATCAAATATAAAGACAGAGCCGCTTTAGACCACTTCATGGAAAAACCGTGTGACAAACTGAACATGGGTACAAGTTTATAAGAAAGAGTAAAAATCAATAAAGTAAACCAGCCCGCGACCCCAAAAGTAATATGGGACAACAGCACAGACAGATGGGCAAAAAACTCCCCAAATGCTAAATTATAGGCCAACATAAATCCGAAAATAATGGTCAGCAGCAAACTGGTCAGCGCATAAATAATAAAATAAGACATAATATTCCTTTCTTTGCGCGCCCTTAAAGTCATCGCCATTTGGAATAAAAACATCAAGACACCGATAATAAAAAGAATAGCGCCGTGTATGGCTAAATTCGGCCGATAGCCCAACAGAATCGCAAAGGAACTGAGCCCAATCGCCGTAACAGCAAACTGGACAAATCCAAACCCCTGATTCCAAATCGGCGTCAGAAATGTAACCGGAATAAGCTGGTACATTGCTCCCATCGCTGTCATCAAAGCAAAACCCAGTAGCATAAAGTGAGCAGACATCCATATTTTAGGCAACCTGAATTCTCCGGCAAGCAAGTCACCGCTGTTAACAAACAAAACAATCTGTGAGGCAGCAAAAGCAATTAAAGCAAAAATAATGAAGCTGAGTGGAAGCTTGATATTTGTATCTGTTTTCAGATTTGCTTCATTCATCATCGCGAACTATCACTCATCCGTTGTTTTTGTAATGATAATTTTAAAGCTGCCATCTTCCTGCGGTTCCGTCTCATGATGATAACCGCGTTCGTCCAATTCTTCATATAAAAACATCGGACGGCGGTCATTAATGATTGCCAACTTCTCACCCTTTTTCATCTCATCCAGGCTTTTTAAAGTCCGCATCATCGGCTGGGGCGGCTCAAGTCCTCTATTATCAAGCGTTTTCACACTTTATTCCTCCTTCTTCCGATAAATCACTTTCCAATGTCTTTTCTCTATTTTTTCTGCTTCATGCTTAAATCCCTTCCGTCCCAACACTTTATGAAGGGGGATAGGATTAAAAGGAGCATGAAGTTCAAAAACCTGCCCTTCCTTTAGTTGTTTGACAACACTCATGATTTTATCAAAAGGCTCTTTTTTGAGCTTCAAGTCTTCACGAACATCTAATTTGACAATGTTTTCGCTCTCCATAGTATCAACTCCCCATGAAAAATCATTCATTGTATTTTATGTTTATGATAATCTTTCTCAATTAGCGTTGTAGTGATTTAAGTCACTTTAAAATAATATTTGTCGGTCTTCGGATTTATAAAAATGAACAAAGTGAGAAGAAAGAATAAGGAATTCTTTTGGTTAGCTTGGGTATTTTGAAAAGAAAGGCCCGGAGATGGAAAAAAGACGGTGGAAAGACAAATAGGATGATAGATGATGGATAAGGTTGATTTTCCTTTTCCGGAGTTAAGTTTGTTGGTTTCGTGAGGGCTTAAATGGTTTTAGCAAATATAAAGGCGGGGTGTCTGATGTTCATGGAGACAAATTACCCTTTTTCCAACGGAGTTTGTCTGCCAGGCCATTTTGGAAGACATTTGGAACTAGTTTCAACAACGGTATGCCTTCTTGAGCCGTTTATGAGGACATCTTAAACAATTTTCATAGCCATTTTGTTCCCTTAAACCCTTCATGAGGACAGCTTGAACCATTTTCAAGGCCGTTTTGTCCCCTTAAGCCCTTCATGAGGACAGCTTGATTCATTTTTCAAGGCCGTTTTGTCCGCTTAAGCCATTCATGAGGACAGCTTGATTCATTTTCAAAGTCGTTTTGTCCCCTTAAACCATTCTTGAGGACAGCTTGATTCATTTTCAAGGCCGTTTTGTCC